>NZ_CP097843.1:1375434-1719293 GCF_023611505.1 Streptococcus oralis | reverse complement strand
GGAAGCGACTTTGATATTTTCAAGCTTGATCCTCTCTACTATGCCTTCATTATTTATAGTTTGATGACAGTCGGGAGTTTATCGGAGATTTTGCGTTCAGCTATCTTGACGGTGGACAAGGGACAACTAGAGGCGGCGCATGCGATTGGGCTGACTACGACCCAGGCCTATCTAAGGATTGTTTTTCCTCAAGCCTTGCGCTCAGCCTTGCCTAACTTGGCCAATCTGGTAATCAATATCGTCAAAGGGACCTCCCTGGTCTTTGTTATGACTATCAAGGATATCACCGCTATTGCTCGTGTGGAAGCATCCTACGGTTACCAGTATTTTGAGTCTTATTTTGTAATCTTTTTGCAGTATATTTTGATCTGTGGTTTGATTCAGTGGGGCTTTTCTGTATTAGAAAAAGGCTATGTGAAAAAAGAAAAGAGAGCGAAAGCATCTAGCGCGCGTTTTGTATAGGAGGACAGGATGTTACAAGTAGAACATATTGCAAAAACATTTGGTGAGAGACAGGTCCTGGAGGATGTCAATCTCCAGGTCAACCAAGGGGATGTCGTCGTTATCTTAGGACCATCAGGTTCGGGGAAAACGACCTTTCTCCGTTGTCTCAATCACTTAGAAAAAGCTGATAGTGGCCATTTGACCTTGGCAGGAAAAACTTATGACTTAGCCAAATTAAGCAAGAAAGACATTCTAGAAATTCGCCAAAAAACAGCCTTTGTTTTCCAACACTACAATCTCTTTGCAAACAAAACTGCTCTGGAAAATATTCTAGAAGGCCTAATCGTAGCTCGTAAAGTTCCCAAGGAAGAAGCGCTCAAACGTGCAGAATCTGCCTTGGAAAAAGTTGGTTTACTGGCCTATAAAGACTACTACCCTTCACAACTATCTGGAGGACAACAACAACGAATAGGAATTGCGCGTGCTATTGCCGTCAAGCCCGAGGTGATTTTGTTAGATGAACCAACATCTGCACTAGACCCTGAGTTGGTTGGAGATGTTTTGGATGTTCTGAAACAGTTGGCGGGAGAAGGTGTGACCATGGTAGTCGTCACGCATGAGATGGGATTTGCTAGAGATGTCGCTAACCACGTTATTTTCATGGATGGAGGCCGTATCGTAGAGGAGAATAATCCCCACGATTTCTTTAGTCGTCCACAAGAAGAACGAACCAAGCAGTTTCTGGCTCGTATCTTATCAGATGCCACCTATAGCGTAGAATATATGATTTGATAGACAAGTGTATCATAAAAACAACACCCCATTGGCTAGAAGAGTCTTCTAATCATGGGGTGTTTTTCTATAGGAAGGCTAGGTTATATTCTTTGAAAATCTCTTTAAACCAGGTCAGCTCCGCCTTGTCTACAACCTCAAAGCTGTGCTTTGAGCAGCCTATGGCTAGCTTCCTAGTTTACTCTTTGATTTTCATTGAGTATTAGTTCTTTTTCTTGTTTTTTATCAACCATCCAAGTCCGAGAAGGGCAAGGAGGCTGAATCCAGCAAGAGCAAGAAGGGATTTATTCTCAGTTCCTGTGTTTGGAAGGAGTTTTTGAGAAAGAGCCTCTGTAGTAGTTTCTTGAGTTTCAGGATTGGCTGCTAGGTTTTGAGCTTGGCCTTGTTCTGGTTCAACTTCCAGGCTAGAAAGATCAAATTCTGGTTTTTCTTCCACAGCTGGAGCGACAATGGCACCACCTTGAGACAAGCGGAGAACGACAGCAGTGAGAGCGTTCAATTTCAAGCCTTTTTCAGTCCATTCGAGACCTTGAGGGTTGGCAATTCCTACTGGTCCTGCTTGGTTTTCATCAGCTAAGACTTCGGCCTTTCTCAAGTGAGCAAAGGCAGTTCCCAAGTTGAATTCGCGAGCCTTTTCATCCGCATTGACAAAGACTGCGTAGATATCTCCATTTGGAGCTGTGATTTGGTAGCCGATGACTACGTCTTCTTTTTCAACACCATTTTTTCCTGGGACAGTAATGAGTTGGACGCGTTCTTTGATATCTTGTAGACTCTTGAGTCGGAAGGCATCTGTCGATTGACGAAGGGCAATCAAACCTTTCATGTAGTTACGGCTCTTGACATTTTCAGGGAAAGCTTTACCATCTGTTGCCTTGGTCCAATCAAACTTGTTGACAGCATCACTAGAGTCGTAAGAGTCATGGATAAAGTAAGGATAGACAAATGGCTTGCCGTCCTTGTCGCGCAACAAGTGAGACTTGTTTGGAACCTTATCTTCAGGAACAGGAGTCTTGTAGGCTGGGTCAAGGAATTGTTTGGTACGTCCATATTCCTGACCAGAGTGGATAAACGGAGTTCCTTGAGCAGTCAAGACCATGAGGTTTCCAAGTCGCAAACGACGATGGATCTCAGCGTAGTTTTCCGCCTTGCTTGGGTCTTTTTTGATAGACTGGGCAATGATGTCAAAGAGTGTCAAGTTATCATGGGCTGCGATATACTGGATCACATCTCCAGGACTGTCTGCTTCAAAGTTAGTTGGTTGGGCAATGAGATTTTTAAAGATGGTATTGATATCTCGTTTGCCACCTGTGATAAAGGCAGGCTGCCCTTCGTTTGGATAGCCAGACTTGAGGTTGTTACGGATGTCGTCTGAAAAGACAGCGACAGTATCTGTTTTCTTCATCCAATCTTGGTCAGCAGGTTGTACAGGCGTATTTTCATCGCCAGTATAGGTTCTCCAGCCTTCACCTAGCATGATAAGGTTTGGATTGAGGGCGCGTACAGCCTTGTAAGCTTCTTCAATAGAAGCTGCATCGTGATCTCCCATCATATCGAAACGGAAACCATCTACTTTGTAGGTTTCAACCAGATACTTGATGGAGTCTACCAAGACACGCTTAGACATGTAGTGGGTTGTTCCTAAACGACCGCCTCCAAAGCTAGTACGAGGTGTTCCGTCTGCGTCCATAAAGTGATAGTAGTTTGGCTCAATATCCTCAAAAATATCAACATTGGCAGTATGGTTGTAGACCACGTCCAAGATAGCCCCCATGCCACGTTTGTGGATTTCGTTGATGAGGTTCTTGAATTCGGCAATACGTTTTTCTGGATCCTTAGGATCGCTTGAGTACATACCAGTCAAGGAGAAGTAGTTTTGAGGGTCATATCCCCAGTTATAGTTGCTGTTACTTGAAGCATAGGCAGACAAACGTTCTTGGTTCTTCAATTCATTGACAAAGTAGTAAGACAAGACTGGAAGGAGTTGGATATGAGTCACACCCAAGTCTTTGAGATAGTCTAGTTTTTCGATAAAGGCTTCAAAGGTACCAAATGGCTTGGTCAAGTCTTTTGCGATGGCAGGATCCGAAGTGAAGTCACGAACATGAGCTTCGTAGATAACGGCATCTTCACGCGATTTGAAGTTGCGAATCTTCCCATAGGTCAAGTCTTGCGGACCTAACTTTGCTGGATCGACGAAGGCAGCTTTAGCGACCTTATGAGCGGCATCTGTTTTTGCTAGGTCGCTATTCCAAGCCGCTAATGATTTGGCATAAGGGTCAAGAACGAGGACAGTTTTACCTTGGCGCTCGATTTGGTAGTGGTAGTAGTAGCCAGTGTAGTTGCTGATACCTAGACCAGAGTTTGCATCTAGAGTTTGTTTCCAGGTTCCTTTTTCTCCTTTTTCAAGGGCGACAGTTCCGACTACTTTTTCAGGGTCTTTCTTGTCATAGACGACAACGGAAACCTTATCAGCACTTGGAGACCAGAGGGTAAGGTCGACACGCTTGCCATCTTCTTTTAGGGTTGCGCCGAGTGGACCGTCATAACTGTAGGTCTCATCCTTGAGGCGCCAGCTTGAACGTGTGGTAAAACGGTCTGAATTGTAGCTGACAGTGTAAGGGTGTTGGGTATCAGAGAAGTCGCCAATGTAGGTCACTTTCTTACCAGCTTCATCTACTTCCACGTCTGTGATGGCTACTTTGTTCCCTTGATGGTCAGTGATGTTGGAGTGCTTAAGAATGTCTTCTTTCTTGGCTCCGACTAGGGTAGAAAAGCTGCTTTCAATACGAGACTTAGCTACGTGTTGAGCACCAGTCATGCGGATGTCGTGCACGTAATAGGGGTTGGTGTAGATGGTTTCGTCATCATCTTTGAGAAAGATTTGACTGTGATTTTTCAAATCTGTAAATTTGTAATCCTCTTTTCGGATTTTCACATCATCGCCTTTCTTGCTTTCGTCTAGTAATAAAAATCCAAATTCTCTTGCAGCTTCATTGAGTGGAATATCAATGTAACGGCCATATTTTCCAGTTGCAGTAAAGTCTGTCCCGTCAGGCCATTCTCCACTGCTTGGATTCTTGACATCGCCCCAATACCAGAGAGATTTTTTGTCATAGTTCCCGTCGGTGCGATAGTAGTTGACACGGACAGTTCCCGCTGGCTGAGGACGGTAGTTGTATACCTTATAGTTTTCATCTAGCCAAGCCTCATTCATTTTTGGAGAAAGGCGCTCTACTGAACGGTCTCCAGTAAGGTTATCCCCTTTAGTATTGTTGATGAGGAAGCTGACCTTCTTGGCTTGATCATTCTTAAGTTTGACATCGAGATAATAGCCGTAGTCATCTTGCTTGGCATCCTTGAAAGACTTGGCTCCATTTGGCCAGTTTTCAGAAGGTTTTTCAACATCGTCCCATGTCCAAAGACCTTGAGAATCCTTGTTTTCTTCAGGGAGTTTTTTTACATGGATGCGGAAGTAGTTGTCTTCGATTGGTTCTTCAGAACTAGTGTCTGCTTGTGGTTTTTGATCAGAACTTGGCGTCGAAGTGCTGGTATCTACTTTCTCTTCTTTGCTGTTGGGCTGGCTTGTAGTAGCGTCTTCTTTTTTAGGTGTTTCAGCTGCTAGAGCTTCCTTTTTAGCGTCAAGGGAAGCGTTTGCATTCTTTTGTTCAGAAATAGGCGTTTCCTTTTGAGTTTGACTCGTTTCAGTCTCAGTAGGGGCCTTGATCACAGCGCTAGTATTTTCCTGAGTTTGAGGAAGGTTTTCGTTAGCTGAAATAGTTGGCATTGCAGCAGAAAGCAAGACAATGCTGGCACCAATAAGGACAGAACCAGTTCCGTTCTTCAAGGAACGGATACCATAAATCATTTTTTTCTCAGTTTGAGATGGGATCTTTTTCATCACAATTCTCCTTGTGTAGTTGTTCCCTAACAGTATAGCACGAGGTAAACATTAGTGCAAGCGTTTTCCTAGTTTTTAAGAGAAAATATAATGCTTCATTCTCTTGAAATTTTAAAATAATATATAGGAAAAGATTGTTTAAAAAGTAGTAAAAAAACCTTGAAAAATCTGGCTAAATAAGGTATAATATGAGTAGTCATTTGTCGTAGGTTTTGTCTGAAATATTGTCCAGACAAGGCTCACAGCAGTTAAATCTTCTGAAAAAGTCAGATTTAGCTGCTCTTTTTGTGCTTTTTTTCAGGTTTTTGAGTGCTTGTAACAAAGATTTAAAGATTCTGAAAATTCATCAAAGGGACACGGTGATAGGGGTTTTTAAAACCATATGACGATTAGAAAAGCCTGATTGATAAGGCTTGGAATTTATTTACAAAGGAGAATCATCTTGGCAGGACATGACGTTCAATACGGGAAACATCGTACCCGTCGTAGTTTTTCAAGAATCAAAGAAGTTCTTGACTTACCAAATTTGATTGAAATTCAAACGGATTCATTCAAAGATTTCCTAGACCACGGACTTAAGGAAGTATTTGAAGATGTATTGCCAATTTCAAACTTCACAGACACAATGGAGTTGGAATTTGTTGGCTATGAAATCAAGGAACCAAAATACACGCTCGAAGAAGCTCGTATCCACGATGCTAGCTACTCAGCACCAATTTTTGTAACCTTCCGCTTGATCAATAAAGAAACAGGCGAAATCAAGACTCAAGAAGTCTTCTTTGGTGATTTCCCAATCATGACTGAGATGGGTACTTTCATCATCAATGGTGGTGAACGTATTATCGTTTCTCAGTTGGTTCGCTCACCAGGTGTTTACTTTAATGACAAAGTAGACAAGAACGGTAAAGTGGGTTACGGTTCTACTGTTATCCCTAACCGTGGAGCTTGGTTGGAACTTGAAAGCGACTCAAAAGACATCGCTTATACTCGTATCGACCGTACTCGTAAGATTCCATTTACGACCTTGGTTCGTGCGCTTGGTTTCTCGGGTGATGATGAAATCTTTGATATCTTTGGTGATAGCGAATTGGTTCGCAATACTGTTGAAAAAGATATCCACAAGAATCCAATGGACTCTCGTACAGACGAAGCCTTGAAAGAAATTTACGAACGCCTTCGTCCAGGTGAGCCTAAAACTGCTGAAAGCTCACGTAGCTTGCTTGTGGCACGTTTCTTTGATCCACGTCGCTATGACTTAGCAGCCGTTGGTCGATACAAGATTAATAAAAAATTGAACATCAAAACACGCTTGCTCAACCAAACCATCGCTGAGCCATTGGTAGATCCTGAAACGGGTGAAATCTTGGTAGAAGCTGGCACCGTTATGACTCGTAGCGTGATTGAAAGTATTGAGAGCCACTTGGATGGCGACTTGAACAAGATTGTTTACATACCAAACGATGCAGCTGTTCTGACAGAACCAGTTGTTCTTCAAAAATTCAAGGTTGTTGCCCCAACGGACCCAGACCGTGTTGTAACCATCATCGGAAATGCTAATCCAGACGACAAGGTTCGTGTTGTAACTCCTGCGGATATCCTTGCAGAGATGAGCTATTTCCTCAACTTGGCAGAAGGTATCGGTCGTGTGGATGATATCGACCACCTTGGAAATCGTCGTATCCGTGCAGTTGGTGAATTGCTTGCCAACCAAGTACGTCTTGGACTTTCTCGTATGGAACGTAATGTCCGTGAACGTATGTCTGTCCAGGACAATGAAGTTTTGACACCGCAACAAATTATCAACATCCGCCCTGTGACAGCTGCGATCAAAGAATTCTTTGGTTCGTCACAATTGTCCCAGTTCATGGACCAACACAACCCACTTTCTGAGTTGTCTCACAAACGTCGTTTGTCAGCCTTAGGACCTGGTGGTTTGACTCGTGACCGTGCTGGATATGAAGTACGTGACGTGCACTACACTCACTACGGTCGTATGTGTCCAATCGAGACACCTGAAGGACCTAACATCGGTTTGATCAATAACTTGTCATCATACGGTCACTTGAACAAGTATGGATTTGTTCAAACACCATATCGTAAGGTTGACCGTGAAACTGGTGTAGTCACAAACGAAATCGTTTGGTTGACAGCCGATGAAGAAGATGAATTTACTGTAGCACAGGCTAATTCAAAATTGAACGAAGATGGTACTTTTGCTGAGAAGGTTGTCATGGGACGTCACCAAGGGGTCAACCAAGAGTATCCAGCAGAAGTAGTTGACTACATGGACGTTTCACCAAAACAGGTAGTTGCCGTTGCGACAGCATGTATTCCTTTCTTGGAAAACGATGACTCAAACCGTGCCCTCATGGGTGCCAACATGCAACGTCAGGCTGTGCCTTTGATTGATCCAAAAGCGCCTTACGTTGGTACTGGTATGGAATATCAAGCAGCCCATGACTCTGGAGCTGCGGTTATTGCTCAGCATGATGGTAAAGTTACCTACGCAGATGCGGACAAGGTAGAAGTTCGCCGTGAAGATGGTTCCCTAGATGTTTATCACATTCAAAAATTCCGCCGTTCAAACTCAGGTACTGCCTACAACCAACGTACCCTCGTTAAAGTTGGTGATGTCGTTGAAAAAGGCGACTTTATCGCTGACGGACCTTCTATGGAAAATGGAGAAATGGCGCTTGGACAAAACCCAATCGTTGCCTACATGACTTGGGAAGGTTACAACTTCGAAGATGCCGTTATCATGAGCGAACGCCTGGTGAAAGACGATGTCTACACATCTGTCCACCTCGAAGAATACGAATCAGAAACGCGCGATACAAAGCTTGGGCCTGAAGAAATTACTCGTGAGATTCCAAACGTTGGGGAAGATGCCCTTAAAAACCTTGACGAAATGGGAATTATCCGTATTGGTGCCGAGGTTAAAGAAGGCGATATCCTTGTAGGTAAAGTCACACCTAAGGGTGAAAAAGATCTTTCAGCTGAAGAACGCCTCTTGCACGCTATCTTCGGAGACAAGTCTCGTGAAGTACGTGATACTTCTCTTCGTGTACCACACGGTGCCGATGGTGTCGTTCGTGATGTTAAGATCTTTACACGTGCAAATGGAGATGAGTTGCAATCAGGCGTTAACATGCTGGTTCGCGTCTACATCGCTCAAAAACGTAAGATCAAGGTCGGAGATAAGATGGCCGGACGTCACGGAAACAAGGGGGTTGTCTCTCGTATCGTCCCTGTAGAAGACATGCCTTACCTTCCAGACGGAACTCCAGTCGATATCATGTTGAACCCTCTTGGGGTACCATCACGTATGAATATCGGTCAGGTTATGGAACTCCACCTTGGTATGGCAGCCCGTACTCTTGGTATCCACATCGCAACACCAGTCTTTGACGGAGCAAGTTCTGAAGACCTTTGGGACACTGTTAAAGAAGCAGGTATGGATAGCGATGCTAAGACAATCCTTTACGATGGACGTACAGGTGAGCCTTTTGACAACCGTGTATCAGTTGGTGTCATGTACATGATCAAACTCCACCACATGGTTGATGATAAATTGCACGCCCGTTCAGTCGGACCATACTCAACTGTTACCCAACAACCACTTGGAGGTAAAGCTCAGTTTGGTGGACAACGTTTCGGTGAGATGGAAGTTTGGGCTCTTGAAGCCTACGGTGCGTCAAATGTTCTCCAAGAAATTTTGACTTACAAGTCTGACGATATTAACGGACGTTTGAGAGCTTATGAAGCTATTACAAAAGGAAAACCAATTCCAAAACCAGGTGTTCCAGAATCATTCCGAGTTCTTGTGAAAGAATTGCAATCTCTTGGTCTTGACATGCGTGTCCTTGACGAAGATGACCAAGAAGTGGAACTTCGCGACTTGGATGAAGGAATGGACGAAGATGTCATCCACGTAGATGACCTTGAAAAAGCCCGCGAAAAAGCAGCCCAAGAGGCTAAAGCAGCCTTTGAAGCTGAAGAAGCAGAGAAAGCAACAAAAGCGGAAGCAACAGAAGAAACTGCTGAACAAGAATAAGCAGTTCACTTAGAATAGAAAGGGAAGAAATAGTGGTTGATGTAAATCGTTTTAAAAGTATGCAAATCACCCTAGCTTCTCCAAGCAAAGTCCGTTCATGGTCTTATGGAGAAGTCAAAAAACCTGAAACAATCAATTACCGTACCTTGAAACCAGAACGTGAAGGACTCTTTGACGAAGTCATCTTTGGTCCTACAAAAGACTGGGAATGTGCTTGTGGTAAGTACAAACGCATTCGTTACAGAGGGATTGTTTGTGACCGTTGTGGGGTTGAAGTAACGCGTACAAAAGTTCGTCGTGAGCGTATGGGGCACATCGAGTTGAAAGCTCCTGTATCTCACATCTGGTATTTCAAGGGAATTCCAAGCCGTATGGGCTTGACCCTTGATATGAGCCCTCGTGCCCTCGAGGAAGTTATCTACTTTGCGGCTTATGTGGTGATTGATCCTAAGGATACACCACTTGAGCACAAGTCTATCATGACAGAGCGTGAATACCGTGAGCGCTTGCGTGAGTATGGCTATGGATCATTCGTTGCCAAGATGGGTGCCGAAGCCATCCAAGACCTTTTGAAACAAGTAGATCTCGAAAAAGAAATTGCTGAACTCAAAGAAGAGTTGAAAACAGCTACTGGACAAAAACGTGTCAAAGCTATCCGTCGTTTGGATGTTTTGGATGCCTTTTACAAGTCTGGGAACAAACCTGAATGGATGGTTCTTAACATCCTCCCAGTTATCCCACCAGATCTCCGTCCAATGTTGCAGTTGGATGGTGGCCGTTTTGCCTCATCTGACTTGAACGACCTTTACCGCCGTGTTATTAACCGTAACAACCGTTTGGCTCGTTTGCTTGAGTTGAATGCACCAGGTATCATCGTTCAAAATGAGAAGCGTATGCTTCAAGAAGCGGTTGACGCTTTGATTGACAATGGTCGTCGTGGCCGTCCAATCACAGGACCAGGTAGCCGTCCGCTGAAATCATTGAGTCACATGCTTAAAGGGAAGCAAGGACGCTTCCGTCAAAACTTGCTCGGTAAACGTGTTGACTTCTCAGGACGTTCCGTTATCGCTGTTGGTCCAACTCTTAAGATGTACCAATGTGGTGTGCCACGTGAAATGGCCATCGAACTCTTTAAACCATTTGTGATGCGTGAAATTGTCGCTCGTGACATCGTGCAAAACGTTAAAGCGGCTAAACGCTTGGTGGAACGTGGAGATGAACGTATCTGGGATATCCTCGAAGAAGTAATCAAAGAACACCCAGTCCTTTTGAACCGCGCACCGACCCTTCACCGTTTGGGTATCCAAGCCTTCGAGCCAGTCTTGATCGATGGTAAGGCCCTTCGTTTGCACCCGCTTGTCTGTGAAGCCTACAATGCCGACTTTGACGGGGACCAAATGGCCATCCACGTACCGCTTTCAGAAGAGGCTCAAGCAGAAGCTCGTATCCTCATGCTCGCTGCTGAGCACATCTTGAACCCGAAAGATGGTAAACCAGTTGTTACCCCATCTCAGGACATGGTTTTGGGTAACTACTACTTGACGATGGAAGAAGCTGGTCGTGAAGGTGAAGGAATGGTCTTCAAAGACCGTGACGAAGCTGTTATGGCTTACCGCAATGGCTATGTTCACCTCCACTCACGTGTTGGTATCGCGACAGACAGCCTCAATAAACCATGGACAGAAGAGCAAAAACACAAGGTCTTGCTTACAACAGTTGGTAAAATCCTCTTCAACGACATCATGCCAGAGGGTCTACCTTACTTGCAAGAACCAAATAATGCGAACTTGACAGAAGGGCTTCCAGCTAAATACTTCTTGCCACTAGGTGGTGATATCAAGGAAGCCATTCGCAACCTTGAACTCAATCCTCCATTCAAGAAGAAAAACCTTGGAAATATCATCGCTGAGATTTTCAAACGTTTCCGTACAACAGAAACCTCTGCATTCTTGGACCGATTGAAAGACTTAGGTTACCATCATTCAACACTTGCTGGATTGACAGTGGGGATTGCTGATATCCCAGTGGTTGAAGACAAGGCTGAAATTATTGAAGAATCTCATAAGCGTGTAGAACAAATCACAAAACAGTTCCGTCGTGGTTTGATCACTGATGATGAACGTTACAATGCTGTTACAGCTGAATGGCGTGCAGCTCGTGAGAAATTGGAAAAACGCTTGGTCGATAACCAAGATCCGAAGAACCCAATCGTTATGATGATGGACTCAGGAGCCCGTGGTAACATCTCGAACTTCTCACAACTTGCCGGTATGCGTGGTCTGATGGCTGCTCCGAACGGACGTATCATGGAATTGCCAATTCTTTCAAACTTCCGCGAAGGTTTGTCAGTACTTGAAATGTTCTTCTCAACTCACGGTGCCCGTAAAGGTATGACCGATACGGCCCTTAAGACAGCCGACTCAGGTTACTTGACTCGTCGTTTGGTTGACGTTGCCCAAGACGTTATCATCCGTGAGGACGACTGTGGAACAGACCGTGGTCTCTTGATCCGCTCTATCGCGGAAGGAAAAGAGATGATCGAGTCTCTCGAAGAACGTCTCAATGGTCGTTACACTAAGAAATCTGTTAAACACCCAGAAACTGGTGCAGTGATCATTGGTCCAAATGAATTAATCACAGAAGACAAGGCGCGCGAGATTGTCAATGCTGGTGTGGAAGAAGTGACTATCCGTTCCGTATTTACATGTAACACTCGTCATGGTGTTTGCCGTCACTGTTACGGTATCAACTTGGCGACTGGTGATGCGGTTGAAGTTGGTGAAGCAGTTGGTACAATCGCTGCCCAATCTATCGGGGAACCTGGTACACAGCTTACAATGCGTACCTTCCACACGGGTGGGGTTGCCTCAAATACCGATATCACTCAGGGTCTTCCTCGTGTCCAAGAAATCTTTGAAGCCCGCAATCCTAAAGGGGAAGCGGTTATTACAGAGGTCAAAGGACAAGTTACAGCAATCGAAGAAGACGCTTCAACTCGTACCAAGAAAGTCTTTGTTAAGGGTGAAACTGGCGAAGGTGAATACGTCGTTCCATTTACAGCACGTATGCGTGTTGAAGTTGGAGACCAAGTTTCTCGTGGTGCAGCATTGACAGAGGGTTCTATCCAACCAAAACATCTCCTTGCTGTTCGTGATGTCTTGTCAGTTGAAACTTACCTTCTCGGTGAAGTCCAAAAAGTTTACCGTAGCCAAGGGGTAGAAATCGGTGACAAACACATTGAGGTTATGGTTCGTCAAATGATCCGTAAAGTCCGTGTCATGGATCCAGGTGATACAGATCTTCTCATGGGTACCCTTTTAGACATCAACGATTTTACAGATGCGAACAAAGATGTCCTTATCGCCGGTGGAGTTCCAGCGACTGGTCGCCCAGTCCTTATGGGAATTACCAAAGCCTCACTTGAAACAAACAGTTTCTTGTCAGCGGCTTCCTTCCAGGAAACAACTCGTGTCCTTACAGATGCGGCCATCCGTGGTAAGAAAGACCATCTCCTTGGACTCAAGGAAAATGTTATTATTGGTAAGATCATCCCAGCAGGTACTGGTATGGCTCGCTACCGTAATCTTGAACCACAGGCAATCAATGATGCAGAATATCTGGCTCCTGAACAAGAAGAGACAGAACTTGCTCCAGTAGATGAAACTGTGGAAATCCAATCTGAAGAAACTGTAGAATAAAAGTAAATAAGAGAACCTTGGGGTTCTCTTTGCTTTGTTTCAGAAAATTTTCCAATTTTTTCATAAAGTGTGGTAGAATAGAAGAACTAAAATGACAAGGGGATTTATATGGAACAAACATTCTTTATCATTAAGCCAGATGGTGTGAAGAGAGGTCTAGTTGGCGAGGTTTTGAAAAGAATTGAGCGACGTGGTTTCAAACTCGAAAAATTAGAGTTACGTTCAACAGTTTCAGAAGATTTGATTGACCAACACTATCGCGACTTAGTTGGAAAAAGTTTTTATCCTCCTATCCGCCAATTTATGACCTCAGGTCCAATAATTGTGGGAATCATTTCAGGTCCCAAGGTAATTGAAAGCTGGCGTGACATGATGGGGGCCACTCGTCCAGAAGAGGCTCTTCCGGGGACAATCCGGGGAGATTTTGCTAAGGCGGCAGGAGAAAATCAAGCCATTCAAAACGTCGTACATGGATCAGATTCAGAAGAGTCAGCTAAACGAGAAATCGCCCTCTGGTTTAAGGATTAGATTAGAAGAGAACAGTTCTGTGAATGACGGAACTGTTTTTTGTACCGTTCAGCGTCCTAATGTGACATTTCGGAAGTCATTTATCATTTTCTAATCCTGTCAGAGTATAATTTCTTATACGGAGGAAGAAAAGGAAATGATGAAATCAATTCGTGTTTTATTATTATTAGCTGTCGCTCAAATTTTATTTGGAAGTTGTTTATTGTGGAAGGAATCATTTTTATCCTTAAGAGAAGGAAATGTCTATTTTTTAATTCTCATAGTGGGAGTTTCTGGCTTTTGTGCTGGGATTAATTACTTCCATACCTTGGGTCAGAAAAGTCATAGTATTTTGCATTCTGCAGAGAAAGTGAAGCTTATCCATAATCTTCTTTTAATCATCAATCTTTTAGCCAGCTGTTTCATTTTATCAGAAAGTATCCAAGTTGGTACTGAGCTTCAGCAGGATCTAGTTGACCTCTTTTTGCCTTCATTCTTTTTCTTGCTGGGAGTAGATCTATGGATTTTCTTACCTTTTGATAAATATATTCGGGATATGGACAACCATCTCAACAAGAAGAGAACGGTTGTGATTTCCGTTTTAGGCACGATTATTTTCTTGAGAAATCCCGTAACGATCTCCTCCATTCTCCTTTATATCGGTCTCGGTTTTTTATGTGCGCGTTTCCTCTTTCCAAAATCCGTGCAAAGGGAAATTTCATTTTACGGACATGTGATTCGCGATGTTTTATTTGTTATTTGTATTTTTACCTTTTTCTGAGAAAGGCAAGGAGAACTATAAATTTAGCATAGTAAGTCTATAAAGAAAATTCACACAAAAGAAAACTTTTTGGTATAATAGTAACATGTACACAAAAAATGAAGAAGAGCTTCGAGCTCTCGGAGAAAGATTAGGTCATTTGCTTCAAAAAGACGATGTTCTGATCTTGACGGGAGAGTTGGGTGCGGGTAAAACAACCTTTACAAAAGGCCTTGCCAAGGGTTTGGATATCCGTCAGATGATTAAAAGTCCAACTTATACTATCGTGAGAGAGTATGAAGGGCGTCTGCCACTTTACCACTTGGATGTCTACCGTATCGAAGGAGATGCTGATTCTATTGACTTGGATGAGTTTCTCTTTGGTGGCGGCGTGACTGTTATTGAGTGGGGGCATCTTTTGGGTGAGGATTTACCAGATTCCTATTTGGAATTGGAAATTTTGAAAGAAGCTGAGGGTCGTTGTCTTCATTTTACGGCTCATGGCCCTCGGGCTGAACAACTCATCAAGGAGCTTCATGATGGAGTATGAGTTGTGCATTCGTGAGGCAGAGACTTCAGATGCTACAGCTTTGATTGCATTTTTAGATTGTGTCGGTCAAGAGACAGACCTCACTAGCCTAGATGAAAATGGTATCATGATGACAGCGTCTGAAATGGCTCTTTTTATCGAAAAACAAGCTGCATCGGAGAATCAAATTACTCTTCTCGCCTTACTGAATGATGAGATTGCAGGTATCTTAAATATCACAGCGGATCAACATTTAAGAGTTCGGCATATTGGAGATGTTTTTCTAGCAGTTCGCAAGAAATTTTGGAACCAAGGCTTGGCGACTATACTTCTAGAAGAAGGCATCGAGTGGGCTAAAGCCAGTGGTGTCTTGCGCCGTTTGCAACTTAGTGTACAAAAACGAAATGAGGCTGCTATCCACCTCTATTCAAAAATGGGATTTATCATAGAAGGCTTGCAAGAAAGAGGAGCCTATTTAGCAGAAGGGATATTTTTAGATGTTTGTCTGATGGGCAAATTGATAGATGAATAACAAGATGATTAAAAAATTAATTGGAATGGTTCTAGGTTTCCTAGCAGTAACAGTTTTAGGTGTAGCGGTTTATGGCTATACCATCTACCAACAGGGAACAGAAACCCTAAGTAAAAAGACTTACAAAAAAATCGGGGAAGAAACCAACGTTATCGAAGCGACGGAGCCACTGACTATCCTCTTGATGGGGGTAGATACGGGAAATTCGGAACGTACAGATCCGTGGGCAGGGAATAGTGATTCTATGATACTCCTGACGGTTAATCCCAAAACAAAGAAAACCACTATGATGAGTTTGGAACGGGATATTTTGACTAAGATCGAGAATGAAAATGGCCAAGTTCAGGAAGCCAAACTCAATGCGGCCTATGCCAATGGTGGTGCAGAGCTTGCAATTTCTACTATTCAAAAGATGATGAATATTCACATTGACCGCTATGTAATGGTTAACATGCAGGGACTTCAACAATTGGTGGATGCAGTTGGTGGGATTACCGTTAACAATACACTTGGTTTCCCAATTTCGATTGCTGACCAAGAAGAGTTTAATAAGATTTCCATTGGTGTTGGGGAACAAAACTTGAATGGTGAGGAAGCCTTGGTGTATTCACGGATGCGTTACCAAGACCCTGAAGGAGACTACGGCCGTCAAAAGCGTCAACGTGAAGTCATTCAAAAAATCGTTGAGAAGGTTTTGAGCCTAAACAGTGTGAGCCATTATCAAGGTATCCTCAAAGCTTTGAGTGATAACATGCAGACCAATGTGGACTTATCAGCTAAGAGCATTCCACAATTGCTCGGCTATCAAGATTCTTTCAAAAATATTGAGACGCATCAATTGCGCGGAGAAGATGCTGAGCTACAAGGGATTTCTTATCAGATTGTCACTTCAGAACATATGCTCGAAATGCAAAATCTCTTGCGTAGTTCACTAGGTAAAGAGCCAGTGACAGAATTGGAAACCAATGCGGTATTGTACGAAACAGCCTTTGGTCGGACAGCGCCTTCGACCAGTACTAACGCTTCAAACGAAGAGGTAGAATAAAACAAAGAATCAAATCGTAGGAAATTTCCTGCGATTTTTTCAAAAAAATTCGAATAGATAAATAGGAGGAAAAATGAAAGCAGAAATTATTGCTGTCGGAACAGAAATTTTAACAGGGCAGATCGTCAATACCAATGCTCAGTTTTTATCAGAGAAGTTAGCCGAAATCGGGGTAGATGTTTATTTTCAAACAGCTGTCGGAGACAATGAAGCTCGTCTTTTGTCCTTGCTTGAGATTGCGAGTCAACGTAGCAATCTTGTGATTTTGACAGGGGGTTTGGGACCAACCGAGGATGATTTGACCAAACAAACTCTGGCAAAATTTTTAGGAAAAGCTCTAGTGTTTGACCCTCAAGCACAAGAGAAATTGGATATTTTCTTTGCTCATAGACCTGACTATGCTCGGACACCGAATAATGAGCGCCAAGCCCAAATTGTAGAAGGGGCGACCCCACTGCCAAATGAGACAGGTTTAGCAGTAGGAGGAGTGTCGGAAGTGAATGGCGTGACCTACGTAGTCCTTCCAGGACCGCCAAGTGAGTTAAAACCCATGGTCTTAAATCAACTTTTACCCAAGCTGATGACTGGCACCAAACTGTATTCCCGAGTGCTTCGTTTCTTTGGGATTGGGGAGAGTCAGTTGGTGACCATTTTGGCGGATTTGATTGACCATCAAACAGATCCGACCTTGGCGCCTTATGCCAAGACGGGAGAAGTGACCTTGCGCTTGTCCACAAAAGCAGTCAGTCAAGAAAAGGCTGATCAAGCCTTGGACATCTTGGAGAATCAAATTTTGAATCGCCAGACTTTCGATGGACAGTCACTGCTAGACATCTGTTATGGATATGGAGAAGAAACCAGTCTAGCAAGTGTCGTTGTAGAAGAGCTAAAGAAGAGACAGAAAAGCATTACTGCGGCAGAAAGCTTGACGGCAGGTCTCTTTCAGGCTACTTTAGCAGACTTTTCAGGTGTTTCAGCTATCTTTAATGGCGGTTTTGTCACTTACAGCCTAGAAGAAAAGTCCAAGATGTTGGATATTTCCGAGCAAGAGCTGAAAGAGTACGGAGTCGTTTCTGAGTTTACGGCTCGAAAAATGGCAGAGCAGGTACGACTCAAGACTCAGTCTGACTACGGAGTCAGTTTGACGGGTGTGGCAGGGCCAGATAGCTTAGAGGGGCATCCAGCTGGGACAGTCTTTATAGGATTGGCACAGGAGCAAGGAACTGAGGTCATCAAAGTTAATATTGGAGGCAGAAGTCGAGCAGATGTACGTCACATCGCAGCTATGCATGCCTTTAACCTAGTTCGCAAGGCTTTATTAAGTGACTAACTTTTGATATAATAGTAGATAGGTCTAAGGACCAGTAGAATATAGGAGAACAGAATGGCGAAAAAACCAAAAAAATTAGATGAAATTTCAAAAAAGTTTGGAGCGGATCGTGAAAAAGCCTTGAACGATGCTCTTAAATTGATTGAGAAAGACTTTGGTAAAGGCTCAATCATGCGTTTGGGCGAGCGTGCGGAGCAAAAAGTGCAAGTCATGAGTTCAGGGTCCTTGGCTCTTGACATTGCTCTTGGTTCAGGTGGTTATCCTAAGGGACGTATCATCGAAATCTACGGGCCAGAGTCTTCTGGTAAGACAACGGTTGCCCTTCACGCTGTCGCGCAAGCACAGAAAGAAGGCGGTATCGCTGCCTTTATCGATGCGGAACATGCTCTTGACCCAGCCTATGCTGCAGCCCTTGGTGTGAACATTGATGAGTTACTCTTGTCACAGCCAGACTCAGGTGAGCAAGGCCTTGAAATTGCAGGAAAATTGATTGACTCAGGTGCAGTTGACCTCGTCGTTATTGACTCAGTTGCGGCCCTTGTACCACGTGCAGAAATCGATGGGGATATTGGAGACAGCCACGTTGGTTTGCAGGCTCGTATGATGAGCCAGGCCATGCGCAAACTTGGTGCTTCTATCAATAAGACCAAAACAATTGCCATCTTTATCAACCAATTGCGTGAAAAAGTTGGGGTCATGTTTGGAAATCCAGAAACAACACCTGGTGGACGTGCTCTGAAATTCTACGCTTCAGTCCGTTTGGATGTTCGTGGAAGCACACAAATCAAAGGAACTGGTGACCAAAAAGATACCAATGTTGGTAAGGAAACCAAAATCAAGGTCGTGAAAAACAAGGTAGCTCCACCGTTTAAGGAAGCCTTCGTTGAAATCATGTACGGAGAAGGGATTTCTAAGACCGGTGAGCTCTTGAAGATTGCAAGTGATCTCGATATTATCCAAAAAGCAGGAGCATGGTACTCTTACAAGGGTGAAAAGATTGGGCAAGGATCTGAAAATGCTAAGAAATACTTGGCAGATCACCCAGAGATTTTTGATGAGATTGACCATCAGGTTCGTGTTCAATACGGTTTGATTGAAGATGAAGAGGGAACCGTTCTTACTTCTGTCGCAGAAGATCTAGCACCTAACCAAGAAGTAACGCTTGACCTAGGCGATGGACTTGAAATCGAAATTGAAGATTAAAGATAAAACTAGGGAAAGATTTCAAAATTATAAAAACGCATAATATCAGGTATTTATAACCTTGATATTATGCGTTTTATCGTGAGAAAGTTCATTAGACTTCTCTTCCTTGAAACAACTAATGATCACTAAAGCGTCTGTATTTAATATGAAAGTCAAAATAATGTTCATCTTGTAATTTTTGGAAGATGTCGCGATAGGCTTCCTCGTCGAAATGGTCACCGCGGTAGAGAATTTCAAAACTCAAGCCATCATACTCTAGAAAAGCGTTAGCTGTTTTAAAGCCATTTTGTTGATAGAAGCTCATACGAGCTTTTCTTTGTTCCAAGTTATCGCATTCTTCATCCAATCGCTCCACTTCAAGCAACATGGTCCGCTGGTAAAAATCAGTTAGTTTGTCGATAATTTCCTTCCCGTACCCGTGACTTCTTAAGTGAGGCATGATGGCAAAAAAGCTAATATAGAAGGCATTTTGGTTGGAGATGGCAAAAGCAAAGCCAACAAATTCTTCTTCGTTATAAAAAGCAAAAAAGTGGGCGTCATCTCGGTCCTGATAGCGCAAAAACTCAGAAAGAGGGACTCGTTCTTCCTCGGGGAAAGCTTCGTTATTTAGCTTTTCAACTTTATCAAGATCTGGAAACACATCGGTTATTAATTGACTGGTCAAACTCATAAATGACCTCCTTTTCTTGATTATAGCAAATTGTCTCTCTGTAAGCAATTGATTTCAGGATTCGTTAAAGAATCTTGTCGGTCCTCTGGAAAGCTGATATAATATCTTTATGAATAAAAAACGAACAGTGGACCTGATTCATGGCTCCATTCTTCCCTCACTTTTGAGCTTCGCCCTTCCAATTCTGTTGTCCAATATCTTCCAACAACTATATAATACAGCTGACGTCTTGATTGTAGGGCGGTTCCTTGGACAAGAATCCCTAGCAGCAGTAGGAGCAACGACGGCTATCTTTGATCTGATTATCGGCTTTGCCCTCGGAGTTGGAAATGGGATGGGAGTTGTCATCGCTCGTCTTTACGGTGCTCGTAATTTTGCTAAGATTAAAGAAGCTGTTGCAGCAACTTGGATTCTGGGTGCCATCCTGAGTGCTCTTGTCATGCTGATAGGCTTCTTCGGTCTTTATCCACTCTTGCAATATTTAGAGACACCTGTAGAAATCCTTCCTCAATCCTATGAGTACATCTCCATGATTGTTACCTGTGTAGGGGTTAGTTTTGCTTACAATCTTTTTGCAGGCTTACTGCGCTCGATTGGCGATAGCCTTGCGGCTCTTGCTTTTCTTATCTTTTCAGCTATCGTTAATGTGATCTTGGATTTATATTTTATTACGCAACTGCATCTGGGAGTTCAGTCTGCGGGTCTTGCAACCATTATCTCGCAGGGTTTGTCAGCAATCCTCTGTTATTTTTATATTCGTAAGAGTGTTCCAGAGATTCTTCCGGGTCTCAAACATTTCAAATGGAATAAGACTCTCTATGTGGATCTCTTGGAGCAGGGACTAGCCATGGGTCTGATGGGGTCAATCGTCTCTATCGGAAGTGTCATTTTGCAATCCTCTGTCAATAGTTTTGGTGCAGTCATTATCAGTGCTCAAACGGCAGCACGGCGAATCATGGCCTTTGCCTTATTACCAATGACAGCTATTTCAGCATCGATGACGACTTTTATCTCTCAAAACTTTGGAGCGAAACGTCCCGAACGTATTGTCCAAGGTCTTCGTTTAGGGAGCTATTTGAGTATGTCTTGGGCAGCCCTTGCCTGTATTTTCCTATTTTTTGCCAGTCCTAGCCTAGTTTCTTTCCTAGCAAGTTCGACAGACAGCTACTTGGTAGAAAACGGGACCTTGTACTTACGTATCAGTTCTGTATTTTATCCATTTTTAAGTCTTTTATTGATTTATAGAAATAGCTTGCAGGGACTAGGCCAAAAACTTTTGCCCCTCGTATCTAGCTTTATCGAGTTGTTTGGAAAAATTATTTTCGTAGCTTGGATTATTCCTTGGACAGGCTACACAGGTGTTATTCTCTGTGAACCGCTACTCTGGGTTGTGATGACTGTCCAACTTTACTTCTCCCTTTCCCGACACCCTTGGATAAAAGAAGGCAAGAAAATCGTGGCAGTCGGAGGGAAATCCTAGCTTGCTTTGCAAAAGAAAATCCATTTCCTCTAGTGAAAATCAGCTAGACTTGTGTTATAATAAGAAAGATTAAAATGTGAAAAAAGGAGATTCCTAATGGGACGTAAATGGGCCAATATCGTAGCCAAGAAAACGGCTAAAGATGGAGCTAACTCTAAAGTGTATGCAAAATTTGGTGTAGAAATCTATGTAGCAGCTAAAAAAGGGGAACCAGATCCAGAATCAAACACTGCTTTGAAATTCGTTATCGATCGTGCTAAACAAGCGCAGGTGCCAAAACACGTTATTGATAAGGCTATCGATAAGGCAAAAGGAAACACAGACGAAACCTTTACAGAAGGACGTTACGAAGGATTTGGACCAAATGGTTCTATGCTGATTGTGGATACCTTGACTTCAAACGTCAACCGTACAGCTGCGAACGTTCGTGCTGCTTTTGGTAAAAATGGCGGTAACATGGGAGCTTCAGGTTCTGTTTCTTACCTCTTTGACAACAAGGGTGTTATCGTATTTGCTGGTGATGATGCGGATGCTATCTTTGAGCTTTTGCTTGAAGCAGACATTGATGTGGATGATGTAGAAGCAGAAGAAGGAACAATCACTGTTTACACAGCTCCAACTGACCTTCACAAGGCTATCGTTGTCCTTCGTGAGTCAGGTGTCGAAGAATTCCAAGTTACTGAACTGGAAATGATTCCTCAGTCAGAAGTTGAGTTGTCAGGTGAAGATTTGGAAACCTTTGAAAAACTTTACAGCGTTCTTGAGGATGATGAGGACGTCCAAAAGATCTACACAAATGTTGATGGATTCTAATAAAAAAGCGAACAGACTTGCTAGCTGTTCGCTTTTTATATTTGAGATTAGATTCTGGTTCCAGAATCTCTTTGCTGCTGGCTTTCTCCTAGGCCTACAGCTATTTTATGAACTAGTAAGAGTTGACCATTATCCTGTTTTACAAAGGTTAGAGTAACGGTTTTGATTCTATCATCAATGCCAATATAGGTAATTTTCTTTGTGTCGTAGCCCTCAATAGTGGAATCAAACTCGGAGTCTGGCAGTCCGTGTTTTTTGATAATATCCTTGTAGTTGGTACCACCTTTTCCTTTGTTATCAAGGTCACCTTCAATTAAAGCGTCGAACTGTTCTTGTGTCCAAGTGAAGGTATCGTCTTCTTCCTCATCTTCGGGGAGTGAATCAATGGTATCATCTGTCAAGTCGCGTTCCATTGAGGAGCTAGCTTCTCTATAGGAACGGTTAAACTCTCTGATAAAATCTTTGTAGACATTAGCGTACAGTATCTGGGTCGTAAAGAAAAGTACAACAGAAGCAACTGCGAGAGATGTTCCGATAATGGCCATTGTTTTCCGTTTTTTGAGATTGGCAATAAGTCCGATAATACCTAAGATCAACGCGACAATAGCGATGAAAAACGATAGATAGTTAATAAACGGGATCCAGGACCCTAAAAGTGCGATGGCTCCAAAAATGGTTGCTAAAATCCCTAAAACTTTTTGTTCTTCTGGTTTCATTTGAACGTTTTCTCCCTTCATCAAGTGAATGGATTCCTATCCACGGTAGCTAGTGCTTATTATAGAGAAAATATTCTCCAATGTCAATTCAGACTAAAATAGTTCTCTAGGAAACTTTTTTCTTGACATCTCTTCTGAAAGTGATAAAATAGTTCTCATGGAAACTTAATTAGTTCTCCTGAGAACTATATTCAATCGTGAGAAAGGAGCAATCATGGACAAGCCGATGTTGATTTTTAAACGCTTTGGGCACCAGGTTCACCTGATGGTACAGAAAGAAGCCAAGCGTTGCGGCATTGAATTTATGGGTGGACCGCAAGGGCAAGTTCTGCGTTTTTTAGATCATTGTGAGCAAAAAGAGGAACTGGTTCTGATTAAAGATATCGAGCAGGAACTCAATATTACCAAATCTGTGGCGAGTAATTTAGTCAAGCGCATGGTGCAAAATGGTTTGGTTGAGCTAGAGGCCAGTCCAAGTGATAAACGAGCAAAATTTGTTCGTTTGACTGACAAATCACGATCTCAGATGCAAGAAGTTAAGGCATTTTTTGATCGGATTGATCAGAGTCTGCTAGACGGGGTTTCAAAGTCGGACTTGGCAATTTTTGAAAAGGTCCTCGGTCAGTTGCAAGAAAATGTTGAGAAGATAGGAGGAGAGAATGAAGAAACTCGCTAAACGTATTACAGGAAAAGAGTGGGGGATGATTGTCCTCGCGATTCTTTTCACTTGTTTCTCGGTCTATCTCGAGTTAGAGGTACCGACCTACATTTCACAAATTACAGAGTTACTTGGAACGTCTGGAACGCAGTTGGATGCACTCTGGTCACCAGCTGCGAAGATGATTGGTTTGTCTTTATTGGCTTTCTTTTCATCTGTTATGGTTGGTTTCTTTGCCGCTCGCGTTGCAGCATCCTATACAACCCATCTACGCACTGATGTATTTCATCAGGTTTTGGATTTTTCGCAGACAGAGATCAAACGTTTTTCAATCCCAAGTCTTTTGACTCGGACGACCAATGATATCACTCAGATTCAGATGCTCTTTACTATGGGCTTACAGGTAGTGACTCGTGGGCCTATCATGGCCATCTGGGCCATTGGAAAAATCCTTGGGAAGTCGGAATACTGGCTCTGGGCAGTGGTTGTGGCTGTTATTGTGAATGTCTTGATGACCACTATTCTCATGACTCTGGCCTTTCCAAAACAATCTGTCATCCAAAAATTGACAGATAAACTCAATAGCATCACTCGTGAAAGCTTGACTGGGATTCGAGTTGTTCGTGCATACAATGCGGAAGATTACCAAGATGAAAAATTTGAAGCAGCCAATGATGAGGTGACACGTCTCAATCTCTTTGTCAATCGATTGATGGCGATTATGAACCCAATCATGATGGCCATTTCAAGTGGACTAAGTTTAGCCATTTACTGGATTGGTGCCTATATCATCAACGACGCAAGTTTGGCAGAACGTTTGCCACTCTTTAGTGATATGGTGGTCTTCATGTCCTATGCTATGCAGGTCGTGATGGGCTTCCTTCTCATGGGAGCACTCTTTATCGTTCTTCCTCGTACCTTAGTTTCGGCAGGACGTATCAATCAAGTATTGGATCTGCATCCTTCTATTGAAAATCCTGGTCATGCACAGACGGCGGATCCTTCAATTCAAGGACAAGTGGAATTCCGTGATGTGACTTTCCGCTACTCTAAAAATTCTGAAGCAGTCGTGGAACATGTCACTTTCAAAGCAGAAGCGGGTCAAACCGTAGCCTTCATTGGATCGACTGGATCAGGTAAGTCCACGCTTGTCAACCTCTTGCCTCGTTTTTACGACGTTTCAGATGGAGAAATCCTAGTGGACGAAGTTAATGTTCAAGACTATGACTTTGAAGATTTGCGCAACAAGGTTGGTTATATTCCTCAAAAAGCTGTGCTCTTTTCTGGAGATGTCAAGGGGAACTTGGACTTTGGCAAAAGCAAAGAAACTCCTCTAAGCGAAGCTGCTATGTGGCAAGCCCTTGAAATGGCCCAGTCTAAAAGCTTCATAGAGGATAAGGAAGCAGGACTTGCATCAGAAGTAGCCCAAGGTGGAACCAACTTCTCAGGAGGTCAAAGACAGCGTTTGGCCATTGCGCGTGCCTTGGCTCGTAAACCAGAGATTCTCATTTTTGATGACTCCTTCTCAGCCTTGGACTACAAGACGGATCGTATCTTACGCCAAGAGCTAGCTGAGAAAACACAATCCATGACCAAGCTCATCGTAGCGCAGCGGATTTCTACCATTATGGATGCTGACCTGATCTTAGTCTTGGATCAAGGAAAAGTCGTGGGACAAGGCACCCACAAGGAACTTCTAGCCACCAACGAAGTCTACCAAGAAATTGCCTACTCACAACTATCGAAGGAGGAATTGGAACATGGAAAATAAAAAAGTGTCGGTCTGGGAACAGTGCAAACCTTATATGGCAGGCCTCCAACTCCCTCTCCTAATAGCAGTTGTGGCTGCAGTTATTTCAAGCATCATTACCGTTTATGGTCCAACTAAGATTAAAGAAATTACTAACTTGATTTCAGATGGCTTGATGACAGGAATTGATTTAGAGGCTGTTTCAAGTATTGCTAGCTTTTTAGTGATTCTCTATGTATTTGGTGCCATCCTTAACTATACACAGGCCTATATCTTTTCAACAAGTATCCAACATTTTTCAAAACGCTTGCGGACAGCAATCGCTGAAAAGATCAATCGTTTGCCCCTTGGCTATTTTGATCGTCATTCGCAAGGGGACACTCTATCTCGTGTGACCAATGATGTGGATACGGCGGCGCAATCTCTCAACCAAAGTCTCGGAACAGTTATCTCAGCCAGCTTCTTGTTGATTGCTGTTTTGGTGACCATGTTTAGTATGAACTGGATTTTAGCTCTGGTAACGGTTGTTTCTACGTTTGTTGGTTTTGCGGCGGTTTCAGTAATTATGGCCAAGTCACAGGGTTATTTTAAAGCCCAACAAAATAATCTAGCAGCCGTCAATGGTTATGTGGAAGAGATGTACTCTGGCCACAATGTAGTGACTAGCTACAACGCAGTGGACACCTCCAAAGCGAGATTTGCAGGTTTAAACCAAAACTTGCATGATAGTATCTGGAAATCTCAGTTTATCTCTGGTATCATGATGCCAGCCATGTTCTTTGTTGGGAATTTTAGCTATGTTTTGGTCATCATCGTTGGGGCTGCGCTTGCTCTAGAAGGGCATATCACTATAGGGATTATTGTAGCCTTTATGGTTTACGTACGGACCTTCTCCCAACCCCTGTCACAGATTGCCCAAGGGATTACGAGCTTACAACAAGCGAGTGCAGCCATGGGACGTGTCTTTGAATTTCTAGGTGAAGCTGAGATGCAGGATGAATCCCATAAGGAAAGACAATTGACTGGCATGAGAGGAGAAGTGGTCTTTGATCGCGTATCCTTTGGTTATACACCAGAACGCACCATCATCCATGACTTTTCTGCGACAGCTCATGCAGGCCAGAAGGTCGCTATCGTTGGGCCTACTGGAGCTGGTAAGACAACCATTGTCAATCTTTTGATGAAGTTCTATGAGATTGATAAGGGAAGTATCCGTATCGATGGTGTCGATACCAAGGATATGAAGCGCTCAGAAGTACACGATGCCTTTTCAATGGTCTTGCAAGATACTTGGCTCTTTGAAGGAACGATTCGAGAAAATCTCATCTACAATCAAACGGGCATCAGTGATGAACGAATGATGGAAGCAAGCAAGGCTGTGGGAATCCACCACTTTATCATGACTTTGCCAGATGGCTACGATACTGTTTTGGATGACACCGTGACCTTGTCTGTTGGACAAAAACAGCTCTTGACCATTGCTCGTGCCCTTCTCAAGGATGCACCGCTCTTGATTTTGGATGAAGCGACATCCTCAGTCGACACACGTACAGAGGAGCTGATTCAAAAAGCCATGGACCGTTTGATGGAAGGCAGAACTTCCTTTGTCATCGCCCACCGCTTGTCAACGATTCGTAATGCAGATTTGATTCTTGTCATGAAAGATGGAAATATCATCGAGCAAGGCAATCACGAGGAGCTGATGGCGCAAGGTGGCTTCTATGCGGATCTCTACAATAGTCAATTTACAGAAGACGAAGCAGAAGAATAAATCTAAAGAAGGCTTGACGGCCTTCTTTTTCTGCACTATACTAGAAGACAAACGTCTCACCTGTAGACGAAAACAAGGTAATGAATGAGAATTATAAATGAAAAATTATCAAGAATGGTATCGAAATATCAGCTCCAGACTAACTAGTCATCCCCCTCTTTTATTCCTATTACGCAGTTTCAATCGTTTGATGACAGTCGCCATGCCCCTGATCTATTTGATCTTGCTAGTCACCACTTACCTGCAACTAGGACTTGGTCAGCAAGTCGGGGTCTATTTGTTTGTCCCTGCTACAGGCTTTGTGATCTTGTCCCTGTTTCGTAAGAAAATCAATCACCCGCGACCCTATGAAACTTGGAACATCAGTCCCCTACTTGAAAAGGATAGCTTGGGACAGTCTATGCCCAGTCGCCATGTCTTTTCGGCAACTATCATCTCCCTGGCCTGTCTGCATGCTAGTCTACCTGTTGGCTTAGCATGCTTGATTTTTTCAGCTTTGCTGGGCTTGGTGAGGGTTTTAGGGGGTGTTCATTATCCTAAGGATGTCTTAGTTGGCTATGCTTGTGGTCTGGTGTGGGGATCCCTTTTCTTCCTATTCTGACATGTAAGTTAAGCTAGTCCTACAACCACTTACTGCTTTAAATTGACCACTTGCTTTTTTGCCCTTGTATTCCTAACTTAGCTTTGATATAGTAGAGTCAGAAAGGAGATGTGATGAAGTTACGAATTGAGATTGACGGCAATTTAGAGGAGACTGAAATTGTCATCAAGACCCCTGCTTTGACAGATGAAATTGCAGACTTGCAACGGCTCTTGCAAGAGTCAAAGGCTCCGAGGTTGACTTTTTACAAGGGGACAGGTGAATATTATCTAGACCTTTCAGAAATTCTCTTCTTTGAAACAGAAGGGAGCAAGATCTACGCTCATAACCAGAAGGAAGCCTATGAAGTTCGTCTCAAACTTTATGAGTTGGAGTCCATCTTGCCTCGCTATTTCAGTCGGGTATCCAAGTCAACTATCGCAAACATCCGTCAGATTTACTCAGTGGACAAGTCCTTTTCAGGAACGGGCACCATTTCCTTTTATCAGACGCACAAGGAGGTTCATGTTTCACGACATTACCAATCCCTCCTAAAAGAAAATCTAAGAAACATGAGGTAAAAAGCATGAAAAAGAAAGCATTTGGTATTGTTTTATTGGTTTTAGCAGCTTGGATCTTGCTGCAAGGAAATTTTGGCATTCCTTCTTTGGATGGTAAAATATGGCCTTTGATTGGTATCGCCTTTTTTGCTTACCAATCAGTTGAAGCTTTGCTTCGTCGTCATCTAACATCAGCAGTTTTTACCGCTCTAGTAGCCTTAATGATTGCGAATCATTTTTATAACATTTTTCCTATTCCAAACCAGTCTTTGTTTTGGGCTAGTATCTTAGCAGTGCTAGGAGTTGGCTATCTCACTCACTCAAGTAAGTTTTGGTATGGCAAAAAATGGTGGTACAATGGGAAAAAAACAGTCGTCACGGATAAGGAAGTCGCTTTTGGTAGTGGGACCTTCTATAAGCAAGATCAAGATCTCGTAGATGACCAAGTTGAAGTTGCTTTTGGAGATGCAAAAATCTACTATGATAATGCAGAGATGTTAGGTGATTTTGCAACTCTGAATATCGAAGTGGCTTTTGGTAATGCAACTGTCTATGTTCCACAACACTGGCGTGTCGATTTGAAAGTAGAAACCTCCTTTGGTGCAGCTAAGGCAGATGCTCCTGTAGCGCCAACAAACAAAACCTTGATTATCCGTGGGGAAGTCGCTTTTGGTAAACTTGGAGTTGTTTACGTTAAATAAAAAAAGTCTCCGAATTTCCTTGCCAAAATAGAGAAAGTGTGATAACATAGTACGGTATGTGGTGCTAGCACATCCGCTATATTAGATCTAATAGGAGGAAAACACAATGGCTAAAGTATGTTACTTTACAGGTCGTAAGACTGTATCGGGAAACAACCGTTCACACGCGATGAACCAAACAAAACGTGCCGTAAAACCAAACCTTCAAAAAGTTACTGTTCTTATCGATGGTAAACCTAAAAAAGTTTGGGCTTCAGCTCGTGCTTTGAAATCAGGTAAAGTTGAACGCGTTTAATAAAGATGAAAAGACCGCTTAGGTCTTTTTTTTTTTGCTCTAGAGATAAAACCATTTGAAAAATAGAGTAATACTCTTCGAAAATCAAATTCAAACCACGTCAGCTTCGCCTTGCCGTACTCAAGTACTGTCTGTGGCTAGCTTCCTAGTTTGCTTTTTGATTTTCATTGAGTATAAATATCCGCCGATACAGCATTCTGCTTTTACACTTGGGCTGAAATATGATAAAATAGAGTATCAACTAGTTGAGGTAAAAAAAATGACTGTAAAAATTAATACAAAAGATGGTCAAATCGAACTGACAGATGAAGTGATTGCAACCGTAGTAGGTGGTGCCGCAACTGAGATTTTTGGTGTGGTCGGTATGGCTAGTAAAAATGCCCTCAAAGACAATTTCCAAGCCCTTCTTGGTAAGGAAAATTATTCTAAGGGTGTTGTCGTGAAGGCAGCCGAGGATGGTAGCATTGCAGTTGATGTTTATACCGTATTGAGCTACGGAGTAAAGATAAGCGAAGTGTCAAAAAACATTCAAGAGCGTGTTCGTTTTAGTTTAGAAAATCAACTAGGAATTACTGCTCAGACTGTGAATGTCTACATTCAAAATATCAAAGTTGTAGGAGAATAATCGTGTCAAAAATTACTACCAGTTTATTCCAAGAGATGGTGCAGGCTGCATCAACTCGTTTGAATAAGCAAGCAGAATATGTCAATTCATTGAACGTCTTTCCAGTTCCAGATGGAGATACTGGGACAAACATGGGAATGACCATTGAAAATGGTGCGAAAGAAGTAGCAGACAAGCCTGCTTCTACAGTTGGAGAAGTAGCGAGCATTCTTGCCAAAGGGCTCTTGATGGGTGCGCGTGGGAACTCAGGGGTTATCACTTCTCAGCTCTTCCGTGGCTTCTCTCAGGCTATCAAGGAAAAAGATGAATTAACAGGTCAAGACTTGGCTCTTGCCTTCCAATCCGGTGTCGAAGTAGCTTATAAAGCGGTTATGAAACCAGTTGAAGGAACTATTTTGACTGTTTCTCGTGGTGCAGCCATTGGGGCTAAGAAAAAGGCCGAGGAGACAGATGATGCTGTTGAGGTCATGCGTGCAGCCTTGGAAGGCGCGAAAGCAGCTTTGGCTAAGACACCAGAAATGCTTCCAGTCCTTAAGGAAGTTGGTGTGGTAGACTCAGGTGGTCAAGGTTTGGTCTTCATCTACGAAGGCTTCCTTTCAGCTCTTACTGGTGAATACAGTGCTTCTGAAGACTTTGTAGCGACTCCTGCCAACATGAGTGAAATGATCAATGCAGAGCACCACAAGTCTGTAGCAGGGCATGTGGCAACTGAGGATATTACCTTCGGTTACTGTACAGAGATCATGGTAGCTCTCAAACAAGGTCCAACTTATTCTAAGGACTTTGACTACGATGAATTCCGTAACTACTTGAATGACTTAGGTGACTCTCTACTTGTTGTCAATGATGATGAAATCGTCAAAGTTCACGTCCATACAGAAGATCCAGGTCTTGTCATGCAAGAAGGTCTTAAATATGGTAGCTTGATCAAGGTCAAAGTGGACAACATGCGTAATCAACACGAGGCGCAAGTTGAAAAAGAAGCAACTCAAGGAAACAAGCCTGCTGAAACAAAAGAGTATGCCCTTATCGCAGTAGTAGCTGGTCAAGGTTTAGCAGATATCTTCCGTGCCCAAGGTGTGGATTATGTCATCGAAGGTGGTCAGACAATGAACCCTTCAACAGAAGACTTTATCAAGGCTGTTGAACAGGTCAATGCTCGCAACATCATCTTCTTGCCGAACAACAAAAATATCTTTATGGCAGCTCAGTCTGCGGCTGAAGTGCTTGAACAACCTGCTGTTGTGGTAGAAGCACGTACAATTCCTCAAGGGTTGACGAGTCTTCTTGCCTTCGATCCAAGCAAGTCTATCGAAGAAAATAAAGAACGCATGACTGCAGCTCTTGGTGATGTGGTCAGCGGTAGTGTAACAACAGCCGTTCGTGACACGACTATCGATGGTTTGGAAATTCATGAAAATGACAATCTTGGTATGGTAGATGGTAAGATCCTCGTATCAAACCCTGACATGCACCAAACTTTGACTAAAACATTGAAACATATGTTGGATGAAGACAGTGAAATCGTAACCTTCTATATTGGTGAAGATGGAAGTGAAGAATTGGCTAACCAAATCGCCCAAGAAATCACAGAAGAATTCGAAGATGTTGAAGTAGAGATTCACCAAGGTCAACAACCTGTATATCCATATCTTTTCAGTGTGGAATAAAAATTTAATCGATTAAAAAGAAAGTTGATTTTGCAGCTTTCTTTTTTTATGACATTTGTCATATTTCCTAGTGACAGAAGCATCTAGCTCCGCTAACTTCAAAAGACTATAATTGAAGTATGAAATGGAGAAAGAAGAAATGAAAAATAAAATGATTGTCGCAGTGAGTTTAGTAGCAGCAGGAGTTATGACCTATCTCATGTTTTCAGGATTGGACGAAGGTTTCTACCATTTTCCTTGGGAGCTCTTTGCTGGCTTTGGAATGATGTCTTGGCTTGTCAGAGAAGGTTTGAAATTAGTCAGAGAAGTGAAAAAGGAGTTTGAGGAATGAAAAAAACAATCACCTATCTTTTTATCGGCCTGTCACTCTTGGCATGGTTAGTGGAAATGTTTACAGGTTGGTTTGACCAAACCTTGCTTCGCCAATTCATTCGTGGTGCTTGGGGGATTGGATTTATGATTTTTGTCGTTTTCCCTATGGGAATGGAGTGGTTGAAAGGAGAATCTCATGACTGTGATTAAAGTTGAGAAATTGAGTAAGAAAATAAAAGACAAGGAGATCTTGCGGAACATCTCCTTTGAAATCAACGATGGTGAATGTGTCGCCTTGATAGGACCTAATGGAGCAGGAAAGACAACTTTGATTGATTGCCTCTTGGGTGACAAGTTCGTGAGCTCAGGTCAGGTAACCATTCAAGGATTTGCGCCAATCGATCCTCGATTAAAGCAGCTTGTTTCTGTCTTGCCTCAAGAAAATGCAGTTGTCCAAAGCTTGAAAGTGAAAGAACTTCTATCATTTTTCAAGTCACTTTATCCTAACAGTCTTTCAGACAAAGAAATTGATGATTTGCTAAGGTTTTCGGACAAGCAGAAAAATCAGCTAGCGGGCAAGTTGTCTGGTGGGCAAAAACGTTTGTTCTCTTTCGTGTTGACTTTAATAGGTCGTCCGGAAATTCTATTTTTAGACGAGCCAACTGCTGCCATGGATACCTCGACACGTCAGCATTTTTGGGAAATTGTCAATCGGTTAAAGAAAAATGGTGTCACCATTGTCTACTCTTCTCACTATATCGAAGAGGTAGAACATACGGCTGACCGCATCTTGGTCCTCCACAAGGGCGAATTGATTCGTGACACGACACCTTATGCCATGCGTGGTGAAGAACAAGAAAAGCATTTTACGGTGCCTCTAACCTATCAGGATTTTGTCAGTACCTTGACTGTGGTTCAAGAGATTGAAATCAAGCAAAATGCACTTTCCTTCACAACCAAAGAAGCCAGCCAGGTATGGGAAGTCTTGAAAGAACAGGGCTGCACGATCGAAGAAATTGAAGTTCGCAATCGAACTCTCTTAGACAGCATCTTCGAAACGACTCAAGACTAAAGGAGATTGACGATGAAAAATATGACAAGTCTCATGAAAGTGGAAATCATTCTGATGAAACGGCAAGCCGTCTACTACTTGCTTTCCATCGGACTTCCAAGTGTGTTTTACCTTATCTTTTCTGGTATGATGTCAGGGTCAGATATTCCAGAGATCGCTCTTCAAGCCTATCTTTTTGCCATGACGCTCTTTAGTATCATGTCAAGCGCCTTTTTCAGCATTCCTAGCACACTCGAGTCTGATAAGACAAACAACTGGCAAAAATTGATTCAACATTCTCCCGTATCTATGGTAGAATATTATGTATCAAAACTGTTCAGTACTCTACTGACTTTCTTGTTATCAATTATAGTTGTCTTTTCAGTTGGTCATTTTGTCCGTGGAGTGACTCTGCCTTGGCTTGATTGGTTGGTGATTGGAGTTATGTTGCTGGTCGGAAGTGTGGTCTTTATCAGTATGGGGGTCTTGGTGAGCTTGCTTCCCAGTGCTCAATTGATGACGGTTATTGGAAATATTGCCTATATTGCTTTGGCTGTCCTAGGTGGACTCTGGTTCCCTTTGAGTTCCTTCCCAGAATGGCTCCAATCTATTGGAAAACTGACTCCAACCTATCAACTGATGCAGGTCGTCTCTACTTATTTGGAGCACCATGAGTTGAATATTCTTTCTGCCTTGGTTGTACTAGGCTATACAGTGTTCTTTAGTGTACTGGTAATCCAGCTTAAAAAACGGATTGAGGTAAAATAAATCTATGTTGGAAAAATTTAAAAACACTCATTATATGTTTCATATTTCAACAGTGTTTATCATCTTTCCTATAGCGGGTGTCATCGTTGGAGAGTACCCGCTTTTAACCTTGTTATGGACCCTACTATTTGTCCTAGCTTTCTATTCGGTTTTAGTCAGTCAGAATCGCACCGTGCAGTGGCTAGCTTGGTGGATCATGCTTGCTTACATTTTTTACAGTTCCGTTTGGCTGAATGGGAGCTTCGCTTGGTTTATCTTTTATTTATCAAACCTCCTTATTTACCAACTGGATGAGATTTCTTTTCACTCTTGGCGTTTTGTCAGCTTTATTGTCTTACAACCGCTGATTTTGACAGGGATTTATATGGTCGATCAAGTTAGTCCCTGGCAACTGCTCTTTTTCTTGGTGACCTTTGTCTTTTCTGATGCCTTGACTTTTGGTCTCTATCGAATTCGGATGGCAGAAGAGCTAAAAGAAGAAAAGAGAAAACAAAATGCAAAGCTCAATCTCTTCTTGGCTGAAAATGAACGCAGTCGTATCGGCCAGGATCTCCATGACAGTCTAGGCCATACTTTTGCTATGTTGAGTGTGAAGACGGATCTTGCCCTCCAGCTTCTTCAAATGGAGGCCTATCCTCAAGTAGAAAAAGAATTAAAAGAAATTCATCAGATCAGTAAAGAATCCATGAACGAAGTTCGTACCATCATTGAAAATCTTAAAACCAGAACTCTTGTGTCTGAATTTGCGACTGTGAAAAAAATGCTGGAAATTGCTGGAATTGAAACGGAAGTCAATCACCAACTAGATACTGCTAGCCTAACTCAGGAATTGGAGTCAACAGCTTCCATGATTTTGCTTGAATTGGTGACCAATATCATCAAACATGCCAAAGCATCCAAAGCCTACTTAAAATTAGAACGAACAGAGAAAGAACTTATTCTAACAGTGAGAGATGATGGCTGTGGCTTTGCTTCTCTAAAGGGAGATGAACTCCATACCGTTCGAGATCGTGTCCTTCCTTTTTCAGGAGAAGTAAAAGTGATCAGTCAGAAACATCCAACTGAAGTGCAGGTTCGACTACCTTATAAGGAGAGAAACTAAGATGAAACTACTTGTTGCAGAAGATCAAAGTATGTTGCGAGATGCTATGTGCCAGTTGCTTACCTTTCAACCAGATGTAGATTCTGTCCTACAAGCTAAGGATGGCCAAGAGGCAATCCAACTCCTAGAAAAAGAGTCTGTGGATATCGCCATTCTTGACGTAGAAATGCCTGTTAAGACAGGCCTCGAAGTCTTGGAGTGGATACGAACAGAAAAGGCGGAAACAAAGGTGGTTGTGGTGACGACTTTCAAGCGCCCCGGCTATTTTGAACGTGCGGTCAAGGCTGGAGTGGATGCTTATGTCTTAAAAGAAAGAAGCATTGCGGACCTTATGCAAACCTTGCACACTGTTCTCGAAGGACGCAAGGAATATTCGCCTGAATTGATGGAAGTGGTGATGACACATCCCAATCCGTTAACAGAGCAAGAAATCGCTGTTTTAAAGGGAATTGCTCAGGGCTTGTCTAACCAAGAAATCGCAGATCAGCTTTATCTATCAAATGGAACCGTCCGAAACTATGTTACCAATATTCTTTCGAAACTAGATGCTGGTAATCGAACAGATGCAGCCAACATCGCAAAAGAATCTGGTTGGCTTTGATAAGAAAGATAAAAAACAACTCAAATGATTGCTAAATCGAAGGAAATCCATACTAGAATGTAGGAGGCAGATTGCCTCCTTTTTTGTTTAGAAAAGCAGTGAAAACCAGTGTCAAAGAGTTAAAAGATCAGAATAAAAATGAAAAATATCTTGACAATGAAGGAAAAATTGTGTTACAATAATAGATGGTACTTTTTACTTTTGGTCTCTCAAAAGTGTACAGGGACGTGCTGACAAATGTTGCAAAAGTACACACAGATGGTAGCTGTCACCAAGTGTATCATCACCAAAAATAAAAAAACACAGGAGAATGTAGATGCCTACAATTAACCAATTGGTTCGCAAACCGCGTAAATCAAAAGTAGAAAAATCTAAATCACCAGCTTTGAACGTTGGTTACAACAGTCATAAAAAAGTTCAAACAAACGTTTCTTCACCACAAAAACGTGGTGTAGCAACTCGTGTTGGAACAATGACACCTAAAAAACCTAACTCTGCCCTTCGTAAATTTGCTCGTGTACGTTTGAGCAACCTTATCGAAGTTACTGCCTACATCCCAGGTATCGGACACAACTTGCAAGAGCACAGCGTGGTGCTTCTTCGTGGTGGACGTGTAAAAGACCTTCCAGGGGTACGTTACCATATCGTCCGTGGTGCACTTGATACTGCAGGTGTTAACGATCGTAAACAAGGCCGTTCTAAATACGGTACTAAACGTCCAAAAGCATAAGGAAAGGGGAAAAGAGAAATGAGTCGTAAAAATAGAGCTCCAAAACGTGACGTATTGCCAGATCCGCTTTACAATTCACAACTAGTTACTCGTCTTATCAACCGCGTTATGCTTGATGGTAAACGTGGTACAGCTGCTTCAATCGTTTACGGTGCTTTTGAGCAAATCAAAGAAGCTACTGGCAACGATGCACTTGAAGTATTTGAAACAGCTATGGAAAACATCATGCCTGTACTTGAAGTACGTGCACGTCGTGTTGGTGGATCTAACTACCAAGTCCCAGTTGAAGTTCGTCCAGAACGTCGTACAACACTTGGACTTCGTTGGTTGGTAACCATCGCTCGCCTTCGTGGTGAACACACAATGCAAGATCGTCTTGCAAAAGAAATCTTGGATGCTGCTAACAACACTGGTGCAGCAGTTAAGAAACGTGAAGACACTCACCGTATGGCTGAAGCTAACCGTGCCTTCGCACACTTCCGTTGGTAATATAGGATGCGAAAGCGTTAAGAAAGTCCCAGAGAAAATAGGGAATCGAAGCAGGTTGCGATTGCAACCAATGAGATTCATCTTTTTCTCCAGACTTTTAGCTTGAGCTCAACTAGATCATGATGCTAGGAACGGTAAGGATGCAAGGTGAAAATAGGAAACTGACGCAGTATTCGACGAATACAAGGAAGTTTATCTTTTTCACACAGCATCCCGTTCCGGCTCAAATCGGCTAGCTAACTTTAGCCCGAGTTCAATTCAACTTGTCTACAAGTTGAAACCAACAAAAACAAGATAAACATTGAGAACGGGTAGGTCCTGCCTATCCGTTTTTATTAAAATCGTGTTATAATAGAATAGAAATCAAAAATAAATAGGAGAAACAAACCTCATGGCACGCGAATTTTCACTTGAAAAAACTCGTAATATCGGTATCATGGCTCACGTCGATGCCGGTAAAACAACAACTACTGAGCGTATTCTTTACTACACTGGTAAAATCCACAAAATCGGTGAAACTCACGAAGGTGCGTCACAAATGGACTGGATGGAGCAAGAGCAAGAACGTGGTATCACTATCACATCTGCTGCGACAACAGCTCAATGGAACAACCACCGCGTAAACATCATCGACACACCAGGGCACGTGGACTTCACAATTGAAGTACAACGTTCTCTTCGTGTATTGGACGGTGCGGTTACCGTTCTTGACTCACAATCAGGTGTTGAGCCTCAAACTGAAACAGTTTGGCGTCAAGCAACTGAGTACGGAGTTCCACGTATCGTATTTGCCAACAAAATGGACAAAATCGGTGCTGACTTCCTTTACTCAGTAAGCACACTTCACGACCGTCTTCAAGCAAACGCACACCCAATCCAATTGCCAATCGGTGCTGAAGATGATTTCCGTGGTATCATCGACTTGATCAAGATGAAAGCTGAGATCTATACAAACGACCTTGGTACAGATATCCTTGAAGAGGATATTCCAGCTGAATATCTTGAACAAGCACAAGAATACCGTGAAAAATTGATCGAAGCAGTTGCTGAAACTGATGAAGATTTGATGATGAAATACCTCGAAGGTGAAGAAATCACTAACGAAGAATTGAAAGCGGGTATCCGTAAAGCTACTATCAATGTTGAATTCTTCCCAGTATTGTGTGGTTCTGCCTTTAAGAACAAGGGTGTTCAATTGATGCTTGATGCAGTTATCGACTACCTTCCAAGCCCACTTGATATCCCAGCGATTAAAGGTATCAACCCAGATACAGATGAAGAAGAAACTCGTCCAGCATCTGACGAAGAGCCATTCGCAGCTCTTGCCTTCAAGATCATGACTGACCCATTCGTAGGTCGTTTGACATTCTTCCGTGTTTACTCAGGTGTTCTTCAATCAGGTTCATACGTATTGAATACTTCTAAAGGTAAACGTGAACGTATCGGACGTATCCTTCAAATGCACGCTAACAGCCGTCAAGAAATTGACACTGTTTACTCAGGTGATATCGCTGCTGCCGTTGGTTTGAAAGATACTACAACTGGTGACTCATTGACAGATGAAAAAGCTAAAATCATCCTTGAGTCAATCAACGTTCCAGAACCAGTTATCCAATTGATGGTTGAGCCAAAATCTAAAGCAGACCAAGACAAGATGGGTATTGCCCTTCAAAAATTGGCTGAAGAAGATCCAACATTCCGTGTTGAAACAAACGTTGAAACTGGTGAAACAGTTATCTCTGGTATGGGTGAGCTTCACCTTGATGTCCTTGTTGACCGTATGCGTCGTGAGTTCAAAGTTGAAGCGAACGTAGGTGCTCCTCAAGTATCTTACCGTGAAACATTCCGCGCTTCTACTCAAGCACGTGGATTCTTCAAACGTCAGTCTGGTGGTAAAGGTCAATTTGGTGATGTATGGATTGAATTTACTCCAAACGAAGAAGGTAAAGGATTCGAATTCGAAAACGCAATCGTCGGTGGTGTGGTTCCTCGTGAATTTATCCCAGCGGTTGAAAAAGGACTTGTAGAAGCAATGGCTAACGGTGTCCTTGCAGGTTATCCAATTGTTGACGTTAAAGCTAAACTTTACGATGGTTCATACCACGATGTCGACTCATCTGAAACTGCCTTCAAGATTGCTGCATCTCTTGCACTTAAAGAAGCTGCTAAGACTGCACAACCAGCTATCCTTGAACCAATGATGCTTGTAACCATCACTGTTCCAGAAGAAAATCTTGGTGATGTTATGGGTCACGTAACTGCTCGTCGTGGACGTGTAGATGGTATGGAAGCACACGGTAACAGCCAAATCGTTCGTGCTTACGTTCCACTTGCTGAAATGTTCGGTTACGCAACAGTTCTTCGTTCTGCATCTCAAGGACGTGGTACATTCATGATGGTATTTGATCACTACGAAGATGTACCTAAGTCAGTACAAGAAGAAATCATTAAGAAAAACAAAGGTGAAGAATAATCTGTCTTCGCAATAGAAGGAAGTCACTTGGTGGCTTCCTTTTTTTGTCTTTAACTATTCATTTTTGCTGAATATAGTATACAAATTTGGTCGCTAAGTGAGAGAGTTATTAATTTTATCCAGAAAGAAAATATTCTAATTTGATAAATTAAAGTAAATAAAGGTTCCTAATTCCGTAGAAAAGTTAATAAAAATGAGAAAAAGATTCATAAATACACTTTTAGATAGAAAATTCAGAAAATTGCTTCTTTTATCTTGAAAATTTTTGAAAAAATGGTATGATAGTAACAAGCTATTTTTAAGAGAAGAGAAAGGGGAACAATGGAGAAAATCAGTTTAGAATCTCCTAAGACGGGGTCAGACCTAGTTTTGGAAACACTTCGTGATTTAGGAATTGATACCATATTTGGCTATCCTGGTGGTGCAGTCTTGCCTTTGTATGATGCGATATATAATTTTAAAGGCATTCGCCACATTTTAGGACGCCATGAGCAAGGTTGTTTGCACGAAGCTGAAGGATATGCCAAATCAACTGGAAAGTTGGGTGTTGCTGTCGTCACGAGTGGACCGGGAGCTACAAATGCCATTACAGGGATTGCAGATGCCATGAGCGATAGCGTTCCCCTTTTGGTCTTTACGGGCCAGGTGGCGCGAGCAGGGATTGGGAAGGATGCCTTTCAGGAGGCGGATATCGTGGGAATTACCATGCCAATCACTAAGTACAATTACCAAGTTCGTGAGACGGCAGATATTCCTCGCATCATTACGGAAGCTGTTCATATCGCAACGACAGGTCGTCCAGGGCCTGTCGTGATTGACCTACCAAAAGACGTATCTGCCTTAGAGACAGATTTCATCTATTCACCCGAAGTGAATTTGCCAAGCTATCAGCCGACTCTGGAGCCAAATGACATGCAAATCAAGAAGATCTTGAAGCAATTGTCAAAAGCCAAGAAACCTGTTTTATTAGCAGGTGGTGGAGTTAGTTATGCAGAAGCAGCTACAGAACTCAATGAGTTTGCAGAACGCTACCAAATTCCAGTCGTGACCAGTCTTTTAGGACAAGGTACGATTGCAACTAGCCATCCACTCTTCCTCGGAATGGGAGGCATGCATGGGTCTTTCGCAGCTAATATTGCCATGACGGAAGCCGACTTTATGATTAGTATTGGTTGCCGTTTCGATGACCGCTTGACGGGAAATCCTAAGACCTTTGCGAAGAATGCTAAGGTTGCCCACATTGATATTGACCCAGCTGAGATTGGCAAGATTATCAGAGCAGATATTCCTGTGGTGGGGGATGCTAAGAAAGCCTTGCAGATGCTACTAGCAGAACCAACTGTTCATAACAATACTGAAAAGTGGATTGAAAAAGTCACCAAGGACAAGAATCGAGTTCGTTCTTATGATAAGAAAGAACGTGTGGTTCAACCTCAAGCCGTTATTGAACGCATTGGTGAGTTGACGAATGGGGATGCCATTGTTGTAACTGACGTTGGTCAACACCAAATGTGGACGGCTCAGTATTATCCTTACCAAAATGAGCGTCAGTTAGTCACTTCAGGTGGTTTGGGTACCATGGGATTCGGAGTTCCCGCAGCTATCGGAGCTAAGATTGCCAATCCGGAAAAAGAAGTTATCCTTTTTGTCGGTGATGGTGGCTTCCAGATGACCAATCAGGAACTAGCAATCCTAAACATATACAAGGTACCGATTAAGGTTGTCATGTTGAATAACCACTCCCTAGGAATGGTTCGTCAGTGGCAGGAATCCTTCTATGAGGGTAGAACTTCCGAATCAGTCTTTGATACACTTCCTGATTTCCAGCTGATGGCACAGGCTTACGGCATCAAAAATTATAAATTTGATAATCCAGAGACGCTAGAGAAGGATCTAGAAGTCATTCTGGAGGATGTGCCCATGTTTATCGAGGTGGATATTTCTCGTAAGGAACAGGTTTTACCGATGGTACCAGCTGGTAAGAGCAATCATGAGATGTTGGGGGTGAAGTTCCATGCGTAGAATGTTAACAGCAAAACTACAAAATCGTTCAGGAGTCCTCAATCGTTTTACAGGTGTCCTTTCACGCCGCCAAGTCAATATTGAGAGTATCTCAGTTGGTGCGACAGAGAATCCTGATGTATCACGGATTACCATCATTATCGATGTAGCTTCACACGATGAAGTAGAGCAAATCATTAAACAGCTCAATCGTCAGATTGATGTGATTCGCATTCGAGATATCACAGATAAACCACACTTGGAAAGAGAAGTTATCTTGGTAAAAGTATCTGCTCCTGCTGAAAAGCGTGCAGAAATCTTGGCCATTATCCAACCTTTCCGTGCAACGGTAGTAGATGTGGCTCCAAGCTCCATCACTATTCAGATGACTGGAAATGCTGAAAAGAGTGAAGCTTTATTGCGAGTGATTCGACCATATGGTATCAAAAATATCGCTCGTACGGGTGCAACTGGATTTACCCGCGACTAATACTCTTTGATTTTCATTGAGTATAAAATCCAGCATAAATTTGTTAAACCGGCCTAAAAGGCAATAAATAATAGAAAAGAGAGAAAAACTATGGCAGTTCAAATGGAATACGAAAAAGATGTTAAAGTAGCAGCGCTTGACGGTAAAAAAATCGCCGTAATCGGTTATGGTTCACAAGGACATGCGCATGCGCAAAACTTGCGTGATTCAGGTCGTGATGTCATTATCGGTGTACGTCCTGGTAAATCTTTTGACAAAGCAAAAGAAGATGGATTTGACACTTACACAGTAGCAGAAGCAACTAAATTGGCTGACGTTATCATGATCTTGGCACCAGATGAAATCCAACAAGAATTGTACGAAGCAGAAATCGCTCCAAACTTGGAAGCAGGAAATGCAGTTGGATTTGCCCATGGTTTCAACATCCACTTTGAATTTATCAAAGTTCCTGCAGATGTAGATGTCTTCATGTGTGCTCCTAAAGGACCAGGACACTTGGTACGTCGTACTTACGAAGAAGGTTTTGGTGTTCCAGCTCTTTATGCAGTATACCAAGACGCTACAGGAAATGCGAAAAATATTGCTATGGACTGGTGTAAAGGTGTTGGAGCAGCTCGTGTTGGTTTGCTTGAAACAACTTACAAAGAAGAAACTGAAGAAGATTTGTTTGGTGAACAAGCTGTACTTTGTGGTGGTTTGACTGCCCTTATCGAAGCAGGCTTTGAAGTCTTGACAGAAGCAGGATACGCCCCAGAATTGGCTTACTTTGAAGTTCTTCATGAAATGAAATTGATCGTTGACTTGATCTATGAAGGTGGATTCAAGAAAATGCGTCAATCAATTTCTAACACTGCTGAATACGGTGACTATGTATCAGGTCCACGTGTGATTACTGAGCAAGTTAAAGAAAACATGAAAGCTGTCTTGGCAGATATCCAAAATGGTAAATTTGCAAATGACTTTGTAAATGACTACAAGGCTGGACGTCCAAAATTGACTGCTTACCGTGAACAAGCAGCTAACCTTGAAATTGAAAAAGTTGGTGCTGAATTGCGTAAAGCAATGCCATTCGTTGGTAAAAATGACGACGACGCATTCAAAATCTACAACTAATTCTTGTGAAGAAAAACAGAAGGCGAGTTGGGGGTACCTAACTCGCTTTTTATCTTAAACAGTATTTGAGGAGGAGACAATGCTAAGTGCAAAAGACGTGGTGAAAGCCCACAAAGTATTGAGTGGTGTAGTAGTCAATACTCCGCTTGATTATGATCATTATTTATCGGAGAAGTATGGTGCTAAGATTTATTTGAAGAAGGAGAATGCCCAGCGTGTTCGTTCCTTTAAGATTCGCGGAGCCTATTATGCCATTTCTCAACTATCAAAAGAAGAACGTGAGCGTGGTGTAGTCTGTGCCTCTGCAGGAAATCACGCCCAAGGTGTCGCCTATACTTGTAATGAGATGAAGATTCCTGCAACCATCTTTATGCCCATCACAACACCGCAACAAAAGATTGGACAGGTTCGCTTTTTTGGTGGTGATTTTGTGACAATCAAGTTAGTTGGAGATACCTTTGATGCCTCAGCTAAAGCAGCTCAAGAATTTACACTGTCGGAAAACCGTACCTTCATTGATCCTTTTGATGATACTCATGTCCAAGCAGGTCAAGGGACTGTCGCTTATGAAATTCTTGAAGAAGCCCGTAAAGAGTCTATTGATTTTGATACAGTACTCGTGCCAGTAGGCGGTGGTGGATTGATTGCCGGTGTTTCTACATATATTAAGGAAACCAACCCGACTATCGAAGTGATTGGGGTAGAAGCCAATGGTGCCCGTTCGATGAAGGCTGCCTTTGAGGCGGGAGGTCCAGTTAAACTCAAAGAAATTGATAAGTTTGCTGATGGGATAGCTGTACAGAAGGTTGGACAGTTGACCTATGAAGCGACCCGTCAGAATGTTGAAACGCTGATTGGGGTAGATGAGGGATTGATTTCTGAAACCTTGATTGATCTTTATTCCAAACAAGGAATTGTAGCGGAACCAGCAGGGGCTGCTAGTGTTGCAGCCTTGGAAGTTTTATCAGACTATATCAAAGGCAAGACGATTTGTTGTATCATTTCTGGGGGAAATAACGATATCAACCGTATGCCAGAGATGGAAGAACGTGCCTTGATTTACGATGGAATCAAGCATTACTTTGTAGTGAATTTCCCACAGCGTCCTGGAGCTCTACGAGAGTTTGTAAATGACATTTTGGGGCCAAATGATGACATCACTCGTTTTGAATATATCAAACGAGCAAGCAAGGGGACGGGTCCTGTATTGATTGGGATTGCTCTTGCCAATAAGCATGATTATGCTGGATTGATTCATCGAATGGAAAAGTTTGACCCGTCTTATATTAATTTGAATGGAAATGAAACATTGTATAATATGTTAGTTTAAACTAAAATAAAATTATTATCATATTATTTGCGTAATGATAACGATGGTGTTATAATGAGGGTGATGAAAGGGGGAGATTCCCATGGTTTTACAAATTTTACTTGTTGTATTGATTTTAGTGGTGATTGCATCAGTGATTACGATTAGTTCTGTATATGTGGTACGACAACAATCTGTCGCTATTATAGAACGCTTTGGTAAATACCAAAAGTTGAGCAATAGTGGTATTCATTTGCGGGCTCCCTTTGGGATTGATAGAATTGCAGCAAGAGTACAACTACGCTTGTTGCAGAGTGAAATCGTTGTAGAGACAAAGACGCAAGATAATGTATTTGTAACGATGAATGTGGCAACTCAGTATCGAGTGAATGAAAACAATGTCACAGATGCCTATTATAAATTGATGCGTCCAGAAGCCCAAATCAAATCCTATATTGAAGATGCTTTGCGTTCATCTGTACCAAAGTTAACCCTAGATGAGTTGTTTGAGAAGAAGGATGAAATCGCCTTAGAAGTTCAAAAACAAGTGGCAGAAGAAATGTCTACGTATGGGTATATCATTGTCAAAACTCTGATTACTAAGGTTGAACCTGATGCTGAAGTAAAACAATCAATGAATGAAATCAATGCAGCTCAACGTAAGAGAGTTGCAGCGCAAGAACTTGCTGAAGCAGATAAGATTAAGATCGTGACCGCAGCAGAAGCAGAAGCAGAAAAAGATCGCCTACATGGTGTAGGGATTGCAGAACAGCGTAAAGCGATTGTTGACGGACTGGCTGATTCTATCAAAGAGTTAAAGGGAGCTAATGTTGAGCTGACTGAAGAACAAATCATGTCTATCCTATTAACGAACCAGTATTTAGACACATTGAATAATTTTGCAGAAAAAGAAGGAAATAATACAATCTTCCTACCAGCAAATCCTAATGGAGTTGAAGATATAAGAACTCATATATTATCGGCTTTAAAAGCCAAATAAAAATATGCAGAATAATATAGTTGTGACGAATATATGTTTTTTTATTGACAGATAAAATAAAAACGTATACAATTAGGAATTGTAAAGAATAATTCAGGAGAAGAACATGGTTAAGTCAAACTTTGAAAAGGTAGAAGCAGTTGTTGGCTGGGTTCGTGATAAGAAGATCACAGGTTACCGTATCTCTAAAGAAACGAATGCGCGTGAAATGTCTATCATTGCCCTAGCGCAAGGACGCGCAAAAGTTAAAAATATTTCATTTGAAACAGCTCTTAGTTTAATCGATTTCTATGAAAAAAATCATGAAAAATTTGAAGATTGAACTGTGGTTACAGGCAGATTTCTGAATCGAGTCTGCCTTTCCTTTACAATTACAAACTAAAAAGACTGCATTCTGTATGCAGTCTTTATTTATTAATTGAGATAACGCTGAAGGAATTCTTTTGTCCGTTCTTCTTTAGGGTTCGTGAAGAGTTCTTCAGGTTTACCTTCTTCTGCAATGATTCCCTTGTCCATGAAGATGACACGATGGGAGACGTCGCGAGCAAATTCCATTTCGTGGGTTACAACAATCATGGTCAAGCCTTCTTGAGCTAGGTCCTGCATAATTTTGAGGACTTCTCCGACCATTTCGGGGTCAAGGGCAGATGTTGGTTCGTCGAAGAGAATGGCGTCAGGATTCATGGAGAGTGCACGGGCGATAGCTACACGTTGCTTTTGTCCACCTGAAAGTTGCTTCGGCTTGGCTTGCCAGTAACGTTCTCCCATACCAACTTTTTCAAGATTCTCTTTGGCAATTTTTTCAGCTTCAGAGTGGTCACGTTTGAGTACTGTCGTTTGGGCGACGATGGTATTTTCGAGGACATTCAGATTTTCAAAGAGATTGAAAGATTGGAAAACCATACCGAGCTTTTCACGATAATGGGTGAGGTTATAGCCTTTTTCCAGGACATTTTCTCCGCGATAGAGAATCTCTCCTCCTGTAGGTGTTTCTAGTAAATTAATCGAACGAAGGAAGGTTGATTTTCCGCTTCCCGAGCTTCCGATGATGGAAATAACCTCTCCTTTATGGACGGTGAGAGAAATGTCTTTTAGCACTTCGTTTTGCCCATAGGATTTTTTTAGGTGTTTGATTTCAAGGATTGGTCGTGTCATTTTTTCAAATCCCCCGTTTGCATTTGGTTAGCACCTGTAGTGTAAGTGTCCATGTCCATATAGCGTTCGATAAAACGTAGGACACGGGTCACAGTGAAGGTGAGGACAAAGTAAATCACTGCAATGATGGTAAAGGTCTGGAAGTATTGATAGGTTTGAGTCGCTACAGTATTTCCTGAGAAATAAAGCTCGACAACTGAAATAACGTTCAATACAGAGGTATCTTTGATATTGATGACAAACTCATTACCAGTAGCAGGTAGAATATTACGGACAACCTGAGGAAGGACAATCTTACGCATGGTTTGATTGTGTGTCATACCAAGAGCAGTTGCAGCTTCGAACTGTCCCTTGTCAACTGCTAGAATACCACCACGAACGATTTCTGTCATGTAGGCACCCGTGTTGATTGAGACGATAAAGATAGCAGCCAGTGTCCGGTCGAGATTGATACCGAAAGCTTGAGCAGTCCCATAGTAGATAACCATGGATTGAACAATCATCGGTGTACCACGGAAGATTTCAATATAGACATTGAGAATCCAACCGACTAGTTTTTGTAGGCCGTAAATGGCTTTGTTTTCAGAGAGAGGAGCCGTACGGAAGACACCAATGGCAAGACCGATAATGAGACCTACGATAGTTCCGATGATTGAGATTAAAAGAGTGACACCTGCACCACGCAAGAGCTGTTGCCAGTTTTCAGAAAGAATTTTAGCAACTTGGTTGAAGAAATTACTGCTGCTTTCTTCAGTTGTTGTGGCTTCGGCAGGTTGCTCCTGAATCATACGATCCATCAGTGCAACTTGTTCATCTTTGGAGATGGTTTCAATACTAGCATTGATTTGGCTGATACGACTGTCATCTTTACGAAGTCCAATGGCGATAGCTGTATCTTCTTCTCCAGTTTTGAAACCGGGTTGGGGTTGGATCATTTTGAACTTAGCGTTGGCAGACTCAGCGGTCAGTGCTTCAGGGCGTTCAGAAACATAGGCATCGATGACACCTGCTTCAAGTGCTTGACGCATCTGAGCAAAATCCCCCATGGCTGTTTCCTTCTTGGCGCCAGGGATTTGGGAAATCAAATCATAGAGATAAACGCCTTGTTGAGACGTGATTTTTGCTCCGCTAAAGTCGTTTAAAGATTTGGCGTTGGCATAGACAGAGTCCTTTTTTACTAATAGAACCGGTTCGCTAGTATAGTAACTGCTTGAAAAGGCAATTTCTTGTTTGCGTTCAGCCGTTGGGCTCATACCTGCAATAATCATATCGATTTTGCCAGAAGTAAGGGCTGGGACAAGTCCTTCCCACTTGGTTTTAACGACCAAAGGCTCCTTACCTAAGTCTTTGGCAATCTTTTTAGCGATTTGGACATCGTAGCCATTGGCATATTGATTGGTACCGTCGATTTTGACAGCACCATTACTATCGTCGTCTTGGGTCCAGTTAAAGGGAGCGTAAGCTGCCTCCATTCCGATGCGTAAATATTCGTCGGCTTGGACTTGGCTAGCTAGTCCTAATGTAAGGGCTAGGCTAGCAAGAATAGATAAGCATAATTTTTTCATGTTTTCTCCTATTTCTAGTCTAAAAATGACTTCTCTCTATTGTATCTAAAAATGGTGAGATTTTCAATACAAGTAAGCCTTTACTTATAAAAAATGATATAATGATAGCAAAGATAAAAAGGGGATTGTGTTATGAAAAAGACTTTTTTCGTGCTTTTATTTAGCTTGTTTTGTATTTTACCACTCTCTGTTTTTGCGGTTGATTTTAAGATTCGCTCTTACCAAGGTGATTTGTATATTCATGCAGATAATACGGCAGAATTTAGGGAGAAAGTAGTCTATTATTTTGATGAAGACTTTAATGGACAACTAGTAGGACTTGGCCGTTCTGGTAAGATGCCAAAGGGCTTTGAAATAGATCCCAGTCCGAAGGTTCAGGTATGGAAAAATGCTAGCGCCATTGAGAATGTCAATAGTGAAGTGATAGAAGAATCGGAAGGTTATACTGTAAAAGTGTATAATCCAGGCCAAGAAGGGGATACCGTTGAAGTGGTAATCACATGGCAACTAAAAAACCTCCTATTTCTATATGATGATATCGCGGAACTTAATTGGCAACCCTTGACAGATAGTTCAGAACCTATCGAAAATTTTGCGTTTCGGGTAACAGGCTTTAATGGAGCTGAAAAACTTTTCTTTCATACAGGGAAACTCTTTACAGAGGGCAAGGTAGAGAAGACAGGTGGTGATTATCGTGTTCATTTGCAGAACCTACCTCGTCAGCGTGAGGTTGAATTGCATGCCTATTGGCCTAGAAAAGATTTTGGAACAGCTTTGGATCAGGGATTGAAGGGCAATCGTTTAGCAGAATTTGAAAAAATAGAGGAGTCCATTGCTGCTGAAAAAGCTCAAAGCAAAGCTCTGGTTACGTGGGTTATCCCTTTTTTACTCTCGCTTTCTTTAGTCTTTAGTGTCATTTTCTATCGCATTTACCGAAGAAAAACCTCCCCATCGAAGAAACATGCTAAAAATCACCGTCTCTACGAACCGCCAATGGACTTAGAACCGATGGTTTTATCGGAAGCTGTTTACTCCACTTCTTTAGAGGAAGTCAGTCCCTTGACCAAGGGAGGAGGGAAGTTCACCTTTGACCAACTCGTTCAGGCAACCTTATTGGATGTGATCGACCGTGGAAATATTTCAATCATCTCAAATGGAGATGAGGTCCGTCTAAAAGTCGTAAAAGAAAAAGGATTGGCAAGTTTTGAAAAAGATTGTCTTAATTTGGCCTTTTCAGGAAGAGAAGAAGTGCTTGTTTCAGATTTGTTTGCAGATTACCAAGTGTCAACTAGTCTTTACCAAGGTGCAAAAGCAGCTGATGAAAAAAGGATTCAGAAAACAGGACGTAAGCTTAAGTCGTCTTTCGAGCAAGCTCTGAAGCAGATGCAGGATGGGGTGAGAAAGCGGGTTTCCTCTTTGCAACTTCCAGATTATTATCGTCCACTGAGTAATGGCGAAAAAATCTTGCGATTGACGATAGGTGTCTCTACGCTTCTACCTGCTTTCGTTGGTTTTGGCTGGTTTTTGTACAGTTTGGATGCTCACGGGTATTTTTCCCTGCCACTTCCTATCCTTGGGTTTGTGAGCTTGATGTTAGCTGCCGTCTATTATTGGACAACCCGATTTGATACTCGTGATGGTGTTTTAAACGAAGAAGGACTAGAAGCGTACTATCTCTGGACTAGTTTTGAAAACATGCTTCGCGATATCGCCCATCTAGACAAGGCAGAATTAGAGAGTATTGTTCTTTGGAATCGCCTCCTTGTCTATGCTACTTTATTTGGTTATGCGGACAAGGTGAGTCATTTGATGAAATCTTATCAGATTCAAGTTGAGAATCCAGATATCAATCTTTATGTAGCTTATGGCTGGCACAGCATGTTTTATCATTCAACTGCTCAAATGAGTCACTATGCTAGTATTGCAAACACAGCAAGCAACTACTCCGTATCTTCTGGAAGTGGTTCTTCAGGTGGAGGATTCTCAGGAGGCGGAGGTGGTGGTAGCATCGGTGCCTTCTAAAAAACCTATCGCAGAATCCGAAATTATGCTATAATAGAGGACAGAAAAAGGAGTAATACATGTATCTTATTGAAATTTTGAAGTCGATCTTTTTTGGGATTGTTGAAGGAATTACAGAATGGTTGCCCATTTCAAGTACGGGTCACTTGATCTTGGTTGAAGAATTTGTACAATACAAGGACCAAAATGAAGCCTTCATGTCCATGTTTAATGTTGTCATTCAGCTCGGTGCTATCTTAGCGGTTATGGTGATTTACTTTAACAAGCTCAATCCCTTCAAACCTGGTAAAACTAAGGTCGAAGTTCGTAGAACTTGGCAATTATGGTCGAAAGTCTTGGTTGCGACCTTGCCATTGCTATTGGTCTTTAAATTAGATGATTGGTTTGATGCCAACTTCCATAACATGGTTTCGGTTGCGATTATGTTGATTATCTATGGTGTTGCCTTTATCTATCTTGAAAAACGAAATAAGGCGCAAGCCATTGAACCAACAGTAACAGAGCTAGACAAGTTGCCTTATAAAACAGCTCTTTACATCGGGCTATTCCAAGTCCTCGCCCTCTTCCCAGGAACGAGCCGTTCAGGTGCGACTATCGTTGGTGGTTTGTTGAATGGAACAAGTCGATCTGTCGTAACAGAGTTTACCTTCTACCTCGGAATTCCTGTTATGTTTGGGGCTAGTGCTTTAAAGATTTTCAAATTTATAAAAGCAGGTCAACTCTTGAGTTTTGGACAACTGTTCTTGCTTTTGGTTGCTATGGGAATAGCCTTCGCGGTCAGCATGGTTGCTATTCGCTTCTTGACTGGCTATGTGAAGAAGCACGACTTTACCCTCTTTGGTAAATACCGTATCGTACTCGGTAGTGTCTTGTTGCTCTATAGTTTTGTGCGTTTATTTGTATAAGAAAAAGCTTGAGGGAATCTTCCTTCAAGCTTTTTAAAATCCTGTTACTGTGACTCCTAGCAAACGAATGCCTTTTTCTTTTTCAGCTAGTTCTTCGTAGAGTTGAAGGGCAGTTTGAGAAATCTGACTAGCATCCTGTGTTGCTTGTGGGAGGCTTTTTCGTCTAGTTAGAGTAGAGAAGTCAGCATATCGTATTTTTAGGATAATGATTTTTCCAGCTTTGCCTTGTTGGCTGAGATTGTGAGCTACCTTTTCTGAGAGAAGAGTCAGCTCTTTTCTGATGTCTTCTTCTACTTGCAGGATTTTTCCGTAGGTTTTTTCCTTGCCAATGGACTTGCGAATACGATTGGCCTTGACCGGTGAATTATGAATGCCCCTAGCCTTTCGATAAAGATCAAAACCGAGTCTGCCAAACCGATCGATTAAAGTGACTTCTGAGACATCCAATAAGTCTGCGCCAGTATAAATGCCCATTTCATGAAGGCGTTCAACTGTTTTTTTGCCTACGCCATGGAATTTAGCAATGTCCATTTGTTTGAGAAAGTCTTGGGCCTGATCTGGGAGGATAACTGTTAAACCATGTGGTTTTTGATAGTCACTAGCCATTTTAGCTAAGAATTTGTTATAAGAGATGCCTGCAGAAGCAGTCAGGCGTAGTTCCTGCCAGATATCCTGTTGGATGAGGCGGGCTATTTTGACTGCCGATTTGATACCAAGTTTATTTTCGGTTACATCCAAGTAGGCTTCGTCAATACTCATAGGTTCAATCAAATCAGTATAGCGTTTAAAAATAGCTCGAATCTGAAGTCCCACAGTTTTGTATTTTTCATAATTTCCGGAGATAAAGATGGCTTGAGGACAACGCTCATAAGCTTCTTTAGAACTCATGGCAGAGTGAATGCCAAAGGCTCGCGCCTCGTAGCTACAGGTAGAAACGACACCACGCCCACCTGTTTGTCTGGGGTCGCTCCCAATGATGACAGGTTTTCCTTTTAACTTAGGATTGTCTCTTATTTCCACCGCAGCAAAAAAGGCATCCATGTCGATATGGATGATTTTTCTGGACAAATCATTTATCAATGGAAATATGAGCATTCCAATCCCTTTCTAGAGTCATTTTCTATTTATTATACCCTTTTTTCTGAAAAAATGGGAAAGTTCAACCTGACTTTCAAAAATATAATACAGATTAGAGCAAAAAAGAGGCTGTAGTATAAAAGAAAGCGCCTAAAATGCCGGTTTTCTCTTGTTGAAATCGGTTACTGTGTGGTATACTTGATTTATGAATGTAACAGATAGTTGTTACTAGAAAGAAAAATGAGGACATTAACATGGTTGTTAAGACAGTTGTTGAAGCGCAAGATATTTTTGATAAAGCTTGGGAAGGCTTCAAAGGCGTAGATTGGAAAGAAAAAGCAAGTATTTCTCGCTTCGTTCAAGCTAACTACACACCTTACGATGGAGATGAAAGTTTCCTTGCTGGCCCAACAGAACGTTCGCTTCACATCAAAAAAATCGTAGAAGAAACGAAGGCTCACTACGAAGAAACTCGTTTCCCAATGGACACTCGTCCAACATCTATTGCTGATATTCCTGCTGGATTTATTGACAAAGAAAACGAATTGATCTTCGGTATCCAAAACGATGAACTCTTCAAATTGAATTTCATGCCAAAAGGTGGTATCCGTATGGCTGAAACTACTTTGAAAGAAAATGGATACGAACCAGATCCAGCTGTTCATGAAATCTTCACAAAATACGTAACAACAGTTAACGACGGTATCTTCCGTGCTTACACTTCAAACATCCGTCGTGCTCGTCACGCTCACACTGTAACTGGCCTTCCAGATGCTTACTCACGTGGACGTATCATCGGTGTTTACGCACGTCTTGCTCTTTACGGTGCAGACTACTTGATGCAAGAAAAAGTAAACGACTGGAATGCAATTAAAGAAATTGATGAAGAAACAATCCGTCTTCGCGAAGAAGTAAACCTTCAATACCAAGCATTGCAACAAGTTGTTCGCTTGGGTGACCTTTACGGTGTTGACGTTCGCAAACCAGCGATGAACGTCAAAGAAGCTATCCAATGGGTGAACATCGCCTTCATGGCTGTCTGCCGTGTTATCAACGGTGCTGCAACATCACTAGGACGTGTGCCAATCGTATTGGATATCTTTGCAGAACGTGACCTTGCTCGTGGTACATTTACTGAATCAGAAATCCAAGAGTTTGTTGATGATTTCGTTATGAAACTTCGTACAGTTAAATTTGCTCGTACAAAAGCTTATGACCAATTGTACTCAGGTGACCCAACTTTCATCACAACTTCTATGGCTGGTATGGGTAACGACGGTCGTCACCGTGTTACTAAGATGGACTACCGTTTCTTGAACACTCTTGACAACATCGGTAACTCTCCAGAGCCAAACTTGACAGTTCTTTGGACTGACAAATTACCATACAACTTCCGTCGCTACTGTATGCATATGAGCCACAAACACTCTTCTATCCAATATGAAGGTGTAACAACAATGGCTAAAGACGGATACGGAGAAATGAGCTGTATCTCATGCTGTGTGTCACCACTTGACCCAGAAAACGAAGATCAACGCCACAACATCCAGTACTTCGGTGCTCGTGTAAATGTTCTTAAAGCCCTTCTTACTGGTTTGAACGGTGGTTACGACGATGTTCACAAAGACTACAAAGTATTTGATATTGATCCTATCCGTGACGAAGTTCTTGAATTCGAATCAGTTAAAGCCAACTTTGAAAAATCTCTTGACTGGTTGACTGACACTTACGTAGATGCTTTGAACATCATCCACTACATGACTGACAAGTACAACTACGAAGCTGTTCAAATGGCCTTCTTGCCAACTAAACAACGTGCCAACATGGGATTCGGTATCTGTGGATTTGCTAACACTGTTGATACATTGTCAGCGATTAAATACGCTACCGTTAAACCAATCCGTGATGAAGATGGCTACATCTACGATTACGAAACAATCGGTGAATACCCACGTTGGGGTGAAGATGACCCACGTTCAAACGAATTGGCAGAATGGTTGATCGAAGCTTACACAACTCGTTTACGTAGCCACAAACTTTACAAAGACGCAGAAGCTACAGTATCACTTTTGACAATCACATCTAACGTTGCTTACTCTAAACAAACTGGTAACTCACCAGTCCACAAAGGTGTATACCTCAACGAAGATGGTTCTGTGAACTTGTCTAAACTTGAATTCTTCTCACCAGGTGCTAACCCTTCTAACAAAGCTAAAGGTGGATGGTTGCAAAACTTGAACTCACTTGCTAGCCTAGACTTTGGTTACGCAGCTGACGGTATCTCATTGACAACTCAAGTTTCTCCACGTGCTCTTGGTAAGACTCGTGATGAGCAAGTTGATAACTTGGTAACAATCCTTGATGGTTACTTCGAAAACGGTGGACAACACGTTAACTTGAACGTTATGGACTTGAACGATGTTTACGAAAAGATCATGTCAGGTGAAGATGTTATCGTGCGTATCTCTGGATACTGTGTAAACACTAAATACCTCACTCCAGAACAAAAAACTGAATTGACACAACGTGTCTTCCACGAAGTTCTTTCAATGGATGACGCATTGAGCTAAGATTTTAAATTAAATAGAAAAGGCCAGTTGGAAACGACTGGCTTTTTGCGTCCTTGAAAAATTTTTAAAAATAGTCAAATTTGGTCAAAAAGTTATTGACTTTTACTGACTAAAGTGATATAGTAGAAACATAAGGAAAATGAATTCCTTAAAAAGCTCATTTTCAACGAATTAGTCTTTGAGAATGAGGTATAGAATCCCGAGAAAGGGGTGAGGCCTATGTTGAATCTAACAGAATTTGAAAAGAAGATTATAAAAGGCTTATTTAAAAAAGAAAAACCAGAAATTATACGTAGAGTAGCGATTTAGCTAGTCTAAATTTTTTAAAAAAAAGGTCAAAGATAGTCAATATCAGAGATCGCATATAATTAAGAATAAACGAGGTAAAGAATATGAACAACAACTTTAATAACTTTAACAACATGGATGATTTATTTAACCAATTGATGGGTGGTATGCGAGGATACAGTTCTGAAAACCGTCGCTACTTGATTAATGGACGTGAAGTGACACCTGAGGAATTTGCTCACTATCGTGCAACTGGTCAATTGCCAGGAAATGCAGAAGTTGATGGACAAATGCAACAACAAGCTTCAGGTATGAAACAAGACGGTGTCCTTGCTAAACTAGGTCGTAACTTGACCGCAGAAGCTCGTGAGGGCAAGTTGGATCCTGTTATCGGACGAAACAAGGAAATTCAAGAAACATCTGAAATCCTCTCACGTCGTACGAAAAATAATCCTGTTCTGGTCGGAGATGCAGGTGTTGGTAAGACAGCCGTTGTCGAAGGCTTAGCACAAGCTATTGTGAATGGAGATGTTCCAGCTGCCATCAAGAATAAGGAAATTATTTCTATTGATATCTCAGGTCTTGAAGCTGGTACTCAATACCGTGGCAGCTTTGAAGAAAACGTTCAAAACCTAGTCAATGAAGTGAAAGAAGCAGGGAATATTATCCTCTTCTTTGATGAAATTCACCAAATCCTTGGTGCTGGTTCAATCGGTGGAGACAGTGGTTCTAAAGGTCTTGCAGATATTCTCAAGCCAGCTCTCTCTCGTGGTGAATTGACCGTTATTGGAGCGACAACTCAAGACGAATACCGTAACACCATCTTGAAAAATGCAGCTCTTGCTCGTCGTTTCAACGAAGTGAAGGTCAATGCTCCTTCAGCAGAGGATACCTTTAAAATCCTTCAAGGGATTCGTGACCTCTATCAACAACACCACAATGTCATCTTGCCAGACGAAGTCTTGAAAGCAGCAGTGGATTATTCTGTCCAATACATTCCTCAACGCAGCTTGCCAGATAAGGCTATTGACCTTGTCGATGTAACGGCAGCTCACTTGGCAGCTCAACATCCAGTAACAGATGTTCATGCTGTCGAACGGGAAATCGAGGCAGAAAAGGACAAGCAAGAAAAAGCAGTTGAGGCAGAAGATTTCGAAGCAGCTCTTAATGCTAAAACACGCATTGCAGAATTAGAAAAGAAAATCGAAAACCACACAGAAGATATGAAGGTGACTGCGAGTGTCAACGATGTGGCTGAATCTGTAGAACGTATGACTGGTATTCCGGTATCACAAATGGGAGCATCAGACATCGAACGTTTGAAAGATATGGCTCATCGTTTGGAACACAAGGTTATCGGCCAAGATAAGGCAGTAGAAGCAGTGGCTCGTGCTATCCGTCGTAACCGTGCAGGATTTGATGAAGGCAATCGCCCAATCGGTAGCTTCCTCTTTGTAGGGCCTACTGGGGTTGGGAAGACCGAGCTTGCTAAGCAATTGGCGCTCGATATGTTTGGAACCAAGGATGCGATCATCCGCTTGGATATGTCTGAATACAGTGACCGCACAGCCGTTTCTAAGTTAATCGGTACAACAGCAGGTTATGTGGGTTATGATGACAATAGCAATACCTTGACAGAACGTGTTCGTCGCAATCCTTACTCTATCATTCTCTTGGACGAAATTGAAAAGGCTGATCCTCAAGTCATTACCCTTCTCCTCCAAGTCTTGGATGACGGCCGTTTAACTGATGGTCAAGGAAATACCGTGAACTTCAAAAACACTGTCATTATCGCAACATCAAATGCTGGATTTGGCTATGAAGCTAACTTGACGGAAGATGCAGACAAACCAGAATTGATGGATCGTTTGAAACCATACTTCCGTCCAGAATTCCTCAATCGCTTTAATGCAGTTATCGAGTTCTCACACTTGAATAAGGAAGACCTTTCTAAGATTGTGGACTTGATGTTGGCTGAAGTCAACCAAACCTTGGCTAAGAAAGGAATCGACCTTGAAGTTAGCCAAGCAGCTAAGGACTTTATCACAGAAGAAGGCTATGACGAAGTTATGGGTGTTCGTCCTCTCCGTCGCGTGGTTGAACAACAAATTCGTGATAAGGTGACAGACTTCCACTTGGATCATCTAGATGCCAAACATCTGGAAGCAGATATGGAAGATGGCGTTTTGGTCATTCGTGAAAAAGCCTAACTCGCGATTTTGAGAATAAAAAAAGAAGGAACTAGCTAAAAAGCTGGTTCCTTTTGTGTTTAGATGACATGACGCTCAAAGGCATCATCTGAGATTCCTTGTTCCAGGATGAGCTTCGCCCATTCCTTAGCAGAAAAGAGGCTGTGGTCCTTGTAGTTTCCGCAAGATTCGATGGTTGTTCCTGGGACATCTTCCCAAGTAGTAGTTTCAGCGATTTCCTTGAGCGAATCCTTGATAACAGCTGCAATCTCGGCGCTAGCATGGCGTCCCCACATAATCATGTGGAAGCCTGTACGGCAACCAAATGGTGAACAGTCAATCATTCCGTCAATGCGGGTACGGATAAGTTTGGCCAAGAGGTGCTCGATAGTGTGAAGGCCAGCAGTAGGGATAGAGTCTTCGTTTGGCTGCACCAAGCGAATATCAAAGTTGGAGATGATATCTCCCTTTGGCCCTGTTTCTTCCCCAATCAAGCGAACATAGGGTGCTTTAACGATAGTGTGGTCAAGCTCAAAACTTTCAACAATAACTTCTTTTGACATGGTAAATCCTTTCAGTTTTCTTCTTTCATTATATCATAAAGGGTGCTGTTGATGGAGTTTGATAAATAACTTTTTGAGACTAGAATGATAATAAAGTCTCTATACATAAACCTCAGAATTATAAAGAAAGAATGAAGAGAAGAATACCTTGTGAAAGAAAAGTTTAGTTTTTTCTAGTGGAACTAAGGTGATTTTTGAAAAGTGGATCAACTTTTTCTGAAATTTCTGTTTAATCTCTGAACTAATTCTGAACTAGATTGGGTATACTGGAGAAAATAAAGATAAAGGAGTTCAGTATGGAACATATGGTGAAAATAGAAGGCGTCTGCAAAAAGCATGGCAGCAAGCAGATTTTAGAAGATATTTCTTTTACAGCTAGAAGCGGTCGGATTACAGCTTTTCTAGGCCCAAATGGTGCAGGAAAAAGTTCGACCTTGAGGATTCTCTTGGGATTAGATTGGGCGACAGCAGGGACTGCAACTTTTGATGGGCAAACCTATCAATCAATGACCTATCCGCTCAGAACGGTAGGTGCAGCCTTTGATGGCATTGGCGGTCTGCCAAATCGAAAGGTCTATGACCACTTGAGGATTATTGCGGCGAGTAATGCTATTCCCAAGTCTCGGATCGATGAGGTTTTGGAGATGACGGGAATCGCTCATAAGAGGAAGGACCTCTTGTCAAGTCTGTCTCTGGGGGAAGGTCAACGCTTGGGTTTGGCAGCAGCTTTGCTGGGTGATCCTCAGTTTCTTATATTAGATGAGCCGACTAATGGGCTGGATCCAAGTGGGATTAAGTGGTTTAGAAAGTTTATCCGTCAGCAGGCTGATTTAGGGAAAACGGTACTTCTATCTTCCCATATCCTATCAGAGGTGCAAATGGTGACAGATGATGTAGTCTTGATTCATCATGGGCGAATTATTGAGCAAGGACGATTGGAAGAGGTGCTGCAAGATTCAGACAGTCTAGAAGATCTCTTCTTTGATTTGACAGAGGAGGTTTAAGATGAAAGAAACGATGTCTTTATTGCATTCAGAATGGTTGAAAATCCGATCAATCAAGGCTTTCAAAGTGAGTGTGGCCTTCATGCTACTATTGGTGCCTGTCGTATCCTGGTTGGAGGGCCGACAGTATCTGTCTATCGGCTTGGATGCTACACCTGAGACGGTTCCTAATCTGATAAACGCCATTGATCCGCTGGAATATCTAGGTCTCAACGGGGCTTCTATGGCGGTCATGGTTTTGGTCATTTTAGCTGGAATTTTGGGAGCTATGGAATTTCAGTCTCATAGCTTGAGAACCAGTCTCTTGACCTGTAATAACCGCCTGAAGTTGCTTGTGGGGAAACTCATGACCTTTGCTTGCTTTTCTCTTGCCACTAGCTTTTTATCAATCTACTTTAGTTATATGGTCATGCATCTGGCTTTAGGAAAGGAAGGGCTTGATCCGATTTTGCTCAATCAGGCAGCTTGGAGTTTGATTTTGTGGAAAACCTTATCTCTAACCTTATTAGGAATCCTTTCATTTTTGTTAGGTTTATTGGCTCGGACCATGCTAGTTCCTCTGCTTTTTCTCGTACCCCAAATCTATAATTTAGGAAACTACCTAGCTGCTCACACGAGTTGGGGAGCTTATTTGCCACAGCCAGCAGGAGAGTTGTTTGCTGCAACGCCAACTTCCCAATATGCTAACAATCCCTTGCAAGGGCTGTTGATACTTGGTGCATGGTTGCTAGTCATCGGCGGTATGGCTTCTCTGCGCTTTTTGAAGACGGATTTAGGAGGGCACTACTGATGATAAAAGCTCTGCTTAGAAGTGAATGGATTAAGTTCCGTTCTTACTATCTCGCTCTTGGTGCAGCCTTAGTGGCTCTGGTAGCTGTTCCATTTTTTCTGATGAATCTTGACTACAGTCAGACAGCAGTTGGTCAGACGAAGGCTCTGAGCGAGGTTTTGCATGCCCTCTATCTGGCGCAGCCTGTCATCGTCATCTTTACTTCTCTCTATTTTGCCCAGGAGTTTGTCAAGTCTGGGATGCGAACGAATTTTCTAACCGTATCAAATAGAAAGGCTTGGTTGGCTGGGAAATTCCTTTTTCTGGACTTGCTGCTCTTGGTTCTCTACAGTGTCATGATAGGCAGCTGTTTCCTTGTTATGCTGGCTCGTTTTGACCTAAGCTTTAGCTGGTCCTTACTAGAGAAATTCCTCTATTACAGCTCTTTTGGTCTTCTCAGCAATATTTTTCTGGCTTTTTTAACTGCTGGCCTCGCTTTGCTATTTCAATCTTGGGTTGTGCCGGTGTCGGTGCTCTTTCCTCTCTTGGTTGGCCTCAGCCGTTTATTGGCGACTTTCATCAAAGAAGCAAAATACCTGCCCGATCTGGCTACGCTAAATCTTTTTGAGTATGAAGGACTTCAGCATTCAATAGATCTCTCAGGGCTGGGAATACAGCTGTTATGGTTAGCTTTGGTTTGGAGCTCTGCTATATTCTTAACCTTGAAACGAGATGTTCGCTAGAGGTATGCTATAATGGAAATCATGAGACAGTATCGTATTTTGGTGGTTGATGACGACCAGAGCATTTTGAAGCTGGTGAAAAACGTCCTAGAGCTAGATGCTTATGATGTGACGACGCTTGATCGGATAGAAGACCTAGAGCTGACGTATTTTGTCGGATATGACTTGATTCTGCTGGATGTGATGATGGAGCCTGTTAATGGTTTTGAGCTGTGTTCCTACATTCGTCCTCATCTTTCGTGTCCAATCATCTTTCTGACGGCTAAGGAATTGGAGGCGGACAAAGTGGAAGGGCTCTTTCGCGGAGCAGATGACTATATTGTCAAGCCTTTTGGAACCAAAGAATTGCTGGCGCGCGTCAGAGCTCATCTTCGGCGGGAGGAAAGACGTGAGGAGCGATATTCTGAAATTGTTTCTTGCCAATTTTATCCAGAGCGCTACGAAGTTGCCTGTTTTAGTAAAGTCTTGAAATTTTCAGAGCGGGAGTTTAAGCTGCTACATTTACTAGCTAGCAATCCCAAGCAGACCTTTTCAGCTGAACGTCTTCATACCTTGCTTTATCCAGAAAGCTCAGAAACACAGCTTCGTTCCATCTCAGAATACGTATATCAGATTCGTCAAAAATGCAAACAAGAAGGGCTGCAAGCAATCGCAACTGTGAGAGGAGTAGGCTATAGATGGCAATTAGAACCCGTAATTTCAAAAGCCTAGTCTGGACAACCAGTTTAAAAATCGTCTTTTTCCATGTTTTGATTTTTGTGCTTATAGGTTATGAATTTACGCAAGGAAGTAATCACGTTCTTTTCACCTTGTTCTTTTGGGCAGGGAGCTTGCTGCTGATTACTTTTTATCATATTTTGAAATTGCTCCGAAAAATCGACAGGGAAATAAAAATGCTAACGAGCAAGAAGCTTTTAGAAGAAAATCAAAGCCAGCTTTTTAGGATCGAGGAAATGCTCGAAGTCTATAGCGATTTACGGAGCAGCCACCAAGAAAATGCTCGTCTTCTAGAAAAAGAGCAGCAGCATAATCAGGAGTTAATTTTACAGCTATCAGCGACATCGCACGATTTGAAGACGCCCCTAACTGTAATTAAGGGTAATGCTGAGCTCTTGGAAATGGCGCAGTTAGGCCAGCCACAGGCAGACTATGCTGCTGAGATTTTGCAGGCTAGTTACAAGATGGAAGAATATTGTGGCTCTCTTATTGATTACGCTAAGGCTTTTCAGATTGATTCTAATCAGTTCAGTCAGCTTTCCTTAGAGGACTTTTTGGCCTATCTCCAGGACGATTGGGCACTGTTCAGTAAACAGGAAAGCTATCGTTTTTATCTCCAAGAAGATTGTGATCTTAGTCTGATTTTGTCGATTCATTTGGACTATCTTAAACGGGCTTTGCTCAATATTTTACTGAATGCGCTTGAACATGCAGACCAGGATCAAAAGGAAGTCAAGCTAACGGTATCAGTGCAGCAGGACCAGTTGGTTTTTGCTATCTGGAACAACGGCCCTTCATTTTCAGAGGAGATGCTGCTGGGAGCGGAACGGCTCTTTTACCAGAGTGACCAAAGCCGCAATTCAGCTAATCCCCATCATGGTATCGGCTTAGCCTTTTCTAAGCAGGTCGCTCTCTTGCATGGTGGTTGTCTAACCCTGCTCAATCCAGAGCAAGGAGGAGCTTGTGTTGAGTTGACAATTTCATTGAAATAAATGAGAATGGAAAACCATAAAAACGCATAATACCAAATGTCCAAAAGACTTGATATTATGCGTTTGATTTTTTTATTATGTAAAGATTTACTGGATTTTTCTCTCAAATTGAGTTTTTGTCCAGCCTTGTTTATTTACTTCCGATACAAGCGGTCGTATTGGTAGTATGGGTCAAAGGTTACGTTGATGCCTAGTTTGCGAAGGACATTCTTGTCTTCATCGGTCAAGATGATGGTAGAGTGTGCTTCGCTACCTTTGAGGTTACCAAGTTCTTCCATGGCACGCGCAGCATCAGGATTTTCCATAGCTGTGATTGCAAGGGCAATCAGGATTTCATTTGAATGCAGGCGTGGATTGCGACTACCGAGATGGTTGATTTTAAGGCCTTGGATTGGTTTGACAACTTCAGGCTCGATTAGTTTTACTTCTTTAGCGATATCAGCTGATTTCTTAATCGCATTGATCAAGGCAGCGGCTGTAGGACCAAAGAGCTCTGAGTTTTTACCAGTGACAATGTCACCAGATGGCAATTCGAGAGCAAGGGCAGGCCCGCCGGTTTCTTCAGCTTTTTGACGTGCAGCGACAGCAACCTGACGGTCTGCAGGTGTGATACCGAGGTCGTTCATGAGCAACTCGATTTTCTTGACAGCAGATTCCCCGACTTTTTCAGCCTTGAAGTCAAGAACTGTTTGATAGTAACGGCGGATGATTTCTTGTTTAGAAGCTTCGACAGCAGCTTCATCATCTGTAATAGCGAAGCCAACCATGTTGACACCCATGTCTGTTGGTGAAGCGTATGGAGATTCACCGAGAATACGTTCCAACATACGTTTGAGTACTGGGAAGATTTCGATATCACGGTTGTAATTGACAGTGGTTTCTCCGTAGGTTTGGAGATGGAAGGGGTCAATCATGTTGACATCGTCAAGGTCTGCTGTGGCAGCCTCATAGGCCAAGTTGACCGGATGATGAAGGGGAAGGTTCCAAACTGGGAAGGTTTCAAATTTAGCGTAACCAGACTTGATGCCATTGAGTTGGTCATGGTACATGTTTGACATACAAGTTGCCAATTTTCCAGAACCAGGTCCAGGAGCGGTTACGACAATCAAGTTGCGACTGGTTTTGATGTAGTCGTTTTTCCCCATACCCTCTGGAGAAATGATGTGGTCCATATCAGTCGGGTATCCTTTGATCGGATAATGAAGATAGGAATCAATCCCGTTTTTATCTAACTGGTTGCGGAAGGCATCTGCAGCGGGTTGGCCAGCGTATTGTGTGATGACAACCGAACCAACAAAAATTCCCAGCTCATTGAATTTGTCAATCAAACGAAGAACTTCTTGGTCATAAGAAATGCCTAGGTCGCCACGTGCTTTGGAATGTTCGATGTTGCTAGCATTAATGGCAATAACAACCTCAACCTGCTCTTTCAATTCTTGCAAGAGCTTGATTTTATTGTCAGGCTCATAACCAGGAAGTACACGAGCAGCGTGGAAATCTTCTAACATTTTGCCACCAAACTCCAAATAGAGCTTGCCGTCAAATTGGTTAATGCGCTCCAAAATGTGGTCGCGCTGTAGATTCAGATATTGTTCAGAACTAAAAGCTTGTTTTTTCATTTTTTTACCTCTGACCTCTATTATAATAAAAAATTGGAAGTTAGGAAACTACGGAGCTAAAAAAGAAATTAAAAAGATTAAGCAAACGCTTGCACAAAATTTTAAAAAGCGCTATCATAGACTATAGATTATTAAAATAATGAGGTAAACAGATGCAAGAAAAATGGTGGCACAATGCCGTAGTCTATCAAGTCTATCCAAAGAGTTTCATGGACAGTAACGGAGATGGAATTGGCGATTTGCCAGGAATTACTAGTAAGTTAGACTACCTAGCTAAGTTAGGAATTACAGCGATTTGGCTTTCTCCCGTTTATGATAGTCCTATGGATGATAATGGCTATGATATTGCCGATTATCAAGCAATTGCAGCTATTTTCGGGACTATGGAGGACATGGACCAACTCATCGCAGAAGCTAAGAAGCGGGATATTCGAATTATCATGGACTTGGTGGTCAATCATACCTCGGATGAACACGCCTGGTTTGTTGAGGCCTGTGAAAATCCTGACAGCCCTGAGCGAGACTACTATATCTGGCGAGATGAGCCCAATGATTTGGAGTCTATCTTTAGTGGGTCTGCTTGGGAATACGATGAAAAATCAGATCAACACTATCTTCACTTTTTCAGCAAGAAACAGCCCGATCTCAACTGGGAGAATGAAAAACTGCGCCAGAAAATTTACGAGATGATGAACTTCTGGATTGATAAAGGTATTGGTGGTTTCCGTATGGATGTCATTGACATGATTGGGAAAATTCCTGACGAGAAAGTAGTCAATAATGGTCCTATGCTCCATCCCTATCTCAAGGAAATGAATCAGGCGACCTTTGGAGATAAGGATCTCTTGACAGTAGGGGAGACCTGGGGAGCAACGCCAGAGATTGCTAAGCTCCACTCGGATCCAAAGGGGCAAGAATTGTCTATGGTCTTCCAGTTTGAACACATCTGTCTTCAGTATCAGGAAGGGCAACCTAAGTGGCACTACCAAAAAGAGTTAAATGTAGGGAAGTTGAAAGAAATCTTCAACAAATGGCAGATAGAGTTAGGAGTTGAGGATGGCTGGAATTCCCTCTTCTGGAACAACCATGACCTCCCTCGTATTGTCTCAATCTGGGGAAATGACCAAGAATACCGCGAAAAATCTGCCAAAGCCTTTGCAATCCTACTTCATCTTATGAGAGGGACTCCTTATATCTACCAAGGTGAGGAGATTGGGATGACCAACTATCCATTCGAAACACTGGATCAAGTAGAAGATATTGAATCCCTCAACTATGCGCGTGAGGCTCTTGAAAAAGGTGTTTCGCTAGAGGAAATTATGGACAGCATCCGTGTCATTGGTCGTGATAATGCACGTACTCCGATGCAATGGGATGAAAGCAAAAATGCTGGCTTCTCAACAGGTCAACCTTGGTTGGCAGTTAATCCAAACTACGAAGAAATCAACGTTCAAGAAGCACTGGCAAATCCAGATTCTATTTTCTATACCTATCAGAAGTTGGTTCAAATCCGTAAGGAGAACAGCTGGCTGATTCGAGCTGACTTTGAATTGCTTGATACAGGTGACAAGATCTTTGCTTATATCCGTAAGGACGGTGAGCGCCGCTTCCTAGTTGTGGCTAACTTGTCCAATGAAAAACAAAACTTTTCAGTAGAAGGAAAAGTTAAATCTGTCTTGATTGAAAACACTGTGACTCAAGAAACAGTTGAAAAACAAACCTTGGCTCCATGGGATGCCTTCTGTGTGGAACTAACGGATTAAAATAAGTGAACCTCAAGCCTTTGATGCTTGAGGTTCTTTTACTAAAAAATATGTAGAAAAGTCTTTAAAAAATATTTGTTAGAATTTTCTAAAAAATCTGTCGAAAGCCCTTGCTTTTATGAAAAAATAGGGTATAATGGTGAAAATACTATCTTAAAGGAGATTACTTATGAGATCGAAAAAGTGGCTCTTAGGAGCAGGTGCCGTCCTGAGCACAGCCCTTCTGTTAACTGCTTGTGGGAAAAGTGAAAAGAAGGCTGATGCACCCAAGACATTCTCTTATGTCTATGCTATGGATCCATCGTCTTTGGACTACAGTGTGACGAGCAAGAGTTCAACTTCTGATGTTATAGCGAACGTTGTCGATGGCCTTTTGGAAAATGATAAGTATGGAAACTTAATTCCATCGCTTGCAGAAGACTGGTCCGTTTCTAAAGATGGCTTGACCTATACCTACAAACTTCGTAAGGGTGTAAAATGGTATACTTCTGAGGGAGAAGAGTACGCTGAAGTCAAGGCTCAGGATTTTGTTACTGGTCTAAAACACGCAGCTGATGGGAAATCAGATGGTCTTACTTTGATTCAAGATTCTATCAAAGGATTAGCTGCCTACATCAGTGGAGAAAGCAATGACTTTTCTACAGTAGGAGTCAAAGCTGTTGACGATTACACGGTAGAATATACGCTCAACAAGCCAGAAAGTTTCTGGAACTCTAAAGTCACAACTGCGACCATGCTTCCAGTAAATGAAGAGTTTTTGAATTCTAAAGGGGGCGACTACGGTGCGCCAACTCCATCAAGCATCCTTTATAACGGTCCTTATTTCTTGAAATCATTGACTTCAAAATCAGCCATTGAATATGAAAAGAATCCAAATTACTGGGATAAGGACAATGTTAAGATTGACAATGTCAAATTAACTTTCTACGATGGATCTGACCAAGAATCTTTGATTCGTAGCTTTACACAAGGTGCCTATACAACAGCTCGTCTCTTCCCAACAAGCTCAAACTTTGAGTCAACTAAAAAAGAGTATGGCGATAAGATTGTCTACAGTCCACAAGAAGCGACAAGCTACTATCTTACTGTTAACGTAAACCGTCAATCTTACAATAAAACAGCCAAAACAGACGAAGCTCAAAAAACTTCAACAAAAGAAGCTCTTCTCAACAAGAACTTCCGCCAGGCGCTGAACTTTGCTCTTGACCGTCATTCTTATACTGCTCAGTTGAATGGTGAAGAAGGTGCAGACAAGATTATCCGTAACAGCCTAGTGCCTCATGACTACGTTCAAGTGGGCGAAAAAACCTTTGGAGAGTTGGCGCAGGCAGAGCTCGTTTCATATGGAGACCAGTGGAAAGATGTAGCCCTTACAGATGGCAAGGATACGATTTACAGCCCTGAAAAAGCCAAGGCAGCCTTTGCTAAAGCCAAGGAAGAATTGCAGGGCAAGGGGGTTACTTTCCCAATCCATTTGGATATCCCAGTTGAACAAACAGATGTAATCGCGGTTCAGCAAACTAACTCACTCAAGCAGTCTATCGAATCATCACTTGGTACTGAAAATGTCATTGTCGATGTCCTTCAAATGACTGATAATGAAAAAATGAGCATTACGTCTCAAGCCAAGGTTCCATCCCAAAAAGACTATGACTTGAACGGAACTGGTTGGGGCCCTGATTATCAAGACCCAGCTACCTACCTCAACATTCTTGATGCCAAGAAGGGTTCTGCCCTTAAACACTTGGGTATCACTCGTGGAAAAGATCCAGAAGTGATGGCTCAAGTTGGACTGGACGAATACAAGAAACTCTTGGATGATGCTGCAGCTGAAACCAGCGACCTCAACAAACGCTATGAAAAATACGCTAAAGCTCAAGCTTGGGTGTCTGATAGCTCACTCTTAATCCCAGTTGCTTCTTCAGGTGGTTCTCCAACTGTTAGCCGAACTGTACCATTCACAAAAGCCTACTCTCAAGTCGGAATCAAGGGAGACCCATTTGTGTTCAAAGGATTGGAGTTGCAAAATGATGTTGTGACTGCAAAAGAATACGAAGAAGCCTTCAAGAAATGGCAACAAGAAAAAATCGAAACAAATGCCAAATACCAAAAAGAACTTGAAAAACATGTCAAGTAATCTATAAACAGAAAAGGGAAGTTGCAGGAAACTGTGCTTCCTTTTTTTGTTTTGAGACACCAGTTGTCATAAAAGCAGTAACTTTACATTTTTGAATAAATTTGATAAAATATGGTTATGTTATAAAAGGTGACACAAAGGAGTGAATGATGATCAAAATGAAAAAAAGACTAATCGAGACAGGTCTTGTCTTAGCGACAGGGATTTTGCTTTCGGCGTGTGGACAGTTCAACACAAATACTAGCACTTATTCATCAACATTTAGTGCGAATCCAACAACTTTTAACTATCTTCTAGATTATTATGCAGATAATACTGCCGTTATTACCAATCTCGTAGATGGTTTGCTGGAAAATGATAGCTATGGCAACCTAACGCCAGCTCTAGCTGAGGATTGGTCTGTTTCAGCAGATGGTTTGACCTATACCTACAAGCTTAGAAAAGATGCAAAGTGGTATACGGCTGATGGTGAGGAATATGCTTCAGTCAAGGCTCAGGATTTTGTCACTGGGATCAAATATGCCGCTGACAACAAGGGGCAAGCCATGGATCTGATCCAAAATTCAATCAAGGGATTGAATGACTATGTGACGGGTGTGACCAATGACTTTTCGACTGTTGGTGTCAAAGCCTTGGATGATTACACAGTCGAGTACACTTTGACTCGACCAGAACCGTATTGGAATTCAAAGACAACCAATAGTATCCTTTTTCCAGTCAACGAAGAGTTCTTGAAATCAAAGGATAAAGACTTTGGTACCTTGACACCAGACAGCATCCTTTATAACGGTCCATATCTGTTAAAAGATTTCACATCAAAATCTTCGATCGAATATGTGAAGAATCCACACTATTATGACCATGATAAAGTAACCATTGAAAAAGTTAAGTTAGCCTACTTTGATGGGTCAGATCAGGAGATGACCATTCGAAACTTTGAAAATGGCGCCTACTCGATTGCGGGAGTCTATCCAAATAGTTCGAACTATGCCAAGACAAAAGAAAAATACCAAGACAATATCGTTTATAGCTTGCAAGACAAGACATCTTGGTACTTTAACTTTAACGTCAACCGCAAAACCTATAATCATACCGCTAAAACAACGGACGAACAAAAGAAATCAGTTCAAACAGCTATCTTAAATAAAAATTTCCGTCAGGCTATCAACTTTGGTATTGATCGAACAGCCTACTCTGCTCAATCTAACGGTGAAGAGGCAGCGAGCAAAACCCTTCGTAATACTTTGGTTCCACCAACATTTGTTCAGGTGGGAGATAAGACCTTTGGAGAAGTGACAGCTTCTAAGCTTGTGAACTACGGAACTGAGTGGTCAGGTATCAATTTGGCAGACGCTCAAGATGCTTACTTTAACAAGGAAAAGGCCCAAGCAAAATTTGCGGAAGCTAAAAAGGAATTGGAAGCCCAAGGCGTGACTTTCCCAATCCATTTGGATGTCCCTGTTGATCAGACAAATAAAAATGCGGTTTCTGGTATGAACTCGGTTAAACAAACCCTTGAAACAGTACTAGGTTCTGACAATATCGTCATTGATGTTCAACAGCTTTCTACAGATGACTTTGGAAATGTTGCCTTCCTAGCGCCAAATCCAGCAGCTCGTGACTACGACTTAAACTTTGATGGTTGGGTTGGTGATTACCAGGATCCATCAACTTATCTAGATCCCTTCAATGCTGAAACCGGCTTCTATCTCAAGATTTTTGGCCTTGATGCCAAGGAAGACCAAGAGCTCATCAAGAGTCTGGGGCTCGATACCTATACACAACTCCTGAAAGAAGCAGATGCCGAGAATAAAGATGTCGCTAAGCGTTATGAAAAATACGCTGAAGCCCAAGCTTGGATGATTGACAATTCTCTAATCATGTCTGCTATGTCAAATGGTGGGACAGCCTCTGTAACTAAAGTAACTCCGTTTACACGTGCCTACTCCCTAGTGGGTATCAAGGGTGACGGAAATAATTATAAGTACATGAGATTGCAAAAGGACCCTGTTACCAAGAAACAATTCGACGAAGCCAAGGCTAAGTGGGAAGCAGAAAGTAAAAAGGCTATTGAAAAGAGCCAAAAAGAGTTTGAAAATCATATCAAATAAAAACAGAAATGGGGCCCCATAATAAGGGGTCTTGTTTTTGTTTTATCAAGGATTCTGTTAATGGAAGTCATAAATTCAAAATATATCTAAGAAAAAATGAATGAAAACGCTGATAATAGCAGGAATGGATGGAATTTCTTTCATGATTGTGATATAATAATTATAATTATTAACGTGTATAGGGGATTACCATGAGTAGACGTTCAAAGAGAAATCGTTCAGGAAATGTGAAACGAAATATTAATATAGTTTTATTAGCCATTTATTTATTATTGAGTGGCTCTTTGTTGTTCTTAATTTTTAGACATAACATCCTAGCCTTTAGACATCTCAATATCTTAGCTACAGTTCTAGTTTTACTATCTGCTGTCGCAGCTCTACTTTTAATAGTATATAAGAAAGCCGAAAAGTTCACGATCTTCTTTTTGGTACTTGCGGTGTTGACTAGTTCGGTTTCGCTATTTGCTTTGCACCAATTTGTGGGCTTGACTAATCACATCAATGCGACATCAAACTACTCAGAGTATTCGATGAGTGTTGTGGTTTTAAAAGATAGTGAAATCAACAACGTTACCCAGTTAGAGAGTGTAACAGGTCCGACTGAAACGGATAATGACAATATCCAAAAATTGATAGCGGATATTAAGACGACTCAGAGCAAAGACTTGGCGGTTGAACAAAGTGCATCTTACTTAGCAGCCTATAAGAGCTTGATTTCAGGTGATGCGAAAGCGATTGTCTTGAACAGTGTCTTTGAAAACATCATTGAAGCGGAGTATCCAGATTATGCTTCGAAGATTAAGAAAATCTATACGAAAAAACTAACCAAAGATGTTGCGGCACCAAAGGTATCTAAGAATCAATCCTTTAATATTTATATCAGTGGTATTGATACCTACGGACCTATCAGTTCAGTTTCGCGTTCAGACGTCAACATCTTGATGACTATAAATCGAGATACTAAGAAAATCCTTCTCACCACAACACCTCGAGATTCTTATGTTCCGATTGCGGACGGAGGAAATAATCAAAAGGATAAATTGACTCACGCGGGGATTTATGGAGTGGACTCATCAATTCATACCTTGGAAAACCTATATGGAGTTGATATTAACTACTATGTTCGTTTGAATTTCACCTCTTTCTTGAAATTGATTGACCTTCTAGGTGGTGTGGATGTTTATAATGACCAAGATTTCACTTCTTTGCATGGGCAGTACCATTTTCCTGTCGGGAATGTCCATCTAGACTCTGAAAAAGCCCTTGGTTTTGTCCGCGAACGCTACTCTCTAGCGGATGGAGACCGCGACCGCGGTCGGAACCAGCAAAAAGTCATTGTTGCCATCATTCAGAAGCTAACCTCGACAGAGGCTTTAAAGAATTATGACAACATTATTCAAGGATTGCAAGATTCTCTTCAAACCAATATGCCTTTGGAAACCATGATGGACTTGGTTAATACACAGTTGGATAGTGGTGGTCAGTATAAGGTCAATTCCCAAGACTTAAAAGGAACTGGTAGAATGGATCTTCCATCCTACGCTATGCCAGATAGCAGCCTCTATATGATGGAAATTGATGAAAGTAGCTTGGCTGCAGCCAAGGCAGCTATCAAAGATGTGATGGAGGGTAAGTAGCATGATAGACATCCATTCACACATCGTTTTTGATGTGGATGATGGTCCAAAGTCGATAGAGGAGAGTAAAAACCTTTTAAGAGAAGCCTATAGTCAAGGGGTCAGGACCATTGTTTCCACGTCTCATCGTCGGAAAGGGATGTTTGAGACGCCAGAAGAGAAAATAGCAACTAACTTTTTGAAAGTTCGCGAAATGGCCAAAGAGGTGGCAGATGATCTTGTCATCGCTTATGGTGCAGAAATATACTATACGCCAGATGTTGTCGAAAAATTGGAAAAGAAATTGATTCCAACCCTCAATGATAGTCACTATGCTTTGATTGAGTTTAGTATGAATACACCCTATCGAGATATACATAAAGGCCTGAGCGATATTCTCATGTTAGGGATCACACCAGTTATTGCCCATATTGAGCGTTATGATGCTCTAGAAAATAATGAAAAGCGAGTTCGGGAGCTGATTGATATGGGGTGCTATACCCAGGTCAATAGTTCTCATGTCTTGAAACCAAAACTCTTTGGAGAAACCTACAAATTCATGAAAAAGAGAGCTCAGTATTTCTTGGAACGTGATCTAGTTCATGTCATTGCTAGCGATATGCATAATTTGGATCGTAGACCACCTCATATGGAAGAAGCCTATGATATCATTGCTAAAAAGTATGGCGAAGATAAGGCGAAGGAACTTTTCAAAGATAACCCACGAAAAATAATAATGGATCAATTGATTTAGGAGAAACAATGAAAGAACAAAATATGATGGAAATTGATGTATTTCAATTGCTTAAAATTCTTTGGAAACGGAAATTTCTAATTGCACTGGTAGCAATCGTAACTGGGGTAGTAGCTTTTGCCTACAGTAGCTTTATCGTAAAACCTGAATATACCAGTACGACACGTATCTATGTAGTTAATCGTAATCAGGGAGATAAGCCTGGATTGACAAACCAAGATTTGCAGGCAGGGTCTTACTTGGTTAAAGACTATCGCGAAATTATTCTTTCGCAAGACGTTTTGGAGAAGGTCGCAACGGATTTGAAACTGGATCTTCCTTCAAAAGGTTTGGCTAGTAAAATTAAGGTGACCGTACCGGCTGATACACGTATCGTATCTATCTCCGTTACAGATCGTGCGCCTGAAGAAGCAAGTCGTATCGCCAACTCATTGAGAGAGGTTGCAGCTCAAAAGATTATTAGTGTTACACGGGTTTCAGATGTGACGACACTCGAAGAGGCTCGCCCAGCAACCTCACCATCTTCACCAAACATTCGTCGTAATACCATGATTGGATTTCTAGCTGGAGCGGTTGTGATGATTGTCACGGTTCTCCTTATTGAACTCCTAGACACACGCGTTAAACGACCAGAAGAAGTTGAAGATGTTATGCAAATTGCATTATTAGGAGTTGTTCCAAATTTGGATAAATTAAAATAGGAGAGAAAAATGCCAACGTTAGAAATCGCACATAAAAAATTGGATAAGGCAAGAAAAGCAGAGGAGTATTACAATGCGATTCGTACCAATATACAATTGAGCGGAGATAACTTAAAAGTTATCTCCATTACATCAGTGAAACCAGAGGAAGGGAAGTCAACTACTTCTACCAATATTGCTTGGGCCTTTGCGCGTGCTGGATATAAGACGCTTTTAATAGATGCCGATATTCGTAATTCTGTCATGTCAGGTGTTTTTAAATCACGTGAAAAGATTACAGGATTAACAGAGTTCTTATCTGGAACAACAGATTTATCACAAGGGTTATGTGATTCGAATATTGAGAATTTGTTTGTCATTCAAGCCGGCTCCGTTTCCCCAAATCCAACAGCTTTGTTACAAAGTGAGAATTTTGCGACAATGATTGATACCTTGCGCAAGTACTTTGATTACATCATCGTTGATACCGCTCCGATTGGAGTAGTTATTGATGCAGCGATTATCACGCAACAGTGTGATGGCTCTATATTGATAACTGCTGCTGGTGAAACAAATCGTCGTGACGTCCAAAAAGCTAAAGAACAATTGGAACAAACAGGTAAACCATTCTTAGGGATTGTATTAAATAAATTGAATACCTTAGTTGAGAAATATGGGGCATATGGAGCTTATGGCTCTTACGGGAAAAAATAAGAGATAGCTTAGGGAAGGTATTATGGAAGAAAAGGGATTGAAGATTACTTTGGCGGCAATCCAGAGTTTTCTTGTCATTATATTAGCTTATTTACTTAGTTTTGTAAGAGAAACAGAGATTGCGAACACCTCTGTTATCATCTTGTTCATTCTGCATTTTGTTGTTTTTAACATTAGTGATTATGAGCGTGATTTTTTAAAAAGGGGTTATTTAGCTGAGTTTATCAGCACTATAAAATATATCGTTTTCTTTGCTTTAGCCATCAGTATTTCAAACTTCTTTTTAGAAGATCGTTTTAGTATCTCTAGACGAGGCATGATTTATTTTTTGACAATACATTCTATTTTGTTGTATTTGTTGAATCTGTGCATTAAACGCTATAGGAGACGTATCTTTCCAAATTTCAAGGGGAGTAAAAAGATATTCTTGATAACAGCTACTTCCAGAGTTGAGAAAGTTGTAGATAGACTGATAGAGTCGGGAGAGATTTTTTGGGAATTGGTGGCGGTCAGTGTTTTGGATCAGCCTAATTTTCAGCATGCATCCGTAACCGTTGTACCTGCGGAGAACATCTTAGACTTTGCTACCCATGAAGTTGTTGATGAAGTTTTTATCAATTTACCAAGTGAAGAGTATGACATCGGGGAGTTCATCTCTCTTTTTGAAACAATGGGAATTGACGTGACAGTCAACCTGAATGCTTTCAATAACTATCTAGGTAGCGATAAAAAGATTCGCGGAATGGCAGGCTTGAATGTCATTACGTTTTCTACAAAATTTTATAAGACAAGCCACGTCATTGCTAAACGTTTCATTGATATCATAGGTTCGATTATCGGACTACTTATTTGTGGATTGGTGAGTATTGTTTTGGTTCCGGTGATTCGAAAAGATGGCGGACCCGCTATTTTTTCTCAAACTCGTATCGGAAAAAATGGTCGACATTTCACTTTTTATAAATTTAGATCTATGTGCGTGGATGCTGAGAAAAAGAAACAAGAGCTCCTTGCACAAAATACCATGCAAGGTGGTATGTTTAAAGTCGATGATGATCCTCGTATAACAAAGATAGGGAGATTTATCCGTAAGACTAGTCTAGATGAACTCCCTCAGTTTTGGAATGTTTTAATGGGAGATATGAGTTTGGTTGGGACACGTCCCCCAACAGTTGATGAGTATGAAAAATATACTCCTGAACAGAAACGTCGTCTTAGTTTTAAGCCTGGAATTACTGGTCTATGGCAGGTGAGTGGTCGTAGTAAAATCACGGACTTTGATGATGTTGTCAAGCTGGACGTAGCTTATATTGATGATTGGACCATCTGGAAAGATATTGAAATATTGTTAAAGACCGTTAAAGTGGTATTTATGAGAGAAGGGGCGAAGTAAGAAATGAAAAAAGTCATAACATATGGAACATTTGATTTGTTGCACTATGGCCATATTAATCTTCTTAAAAGGGCTAAATCGTTAGGCGATTATTTAATTGTTGTGATTTCAACTGATGAATTCAACTGGAATGAAAAACAAAAAAAATGTTATTTTACATATGAACAAAGAAAAACACTCGTAGAGGCTGTTAGATATGTTGATTTAGTAATACCCGAAGAATCCTGGGAACAAAAGGTGACAGATGTCCATGAATATCACATAGATACCTTTGTTATGGGAGATGATTGGAAGGGGAAATTTGATTTTTTGGAGAAGGAAGGAGTTGAAGTGGTCTATTTACCACGAACTCCTGAAATCAGTACAACTGAAATCAAGAATTCATTGGCAACTAGAGAATATTAAAAACGGAGTTTGAGATAACTATATGACAGATGAATTAGAACAGTTACATAACTTAGAACTTTTGCTAGCTTCAGAAGTGTTAAAAATATGTGAAAAATATAATTTAAAAATCGTGATGCTAGCAGGAACTTTTCTAGGGGCTATACGCCATAATGGATTCATCCCGTGGGACGATGATATGGATTTTGGTATGCCAAGAGAGGATTTTGAAAGATTTAAAGAATTATGTGTTTCGGATTTGGACAGGGAAAAATATTTTCTACAGACAGATCAAACAGATTTGAATTATCCATTTAATTTTGTGAAACTACGTCTCAATAACACACATGTTTCTGAGGAATTTTCTTTAGATGCAAATGTTCATGATGGAATTTATATTGATATTTTTCCGATTGATGATATCTGTCCCAAGCCTTTTAGACGATTCATTCAACTTAAAGGATTTTGGTTATTCCGAAATCTATTATGGATAAAATGTGGATATGGGGACAACGATAGAAAAAAACGATTAGCGTATAAGCTAGCTAAGCTTGCCACACATGTGTTCTCAATATCTTTTTTGAAAAAGATGAAGGAGAAGTGTATATTACTAGGGCAGAGTACCAATGCTGATAATGTAGTGGTTAGTGATGGTAGTTATGGAATAAAGAAAGAAACTTTTCCAAAAGTGTGGTTAGACGAAGTTGAAAGTTATTCCTTTGATGATATAAAATTATGGGGAATGAAGAATTATAGAGCATACTTAAAACATATGTATGGTGACTATATGCAGCTTCCACCTGAGAATCAACGAAATCATCACAAACGAATTAAAATTGATTTTGGCCCATACGTAGAAAAATAGGAGAATTCATAACTTTGTCTAAAAAAGAGATAAAACTTTGTCTAGTAGGATCTAGCGGTGGACATTTAAATCATCTCTATCTATTGAAACCATTTTGGCAGGATAAAGATAGACTATGGGTTACTTTTGATAAAGAAGATGCTCGAAGTATTTTATCAAATGAAAAATGTCATTATTGCTATTATCCGACTAATCGTAATATAAAAAATCTAATAAAAAATACATTTCTTGCTTTAAGAATATTATATAAAGAAAGGCCAGATGTTATCATTTCATCCGGAGCAGCGGTTGCAATACCGTTCTTTTATTTAGGTAAAATATTTGGTGCTAAAACTGTTTATATAGAAGTATTTGATCGTGTAGACGCTCCGACAATGACTGGCAAAATAGTATACCCTGTTACAGATAGATTCATTGTCCAATGGGAAGAAATGAAAAAAATCTATCCCAAGGCAATCAATTTGGGAGGAATTTTCTAATGATTTTTGTAACTGTCGGTACGCATGAGCAACAATTTAATAGACTAATAAAAGAGATTGATGAATTGAAAGCAGAGGGAGTTATTACGTCGGATGTATTTATCCAAGTTGGTTTTTCAGACTATCAACCTCGATTTTGCAGATGGGAACGTTTTCTTTCGTATGATGAGATGAATAACCTAATGGAAGAAGCGGATATAGTTATCACTCATGGTGGTCCTGCTACATTTATGAATGTTATTGCTAATGGGAAAAGACCAGTAGTTGTTCCGAGAAGAAAAAAATTTGGAGAACATGTGAATGACCATCAGTTAGATTTTTGTAATAGGATTGTTCAGGAGGGATATGATTTAGTAGTCATAGAGGATATTAAAAAAATCCGAGAATACCTGAATCCATCTAGTAGTATTGCCGTTAAATCTAATAATGAATGCTTTGTACAACATTTTTCAAATTTGATTGCAGAATTAGTTGAGTAAAAATGACGAAGATCATAGAAGGAGACACTTGATGAAAATTTTGCATATTCCAACAGGAGGTTTGTTTTCTGATGGGATTGGAACATTTATATATTCATACCTCGAATACATGGACTTGAGTGAAATTGAAGTGACGATTCTAGCTACCAATAAACCGTTGTTAGAAGATAAATTAAAATTTCAAGTATTAGGTGTTCAGATTGTAGAAATTGAAAGAAAGAAATCCTCAATACTGGCATATATGAGAGAATTCCTTGAACTCTTAAAAGTAGGAAAATACGATGTTGTACACGTTCACGGGAGTAGTGCTCTTATGTCAATTGAATTGTTTATAGCAAAAATTATGGGAGTTCCTGTAAGAATAGCGCATAGTCATAATACAACGTGTAATCATATTCTACTAGACAGAATGCTACGTCCTTTTTTTTACACTTTATATACTCAATCTTGGGCGTGTGGTGAAAAGGCAGGAGAATGGCTTTTTAAGGATAAACGATTTAAAGTTATACATAATGCCAGGGATGTAGAAAAATATAGTTTTAATCCTCATCTTCGCCGAGTATTTCGGACAACGCATTCATTAAAAGAAAATACACTTGCATTAGGACATGTAGGTAGATTCAATATTCAAAAAAATCATACATTTCTTCTGGATTTAATGGATGAAATGAAATGTAAGCAGAAGGATGTAAAATTGTTTTTGGTCGGTGAAGGAGAAAAAGTAGAGGATGTTAAGAGATATGTAAAAGAACGAAAATTGGAAAATTCAATTGTTTTTTTGAATCGGTATTCGGATATGCAATCGTTTATCTCTGCTATGGATATAATGCTATTACCGAGTTTATACGAGGGGTTGCCTTTAGTTGCTATTGAGTGGCAAATTAATGGAATTCAATCTATTCTTTCAACGACAATTTCTGATGAGTGCATCTTCACAAATAGTATCCAACAATTACCAATTGACAACGTAAGTACTTGGATAAAAGCTATTGAAGATTTTTCATATATAAACAGATTGGAAAAATCTAGAGAAAATATTGACCTAGCTCAAAAATCAAACTATGATATCAGAATTGAGGCTAAAAAATTAGAGAATGAGTATAAAAAGTTGATTGGGGAGTAAGAATACAATGAATATATCAATTGTATTATCAACATTTAATGGTGATGAATATATTGTTGAACAGTTAGATACTCTAAGAAATCAAACCCGCCTTGCTGAGGAAGTCTTGATTAGTGATGATGCATCTACAGATGATACTGTTCAAATAATTGAAGATTATATTGCTAAATATAAGTTGGATAATTGGTCTATAAAAAAAAATAAAGAAAATCAAGGATGGAAGAATAATTTTGCCATGTTATTAGAGGAGGCGAAAGGAGATATCGTTTTTCTTTGTGATCAAGATGATATTTGGCATTTAGATAAAATTCAAAAAATGTCTAAGATTATGGAGAATAATGATAAGATTTTGTTGTTAGCCTCTAATTACACACCTTTTTATGTTGGTGATGGTGTCAAGATTAAATTGGATAAAAGTGATTTGGATAATAGTGAGGCAGTGTATCAACCAAATTTTTTAGATAACTTCTTTCATATTAGAAGGCCAGGGTGTGTTTATGCGGTGAACAAAAAGATTATTCCATATTTTTTAGAAATCCGAAGTAACGAAGATGCACATGATGCCTTGTTATGGAGGCTAGCTTCGCTTCTTAATGGGTTATACATTTACTCCTACTCTACTATCGATTTTAGAAGACACGATAGCAACGCGACTGGTAGCAGAGAAAGAAGTTTCCTAAGGAGAAAAGAGCAGGTTATTTATTATGATGATTTGCTTCAGAGATTAGATAAATTTAGTAAACAACATGATTTATCACTTTCAAATGAACAAATTAGTGTTTTGAACGACTACATTCTATGGGGAAAAAATCGAAGAGAATTATTTATGAAAAAGAATGTATTTATATTTTTTAAATTATTTAAATATCATAAGTTGTATTGGTCGTTCAGGTCATATATTACTGATTTTATAGTGTTATATATGAAGGAGTAATTCTAGTAATGTTAAAGAGTATTAGTGAAAGAAAAGGGGGGATTCAAAGTGAGTCCATCAAGAGTTAAAACTGATGTAAAATTGAATGAGTTTCTTTTTGGATTAGCTTTTTATCCTTGGCTAATAGCATGGCTGTTTACTTCGACCTTTTATAAAGATTTTATACATCCCTATGGAATAATAAAAATTTGGGAGTATGTGGGGTTGTTTTTTCTGTTACTTAAATTTATGTTAGGTAAATCTAAGATAAAATCGATAATCATTACTCCAATTATACTTCTTATAGGTTTTATTGTAAGTTATGATAATGGTAACGCCTCCTTTGTAGCATATACTTTGACTCTTATATATTCTTCAAGGGATATTAATTTTCGTAATTTGGTAAGGAATACAATGTTTTGCCAGATTGGAGTTGTAGGAACTGTTGTAGTAAGCTCTTTACTTGGTATTATTCCAAACGAGCTAACCTTAACATATTCAGGAGGTGTGATCCGCTCACGGTATGGGCTAGGTTTTAATTACACATCATTTACTCCGAATTATTTCCTGAGTATATTGCTGGAATATGTGTATTTAAAAGGTGAAAAATATTGGACAATAAAAGAGCTTTTTATTTGTGTACTATTAAATATAGTTATTTATAAATACACAGATACCCGTCTTACTTTTATTATGGTATTTATCCTTCTTTTGATATCGTTTTCGAGAAGATTTATATCAATCAATATGAATTTTAAATTTCTGAAATATTTACTTACTCTTATTTATCCAATTATGGCGTATATGACTTATTGGCTGACAGCAAAATTTGATAGTAGAAATAGTTTATTATCTTTAATAAATAACTTATTGAGTCAAAGGTTGAGATTCGGTCAAGAAGGTTTAAGGAGATACCCTCTAAGATTATTTGGAACTCATGTTCAATGGGATACTTCGGCAAATTCTTATTTTTATGTAGATTCGTCGTACATCAATATACTTATAAGCTATGGAACAATAATTTTTTTCCTTATGTTAATAAGCTATTCAATTATAATGAGAAAAGTTATAATTAATCAAAATAAAACTTTATTGATTGTGTTAATTTTTTGGTCAGTAAGAGCTTGTATTGACCCACAATTATTTTTATTGTGGTTTAATCCATTTTTGTTTTTAATTGCGAGAACGTTTTTAGATGAAAGAGAGGGAATTGGAGATGATATCACTTATATGCGTATCGAATAATTACGATAAGTTAAATACAATTCTTAAATCATCTTTATCTAGACAAAAAGATGTTAAATATGAACTTATTATAGTGGATTCCAATAAATATGGATTTAATTCTGCTGCTGAGGCTTTGAATTTTGGAGGCAAACAAGCAAAAGGTGATTATCTATTTTTTGTTCATCAAGATATTAGTTTTCAAGATGACTTTGAGTTAGCAAAACTAGAATCTTATTGTAGAAATTTCATATTTGGAGTAGCAGGAGTAGCAGGGGTAAAGAATATTGAGGGAAAGGTCGTCAGTTTTTCAAATATCTTCCATGGGGACCCGAAAACAAAGGCGGCTAGTAAATCTATAAGTAGCCCTGTTGAAGTTGATGCAATTGATGAGTGTTTGATTATTATTCCGAAAAAAGTTTTTAGTACGAATCAATTTAGTATAATCGGTCCTACCTGGCATTTATATGGAACAGACTATGCATTACAGATGAAGTTAATTAATTTGCCAGTATTAGTTTTTCCAAGTGAGTTATGGCATGTGTCAGATGGGAAATCTTTAAACCTTAATTATTTTGATGCGATACAATGGTTATTGAAAAAATACTCTAAAAATTATTCAGCAATATACACTTTTTTTGGAGTTTGGCCAAGTAATCCTATTCTATTAAAATTTAAATGTCTTTATAGAAAATTAAGGTTTTATATTAAGGGAGTGTAATGGAAGTGAAGCTATACGTCGCAACACATAAATCTTATAATCAAGTTCAAGACCAGGACCTATATATCCCTATATTGGTGGGCGCGAATAAGAATATTGGAGAAAAGAATTATTTAAGAGATAATCAGGGAGATAATAATATTTCTGATAGAAACTTTACATTTTGTGAATTAACAGGATTGTATTGGATTTGGAAAAATTCTAAAGATGATATTGTTGGTTTATGCCATTATAGACGTTATTTTGGGAAAAACAAGCGTTTTTTTAAACAGAATTCTATTTTAACAAAGAATGATATTCTAAAACAATTAAATGATTATGATGTGATATTACCATCAAAGGGTATGAACGAGTATAACGGGTATACTGCTGAAGAGTTTTTTAACAAGAATCACGATCATAAAGTTTGGGAAATGTGTAGACAGATTATTTCAGAAAACAATAAAGATTACCTTGATGCTTTTAATTGGTTTTCTAAAGAAAAAACAGGATACTGTTATAATATGTTTATAATGTCTAGAGAAATGATGGATGAATATTGCAGTTGGTTATTTCCGATTCTTTTTGAACTAGATAAGAAGATTGATTATTCAAGATATGATAGTTACAATACTCGTATGATTGGTTTTGTTGCCGAACGTTTAATTAACGTATGGGTACATAAGAAACAACTAACTGTAAAAGAGTTTCCAGTTTTTTCAACAGAAGAACCAGGATTCGTACAAAGAATTCAGAAGAAATTATTTAATAAGTAGTAGTTTATTTATAAAAGTAGATTGTTAATAAATCTTTCAAGGTGCTATTTCCTCTTTTCTAATTAAGTTTTATTGCACTGTCTTTATAAATACTCCTAGAAAGACTAAGTTAATTAAAGATGAAGATTTTAAAGAATTATGTTTATAATTTGTCATATCAGATACTAGTAGTTGTTCTCCCAATAATAACTACACCCTATATTACTAGAATCTTTAGTTCTCAAGAGTTAGGTGATTATGGATATTATAGTTCTATAGTAACTTACTTTATATTGCTCGCTACTTTAGGTGTCGCCAACTATGGGACTAAGGTGATTTCTGGACATCGTAATGAGATTAATAAAAACTTTTGGGGTATCTACTCTTTACAATTAGGTGCTACAATCCTTTCAATCTCCTTATATTGTATTTTTTGCGTTAACCTTCCTTCAATGCAAAACCCAGTAGCCTATATTTTGGGATTGAGTTTAGTTTCTAAAGGTTTAGATATTTCCTGGCTTTTTCAAGGGTTAGAGGATTTTCGTAAAATTACTGTTCGAAATATTACGGTAAAACTCGTTGGGGTAATCTCGATTTTCCTGTTTGTCAAATCTACTAACGATCTTTACCTTTATGTGTTCTTATTAACAATATTTGAGCTATTGGGACAATTAAGTATGTGGTTGCCGGCCCGAGAGTTTATTGGTAAGCCCCATGTTGATTTAGAATACGCTAGGTACCATTTGAAACCAATTATTTTATTATTTCTTCCTCAGATAGCAATCTCTTTATACGTTACTTTAGATCGTACGATGCTTGGAGTTTTAGCCTCTACAAAAGATGTAGGAATCTATGATCAGGCACTTAAATTGGTGAATATTTTATTAACCTTGGTAACATCATTGGGGAGCGTCATGTTGCCTCGAGTTGCTAATTTATTAGCAACAAACAATCATGAAGAAGTCAATAAGATGCATGAGATTTCATTCCTAGTTTATAATTTGATTATTTTTCCGATTATGGCAGGTATGTTGATTGTTAATGACGATTTTGTTCAATTTTTCCTTGGTCAAGATTTTCAAGATGCACGTTTCGCGATAGCAATCATGATCTTTAGGATGTTCTTTATCGGCTGGACCAATATTATGGGAATCCAGATTTTAATTCCACATAATAAAAATAAAGAATTTATGATTTCAACAACGGTTCCCGCAATTACCAGTGTGGGATTAAATTTGTTGTTTCTTCCCAAACTTGGTTATATGGGGGCTGCAATTGTCTCGGTCTTGACTGAAGCCTTTGTTTGGGCAATTCAACTGTTCTTTACTCGCAAATATATAAAAGATGTTCCGATTATCGGATCGATGATGAAGATTATTCTAGCATCAGCTATTATGTATGGCCTCTTGCTAGCTTCAAAAACAGTCATACATTTTTCGCCAACCATAAATGTTTTAGCATTTGCTGTCATTGGTGGAATCATTTACCTTTTTGCGATTCTATCTCTAAAAGTGGTAGATATGAAAGAATTAAAACAAATAATTAGGAAAAATTAGAATGCGCAAATATCGAAATATTAACTTAGATTTACTAAAAGTACTTGCATGTGTTGGGGTTGTTCTACTCCATACAGCGATGGGTGGATTTAAAGAGACAGGTTCATGGAATTTTTCGACATATTTATACTACTTAGGAACCTATTCTATCCCTTTATTTTTTATGGTTAATGGTTATTTATTGTTAGGAAAGAGAGAGATTACCTATTCCTATATACTGCAGAAAGTAAAATGGATTCTAATAACAGTATCGTCATGGTCCGTAATCATTTGGCTTTTTAAACGAGATTTTACAGTTAATCCAATTAAAAAAATTGTAGGTTCTTTGATACAAAAGGGGTATTTCTTCCAGTTTTGGTTTTTTGGTGCACTCATAATTATTTATATATGTTTGCCTGTTTTGAAAAAATTCCTTAATTCAAAAAGAAGTTATTTATACATCCTATCTGTATTGCTAGTTGTTGGTTTGATTTTTGAGTTAACAAATATTGTACTTCAAATGCCAATACAAACATATGTTATACAAACCTTTAGGTTATGGACTTGGTTTTTCTATTATCTTTTAGGTGGCTTTATAGCTCAATTTGACAAAGATATTATCAAAAATAGGTTTAAGAGATGGATGAAAATAATCGTAGTACTTTTGTTCCTGGTTTCGCCTTTAATATTATTTTTCTTAGCAAGAACCACTTACCATAATTCTTTTGCTGAATATTTTTATGATCTTCTATTTGTAAAAGTTGTAAGTTTAGGAATTTTTCTAACTATATTCTCACTTGCATTGAATCAAGATAACAACAAATGGATTGTTTTTCTTTCTAATCAAACCATGGGAGTTTTTATAATACACACTTACATTATGAAGTTGTGGGGAAAACTATTTGGTTTTAGTTTTGTAGGAGCATATTTACTTTTTGCTATATTTACCTTATGTGTTAGTTTTATTATTGTTGGAATGTTAATGAAAATCCCTTATTTCAGTCGAATTGTTAAATTATAAAAAGGAGAACAAAATGTACGACTATCTAATCGTTGGTGCTGGTTTGTCGGGAGCAATTTTTGCTTATGAAGCGACCAAGCGTGGGAAAAAAGTAAAAGTGATTGATAAGCGTAATCATATTGGTGGTAATATCTACTGTGAGGACGTTGAAGGTATCAACGTTCACAAGTACGGTGCCCATATTTTCCATACTTCAAACAAAAAAGTCTGGGATTATGTAAGTCAATTTGCTGAATTTAACAACTATATCAACTCGCCTATAGCCAATTACAAGGGCAGTCTTTACAATCTTCCTTTTAACATGAATACTTTCTATGCTATGTGGGGAACCAAGACTCCTCAAGAAGTGAAAGATAAGATAGCTGAACAAACGGCTCATATGAAAGATGTTGAGCCTAAAAACTTGGAAGAACAAGCTATTAAGTTGATTGGTCCGGATATCTATGAAAAGTTGATTAAGGGATATACTGAAAAACAATGGGGACGTTCTGCGACAGACCTCCCACCATTTATTATTAAACGTCTACCAGTTCGTTTAACCTTTGATAATAATTATTTTAATGACCGTTATCAAGGGATTCCAATTGGGGGTTACAACGTTATCATCGAAAATATGCTGAAGGATGTAGAAGTAGAACTTGGCGTTGACTTTTTTGCCAATCGTCAAGAATTAGAGGCTTCAGCTGAAAAAGTTGTCTTTACAGGAATGATTGACCAATACTTCGATTATAAGCATGGTGAGTTAGAATACCGTAGTCTTCGTTTTGAGCATGAAGTTCTAGATGAGGAAAACTATCAAGGAAATGCAGTTGTTAACTATACAGAGCGTGAAATTCCTTATACTCGCATCATTGAACATAAGCACTTCGAATACGGAACGCAACCAAAGACAGTTATTACGCGTGAATATCCTGCTGACTGGAAGCGAGGTGATGAGCCTTATTATCCAATCAATGATGAGAGAAATAATGCTATCTTTGCTAAATATCAAGAAGAAGCAGCACAGAATGATAAGGTGATTTTCTGTGGACGTTTAGCAGATTATAAATACTATGATATGCATGTGGTAATCGAGCGTGCTCTGAATGTGGTAGAGGAAGAGTTTAGTAATTGAAAAATAACGAAGAGAGGTTATTCTATTATGAAAGGTATTATTCTTGCGGGTGGTTCAGGTACCCGATTGTACCCACTTACTCGAGCTGCGTCAAAACAGCTGATGCCAGTTTATGATAAACCCATGATTTACTATCCTTTGTCAACCTTGATGTTGGCTGGGATTAAGGACATTTTGATCATCTCAACACCACAGGATTTGCCCCGCTTTAAGGACTTGCTCTTGGATGGTTCCGAATTTGGGATTAAACTTTCTTATGCGGAACAGCCAAGTCCAGATGGACTTGCTCAGGCTTTTCTTATCGGTGAAGAATTTATCGGTGACGATAGTGTTGCTTTGATCTTGGGAGATAATATCTATCATGGACCTGGTTTGAGCAGAATGCTTCAAAAGGCAGCCCAGAAAGAGAAGGGTGCGACTGTTTTTGGTTATCAAGTGAAGGACCCAGAGCGTTTTGGTGTGGTCGAGTTTGATGAAAACATGAATGCCATTTCCATAGAAGAAAAACCGGAGCATCCTCGCTCTAACTATGCAGTGACAGGTCTTTATTTCTATGATAATGATGTTGTGGATATTGCCAAACAGATCAAACCAAGCGCACGTGGTGAGTTGGAAATCACAGATGTCAATAATGCTTATTTGAAGCGTGGGGATTTGTCTGTTGAGGTGATGGGGCGTGGTTTTGCCTGGTTGGATACAGGGACGCATGAGAGCTTGTTAGAGGCTTCCCAATATATCGAAACGGTTCAACGAATGCAAAATGTTCAGGTTGCCAATCTGGAAGAAATTGCCTATCGTATGGGTTATATCAGTCGTGAAGATGTACTGGAATTGGCGCAACCTCTCAAGAAGAATGAATACGGGCAATACTTGCTCCGTTTGATTGGAGAAATCTAGATGACTGATAATTTTTTCGGCAAGACACTTGCAGTGCGCAAGATTGATGCCATTCCAGGTATGTTAGAGTTTGATATTCCAGTTCATGGTGACAATCGTGGCTGGTTTAAGGAAAATTTCCAGAAGGAAAAGATGGTGCCACTTGGCTTTCCTGAAAGCTTCTTTGCTGAAGGGAAACTGCAAAATAACGTCAGCTTTTCTCGCAAAAATGTTCTTCGAGGCCTCCATGCTGAGCCTTGGGACAAGTACATCTCTGTTGCAGATAATGGGAAGGTTCTAGGATCTTGGGTGGACTTGCGTGAGGGTGAGACTTTTGGAAATGTTTATCAGACCGAGATTGATGCAAGTAAGGGAATCTTTGTCCCTCGTGGCGTAGCCAATGGTTTCCAAGTCCTCTCGGATACAGTTGCTTATAGCTATCTTGTCAATGACTACTGGGCACTTGAACTCAAGCCTAAATATGCCTTTGTCAACTATGCAGACCCAGCCTTGGGAATCGAGTGGGAAAACCTAGAAGCAGCAGAAGTCTCAGAAGCTGATAAACATCATCCATTACTTAAGGATGTAAAACCACTAAGAAAAGAAGATTTGTAAAAAAGTTAAGGAATAAAAATGACTGAATACAAGAATATTATCGTGACAGGTGGGGCTGGTTTTATCGGTTCTAACTTTGTTCATTATGTTTATAATAACTTTCCAGATGTGCATGTAACAGTGCTGGACAAGCTGACTTATGCGGGTAATCGTGCCAATATTGAAGAAATTTTAGGTGATCGTGTTGAGTTGGTTGTTGGAGATATTGCAGATGCAGTCTTGGTAGACAAGCTGGCAGCTCAAGCAGATGCTATCGTTCATTACGCTGCAGAAAGCCATAATGACAACTCTCTCAATGACCCGAGCCCCTTTATCTACACTAACTTCATCGGGACCTACACTCTATTGGAAGCAGCTCGTAAATATAACCTTCGTTTCCACCATGTGTCGACTGACGAAGTCTATGGTGATCTGCCTCTGCGTGAAGATTTGCCAGGTCATGGAGAAGGCCCAGGTGAGAAATTTACAGCTGAAACCAAGTACAATCCAAGCTCGCCTTACTCATCAACCAAGGCAGCTTCAGACTTGATTGTCAAAGCTTGGGTTCGCTCATTTGGTGTCAAAGCGACTATTTCTAACTGTTCAAACAACTATGGCCCTTACCAGCATATCGAGAAGTTCATTCCGCGCCAAATCACCAATATCCTGAGCGGTATCAAGCCAAAACTCTATGGTGAGGGTAAGAATGTCCGTGACTGGATTCACACCAATGACCATTCATCAGGTGTTTGGACGATTCTGACCAAAGGTCAAATCGGTGAAACCTACTTGATTGGTGCGGATGGCGAGAAGAACAACAAGGAAGTGCTGGAACTCATCCTCAAGGAGATGGGGCAACCAGCTGATGCTTATGATCATGTGACGGACCGAGCTGGTCACGACCTTCGCTATGCCATTGACGCTAGCAAGCTTCGTGATGAACTAGGGTGGGAGCCAGAGTTTACCAATTTTGAAGCAGGTCTCAAAGAGACCATCAAATGGTACACAGACAACCAAGACTGGTGGAAATCTGAAAAAGAAGCGGTAGAGGCTAACTATGCCAAGACGCAAAAAGTAATTAACTAATCAGATACTAAAAAGCAAGAGACCTCATGGTCTCTTGCTTTTTATGTATGTCGTAATCTTTTATTTTCTTACTTCTTGTTTATAAAATTCTTTGAGGGCATCTTGCCATGTTGGAATGACGAAACCTGTCGCCTTCGCTTTGGCTAAACTCATGGTTGAGTTGAGGGGACGTTTAGCCTTAGCAGGGAACTTGCTGGAGTCTACTGGTACTACTTCAACATCACTGTCCTTAAGAATTTCAACAGCAAAGTCATACCAAGTGGTGTCTTCAGTTGAGTCATTTGATAAGTGGTAGTAGCCAAATTCTTTTTGATTTTCAGTCAAGTAGTTCATGAACTCAGCCAAGGTACGTGTCCAGGTTGGGCGACCGTGTTGGTCGTTGACCACTGTGAGTGTTTTATGGGATTTGGCTAGATTTTGCATGGTAAAGACAAAGTTCTTGCCATAATTTCCAAAGACCCAAGCAGTGCGGATGATATAATGCTGTGACGTAAGGTTTTCAACGAGTTCCTCACCCATTCGCTTGGTACGCCCGTACTCTGTCTGCGGATCAGGTAGGTCATCGACTTCCCATTCTTGTCCTACTGGTTTTTTCCCATCAAAGACATAGTCTGTCGAGATATAGACCAGAGTAGCTCCGTATTTCTCAGAGGCCTTGGCTACATTTTCAGTTCCAGTTACGTTGATGGCAAAATCCAGTTCTTTCCCCTCGTCTTCAGCCGCATCCACAGCAGTGTAGGCTGCACAATGATAGACCAGAGTTGGTTTAACCTCAGCAAATACCTTCTCAACCATTTCAGAATTAGTGATATCCATTTCGGCCACATCCACTGCAACATAGTCCACATTTCGTTCATCTAGTAAATAACGTAGTTCGGTACCGAGTTGACCATTTGCACCTGTAATTAATATCATTGTCTCCTCCTTAGCTTTTCTTCTATCTAATCATAGCAAAAAAATGAAAAAAAATCTGATTTTTACCTTTGGTTTGACTGTTTGTATTTTGGAAATCGTAAGTTATACAAATTAGAATTTAATACTATGGATATCTATCAAAGAAATATTTTTCAGAAAATGCTAAAATCATTCAAAAATTCTGAAAATTCTGTTGACAACTTTTTGAAAAGAGTCTATAATGGGATGTAAATTTTAAAGGAGAAAATGATGAAAAGTTCAAAATTACTTGCCCTTGCGGGTGTGACATTATTGGCAGCTGGTACTCTGGCTGCGTGCTCTGGATCAGGTTCAAGTGCTAAAGGTGAGAAGACATTCTCATACATTTATGAAACGGATCCTGATAACTTAAACTATTTGACAACTAATAAAGCAGCTACAGCAAATATTACGAGCAACGTTATCGATGGCTTGCTCGAAAATGACCGCTATGGTAACTTTGTGCCATCTATGGCTGAGGATTGGTCTGTATCTAAGGATGGATTGACTTACACGTATACACTCCGAAAGGATGCAAAATGGTATACATCTGAAGGTGAGGAATATGCAGAAGTTAAAGCTCAAGACTTTGTAACAGGACTTAAATATGCTGCTGATAAAAAATCTGATGGTCTTTATTTAGTTCAAGAATCAATCAAAGGATTGGACGCCTATGTTAAAGGAGAAATTACAGACTTCTCTCAAGTAGGAATCAAGGCCCTTGATGATTATACAGTTCAGTACACATTGAACAAGCCAGAAAGCTTCTGGAATTCTAAGACAACGATGGGAGTTTTGGCCCCAGTAAATGAAGAGTTCTTGAACTCCAAAGGGGATGACTTCGCTAAGGGAACTGATTCAAGCAGTATTCTCTACAATGGTCCATTCTTACTCAAATCAATTGTTGCTAAATCTTCTGTCGAATTTGCGAAAAATCCTAACTACTGGGATAAGGACAATGTCCATATCGATAAGGTTAAATTATCATTCTGGGATGGACAAGATACCAACAAACCAACTGAAGCTTTCAAAGACGGCAGCTTTACAATGGCTCGTCTCTTCCCAACAAGCGCTAGCTACACAGAGACTGAAAAAGCATTTAAAGACAATATTGTTTATACACAACAAGACTCTACTACTTATTTAGTCGGTACGAATATTGATCGTCAGTCTTATAAGTACACTTCTAAGACAACGGATGAAGAAAAAACATCAACCAAGAAAGCTCTTCTAAACAAAGACTTCCGTCAAGCTCTTGCTTTTGGTTTCGATAGAACAGCCTATGCTTCTCAAGTAAATGGTGCAAGCGGGGCAACTAAACTGCTTCGTAACTTGTTTGTTCCTCCTACATTTGTACAGGCAGATGGAAAGAACTTTGGCGAAATGGTTAAAGACAAATTGGTGACTTATGGTGATGAGTGGAGCAACGTGAACTTGGATGATGCTCAAGATGGACTCTACAACCCAGATAAGGCCAAAGCAGAGTTTGCTAAAGCTAAGACAGCTCTCCAAGCGGAAGGTGTGAAATTCCCAATCCACTTGGATATGCCTGTAGACCAAACCAATACAACAAAAGTTCAACGTGTCCAATCTTTTAAACAGTCAGTTGAAGAAAACTTAGGATCTGATAATGTGGTTGTCGATATTCAACAACTTCAAAAAGACGATGTCTTGAACATCACTTACTTTGCTGAAACTGCGGCTGGAGAAGACTGGGATATCTCAGATAACGTGGGTTGGTCTCCAGACTTTGCAGACCCTTCTACCTACCTTGATATTATCAAACCATCTGTAGGGGAAAATACAAAGACTTACCTAGGATTTGACTCAGGAACAAACAACGCTGCTGCCAAGCAAGTTGGTTTGGAAGACTACGAAAAAATGGTTGTGGAAGCTGGGGAAGAAACTACTGACGTTTCAAAACGTTATGAAAAATATGCTGCTGCCCAAGCTTGGTTGACAGATAGTGCCTTGATCATCCCAACAACTTCTCAAACTGGTCGTCCAATGTTGTCTAAGATGGTACCATTTACACTTCCGTTTGCATACTCTGGTAACAAGGGTATGAGCGAAGCCCTCTTGTATAAATACCTAGATGTACAAGATAAGGCGGTAACAACAGAAGAGTATCAAAAAGCTCAAGAAAACTGGTTGAAAGAAAAAGAAGAGTCTAATAAGAAGGCTCAAGAAGACCTCGCAAACCATGTGAAATAATTTTACAGGATATGAGAAAGGATTTAGTATTCCTCTTGGATGCTAAGTCCTTTTTATATCTTTAAAGCGAGCTTTTAAATTTGGGGTGTCTTGAGAAATTTTTGCTAATTTTCCTTTTTCCTATTGCTTTCTTAGATATTATTTGTTATATTAAAAGCATAATTATTTTTTATTTATGACAGTTAAGCACGGTACTTTCAGAGAAAGGAGTATTTTTAAAAAAAGAAATGTAAACGCTTACTGTGAAGTGAAAGGATTAAGGAGTTTATGGATAAACAATTTTTTGAAAAACGCTGTAAGTTTAGTATTCGTAAGTTTACGCTTGGAGTAGCTTCGGTGATGATTGGAGCGACTTTCTTTGCTACTGCCCCAGTGTTGGCTGATCAAGCAAGGGTTGGTTCAACAACTAATTTACCGAGTGAACTAGCTGATTTGGATAAGAAGGCTAGTGATGAGGGGCACGATTTTGACAAGGAAGTTGCCGCTCAGAATCCTGGCTCAGCTGAAACTACTGAAGGCCCTCAAACAGAAGAAGAGTTGTTGGCTCAAGAAAAAGAAAAGTCTGAAAAGCCAAGCAATCTGCCAAAAGAATTAGAAGATAAGTTGGAGAAAGCCGAAGACAATGGGCGTGAAGTTGACAAAGATCAATTGGCCCAAGATACTGGGAAGCTCGTCCCAGAAGATGTGGCTAAGACTACCAATGGGGAATTAAACTACGGCGCAACTGTTAAGATCAAGACGCCATCAGGAGAAGGTAGTGGTATTGTCGTTGCAAAAGACCTTGTCTTAACGGTTTCTCATAACTTTATCAAGGATAGTCAAGACGGCAATATCCGTAAGGTTGTGGACAATGACCAAGGGGATGGAGATATCTATAGTATCTCATATCCAGGATTGCCAGATGTCAAGTTTAGCAAGAAAGATATCATTCATTGGGATCGTGAAGGCTACCTGAAGGGCTTCAAGAATGATTTGGCCCTTGTGAGATTGCGTACAGTTCTCGAAAACACGCCTGTTGAAGTAACCAAAAAGCCAGTAGTTAAGAAAATCGGAGATAAACTTCATGTCTTTGGTTATCCAGAAGGGAAATTGAATCCGATTGTCAATACTACAGTTGATTTTGCGGAACCATACGGAGAAGGTGTCCAAGGGATTGGTTACCAAGGAGGAAAACCGGGTGCTAGTGGCGGCGGTATCTTTGATACAGAAGGCAAATTAGTCGGTGTACACCAAAATGGTGTAGTTGGAAAACGGAGCGGCGGTATTCTCTTCTCACCAGCTCAACTAAAATGGATCCAAGACCACATACAGGGAATTTCAAGTGTGAAACCAGCAGACTTGGAAGAGAAAGAAAAACCGGCTGAAGAAAAACCAAAAGAGGATAAACCTGCAGCTGCTAAACCTGAAACACCTAAGACAGTAACCCCTGAATGGCAAACAGTAGTGAATAAAGAACAACAGGGAGCAGTTACGGTTCGTGAAGAAAAAGGTGTCCGCTACAATCAATTGTCCTCAACTGCACAGAACGACAATGGCGATAAACCAGCCTTGTTTGAAAAACAAGGATTGACAGTTGACGCTAATGGAAATGCGACGGTTGATTTAACCTTCAAAGATGATTCTGAAAAGGGCAAATCACGCTTCGGTGTCTTCTTGAAATTTAAAGACACCAAGAACAATGTTTTTGTTGGTTATGACAAGGACGGCTGGTTCTGGGAGTATAAATCTCCAACCGATAGCACCTGGTATAAGGGCAACCGTGTAGCAGCACCAGAACCAGGTTCTGTAAACCGTCTTTCTATCACTCTCAAGTCAGATGGACAACTCAATGCAACGAATAATGATGAGAAACTCTTTGATACGGTCACTTTGCCAGCAGCTGTTAATGAAACTCTCAAAAATGAGAAGAAAATCGTCCTAAAAGCTGGTTCCTATGGCAATGAGCGTACAGTTGTCAGCGTTAAAACAGACAATCAGGAAGGCGTAAAAGCGGATGATACTCCCGCTGAAAAAGAAACAGGTCCTGCCGTTGATGATAGTAAGGTGACTTATGATACGATCCAGTCTAAGGTTCTCAAGGCAGTGATTGACCAAGCCTTCCCACGTATTAAAGAATACAGTTTGAACGGGCATACCTTGCCAGGACAAGTCCAACAATTCAATAAAGTATTTATCAACAAACACGAAGTCACACCTGAAGTTACTTACAAAAAAATCAATGAGACAACTGCAGAATACTTGATGAAGCTTCGCGATGATGATCACTTAATCAATGCAGAAATGACGGTCCGTCTGCAAGTTGTTGATAATCAGTTGCACTTTGATGTGACCAAGATTGTCAACCACAATCAAGTTACTCCAGGTCAAAAGATTGATGACGAAAGAAAACTACTTTCTTCTATTAGTTTCCTTGGTAATGCTTTAGTCTCTGTTTCGAGTGATCAAGCTGGTGCTAAGTTTGATGGGGCAACCATGTCAAACAATACCCATGTCAGCGGAGATGATCATATCGATGTAACCAATCCAATGAAAGACTTGGCCAAGGGTTACATGTATGGATTTGTTTCTACAGATAAGCTTGCTGCAGGTGTTTGGAGCAACTCTCAAAACAGCTACGGTGGAGGTTCTTATGACTGGACTCGTTTGACAGCTTACAAGGAAACAGTCGGAAATGCCAACTATGTTGGAATTCATAGCTCTGAATGGCAATGGGAAAAAGCTTATAAGGGCATTGTCTTCCCAGAGTATACTAAGGAACTTCCAAGTGCCAAGGTTGTTATCACTGAAGATGCTAATGCGGACAAGAAAGTCGACTGGCAGGATGGTGCCATTGCTTATCGTAGCATCATGAACAACCCTCAAGGTTGGGAAAAAGTTAAGGATATTACAGCTTATCGTATCGCGATGAACTTTGGCTCACAAGCACAAAACCCATTCCTCATGACTCTAGATGGTATCAAGAAAATCAATCTCCACACAGATGGTCTTGGGCAAGGTGTTCTCCTTAAAGGTTATGGTAGTGAAGGTCATGACTCAGGCCACTTGAACTATGCTGATATTGGTAAACGTATTGGTGGTGTTGAAGACTTTAAGACCTTGATTGAGAAAGCTAAGAAGTACGGTGCCCACATTGGTATCCACGTTAACGCTTCTGAAACTTACCCAGAATCTAAATACTTCAATGAAAAAATCCTTCGTAAGAATCCAGATGGTAGCTATAGCTATGGTTGGAACTGGCTAGACCAAGGTATCAACATTGATGCGGCTTATGACTTGGCACATGGTCGTTTGGCTCGCTGGGAAGATTTGAAGAAAAAACTTGGTGACGGACTCGACTTTATCTATGTGGACGTTTGGGGCAATGGTCAATCAGGTGACAACGGTGCCTGGGCTACCCACGTTCTCGCTAAAGAGATAAACAAACAAGGCTGGCGCTTTGCGATTGAGTGGGGCCATGGTGGTGAGTACGACTCTACCTTCCATCACTGGGCAGCTGACTTGACCTATGGTGGCTACACTAATAAAGGTATCAACAGTGCCATCACCCGCTTTATCCGTAACCACCAAAAAGATGCTTGGGTAGGGGACTACAGAAGTTACGGAGGCGCAGCAGATTACCCACTTCTAGGTGGCTACAGCATGAAGGACTTTGAAGGATGGCAAGGACGAAGCGACTACAATGGCTATGTAACCAACCTATTTGCCCATGACGTCATGACTAAGTACTTCCAACACTTCACTGTAAGTAAATGGGAAAATGGTACACCAGTTACCATGACTGACAACGGTAGCACCTATAAATGGACTCCAGAAATGCGAGTGGAATTGGTAGATGCTGACAATAATAAAGTAGTTGTAACTCGTAAGTCAAACGATGTCAATAGCCCACAATACCGCGAACGTACAGTAACGCTCAACGGACGTGTTATCCAAGATGGTTCAGCTTACTTGACTCCTTGGAACTGGGATGCGAATGGTAAGAAACTTCCTACTGATAAGGAAAAAATGTACTACTTCAATACGCAGGCCGGTGCAACAACTTGGACACTTCCTAGCGATTGGGCAAAGAGCAAGGTTTACCTTTACAAGCTAACTGACCAAGGTAAGACAGAAGAGCAAGAACTAACTGTAACAGATGGTAAGATTACTCTAGACCTTCTAGCAAATCAACCATACGTTCTTTACCGTTCAAAACAAACCAATCCTGAAATGTCATGGAGCGAAGGCATGCATATCTATGACCAAGGATTTAACAGCGGAACCTTGAAACACTGGACCATTTCTGGTGATGCTTCTAAAGCAGAAATCGTTAAGTCTCAAGGTGCAAACGATATGCTTCGTATTCAAGGAAACAAAGAAAAAGTTAGTCTCACTCAGAAATTAACTGGCTTGAAACCAAATACCAAGTATGCCGTTTATGTCGGTGTTGATAACCGTAGTAATGCCAAGGCTAGCATTACTGTAAACACTGGTGAAAAAGAAGTGACTACCTATACCAATAAGTCACTCGCTCTCAACTATATCAAAGCTTATGCTCATAATAATCGTCGTGACAATGCTACAGTTGATGATACAAGTTACTTCCAAAACATGTATGCCTTCTTTACAACAGGATCTGACGTATCAAATGTCACTCTTACTTTGAGTCGTGAAGCTGGTGATGAAGCAACTTACTTTGATGAAATTCGTACCTTTGAAAACAATTCAAGCATGTACGGAGAAAACCATGATACAGGTCAAGGAACCTTCAAACAAGACTTTGAAAATGTTGCTCAAGGTATCTTCCCATTCGTAGTGGGCGGAGTCGAAGGTGTTGAAGACAACCGCACTCACTTGTCTGAAAAGCACGATCCATATACACAACGTGGTTGGAACGGTAAGAAAGTTGATGATGTTATCGATGGAAATTGGTCACTCAAGACCAATGGACTAGTTAGCCGTCGTAACTTGGTTTACCAAACCATCCCACAAAACTTCCGCTTTGAAGCTGGTAAGACCTACCGTGTAACCTTTGAATATGAAGCAGGCTCTGACAATACCTACGCCTTTGTAGTCGGTAAGGGAGAATTCCAATCAGGACGTCGCGGTAATCAAGCAAGCAATTTGGAAATGCATGAATTACCAAATACTTGGACAGATTCTAAGAAAGCCAAGAAGGCAACCTTCCTCGTGACAGGTGCAGAAACAGGCGATACTTGGGTAGGTATCTACTCAACTGGAAATGCAAGCAATACTCGTGGTGATTCTGGCGGAAATGCCAACTTCCGTGGTTATAACGACTTCATGATGGATAATCTTCACATCGAAGAAATCACCCTGACAGGTAAGATGTTGACAGAAAATGCTCTGAAGAACTACTTGCCAACTGTAGCCATGACTAACTACACCAAAGAGTCTATGGACGCATTGAAAGAAGCAGTCTTTAATCTCAGCCAAGCAGATGATGACATTAGCGTAGAAGATGCGCGTGCAGAGATTGCCAAGATTGAAGCCTTGAAGAATGCTTTGGTTCAGAAGAAAACAGCCTTGGTAGCAGAAGACTTTGAAAGTTTGGATGCGCCAGCTCAACCAGGTGAAGGCCTAGAGAATGCTTTTGATGGTAATGTATCTAGCCTATGGCATACATCTTGGAATGGAGGAGATGTAGGCAAGCCTGCAACTATGGTCTTGAAAGAACCTACTGAAATCACAGGACTTCGTTATGTACCACGTGGTTCAGGTTCAAATGGGAACTTGCGAGATGTAAAACTGGTTGTCACAGATGAGTCTGGCAAGGAGTATACCTTTACTGCAACTGATTGGCCAGATAACAACAAGCCAAAAGACATTGATTTTGGTAAGACAATCAAGGCTAAGAAAATTGTCCTTACTGGTACCAAGACATACGGAGATGGTGGCGATAAATACCAATCTGCAGCGGAACTCATCTTTACCCGTCCACAAGTAGCAGAAACACCGCTTGACTTGTCAGGATATGAAGCAGCTTTAGCTAAGGCTCAAAAATTGACAGATAAAGAAAATCAAGAGGAAGTGGCTAGCGTTCAGGCGAGCATGAAATATGCGACGGATAACCATCTCTTGACGGAAAGAATGGTAGAATACTTTGCAGACTATCTCAACCAATTACAAGATTCTGCTACGAAACCAGACGCTCCAACAAGTAGCAAGGGGGAAGAACAACCACCAGTTCTTGATGTACCTGAGTTCAAAGGCGGCGTCAATGCAGCAGAAGCAGCTGTACATGAAGTCCCTGAGTTCAAAGGCGGTGTCAATGCAGCAGAAGCAGCTGTACATGAGATCCCTGAGTTCAAGGGTGGAGTCAATGCAGCAGAAGCAGCTGTACATGAAGTCCCTGAGTTCAAGGGTGGTGTCAATGCAGTAGAAGCAGCTGCAAATGAAGTCCCTGAGTTTAATGGTGGAGTCAATGCAGTAGAAGCAGCTGCAAATGAAGTCCCTGAGTTTAAGGGTGGCGTCAATGCGGTCCAAGCCTTGGTAAACGAGAAACCAGCCTACACAGGTGTATTGGCTACTGCTGGAGATCAAGTAGCTCCAACAGTTGAAAAATCTGAGTACCCGCTCACTCCAAGCCCAGTAGCTGATGCCAAAACTCTGGAAGATAAAGAAGAGAAACTTCCTGCTACAGGAGAACATGGTTCAGAAGCAGCCTTCTTCTTAGCAAGTGTGAGCATCGCTTTATCTGCCGCAGTCCTTGCGACAAAACGTAAAGAAGATTAATGAGATTTGATTTCAACAGTTCAAAGCAACTCGAATCAAAAAAAACAAACAGCCGGAGAGGACCTCTAGGTTCTCTCCTTTTTTCAAAGGAGAAATGATACCGCTTACTCATGTATGCGGATGAAAGGAATAGGAGAAAGATGGATAGACATTTTTTTGAGAAACGCTGTCACTATAGTATAAGAAAATTTGCAATCGGTGCAGCCTCCGTTATGATTGGTGCTAGTATCTTTGGCGCCAATATGGTTCAGGCGGCAGAAACAGCAGCGCCTTCAGAAACAGAGGGAAGCATTACCCATGTTCAAGCACTGGATAAGTTACCCGATGATTTATCCGATGTGCTTAAAAAGGCGGATGCAGAAGCTGCAACAGAAGCAAGTCGTGAGGAGACTCCAGCGACTGACGAAGGAAGCAATCCTACATCAAATGAAGAGGCAAAACCAGATATAAGTCCTGCAAGTCCCAAGCCTGCAGAAACGCCGAAACCGGTTGAAACACCAAAGGCAGACAATAAACCAGCTGAAACTGCTACGCCAGCAGCAAAACCAGCTGAAAAGCAAATTGAAGATAGAGAAGATGTCAACCATCTCGAAGGTGCTACTGCCCAGGCAAGCAACCATGAGACTGGAACCAACTTTACTGCAGATAAGGCTATTGATGGAGATGACAATACCCGTTGGGCTACGGACAAAGATGTACCAAAACCAACTTTTGAACTAACTCTGCCAAAGACTACCTTGATCAAACATGTAGAAATTGACTGGGATCGTCGTCTTCGTAATGGGCAAAATGACCCCAATATCAAATCTTGGAGTCTCTATTACGCAGGCCAAGAAGATGTGGGCGCTAATGGAGAAAAGCAATGGAAACTCGCTCATACTAAAACTGGAGATCCTGTTTTAGATGAGAAAGTAGATCTAGCTGAAAGTATCAAAGCTAAGTACCTCAAATTGGAGGTCAATGATTACCAAGCGGGAACAATGAACTGGAGAAACGTTGGAATCCAAGAAATTCGAGCTTATTCTAACGTTCCGGACCATAGTAAGGTAACGGATATCCGCCAAGTAACCGAACTAACAGTAGCAGAAGATGGACAGTCTCTTGTCTTACCAACTTTACCAGGGAAAGTTAGCCTTATCGGTAGCAACAAGCAAGGTGTGATTGACCTTCAAAATCACATCTATAAGCCTTTGACAGATCAACGCGTCAAGGTCATGGTGCAGCAAATCAGAGACAGTCATACCTTTACCAAAGAGTTTGAAGTAGTCATCAAGGGGCTACATCAGGACGAAGGTGTGGGCGTGAAGCCAAAAGTAGCACCAGCTGTTCAACAATGGTATGGGAAAGAAGGCCAATCTTCTATCACTTCAGATACAGTCCTTGCGACGGGCGATTCTGGCTTTGATCAGGCTGCAACCTTCTATCAGTCAGACCTTGCCAGCCGTGGATTGGAACTAGCAACAGGTGACAAGCAAGCTCAAAAACGAATCGAATTTAAAAAGGTTGAAAACAAGGGTTACGGTAAGGAAGGCTACGGCATCACTATCCAAAATGATGTGATTACCATCGAAGCTGCCACAAACACAGGAGCCTTCTACGCCACTCGGACCCTTCTTCAAATGGGAGAAAGTAACCTCCAAAATGGCGAAATTCGTGATTTCCCAAGTTTCAGCCACCGTGGCTTTATGCTAGATACAGGTCGTAAATTTATCCCTTACGACACTCTTGTAGACATCATGCTCAACATGGCCTACTACAAGATGAACGACTTGCAGTTGCACCTCAACGATAACTATATCTTCCTAAAGGAACACTTGGCAGGTAAGAATTTAAGTCCAGAAGAACAACTCAAGTATGTCCTTGAACATGCCAAGACTGGTTTCCGTGTGGAGACAGACATTGTCGGTAAGAATGGTCAAAAATTGACATCAGATGAGCATTATACCAAGGAAGAAATGCAAAATCTGATTAAACTTGCCAAGGCCTTGCATATCAATCTAGTGCCAGAAATTGACACACCAGGTCACGCCTTGTCCTTTGTCAAAGTCCGCCCAGACCTCATGTATCAAGGTAGTTTGAGTGATTATGCTGGCAAACACAATGTTGAACGTGTTGCCATGCTAGACCTAGATAATAAATATGATGAAACGCTAGCTTTTGTCAAATCAGTTTATGATAAACTCCTCGATGGTCCAGATGCACCGCTTCATGGCGTGTCCACTGTTCATATCGGAACGGATGAATACTATGGCAGCAGAGAAAGTTATCGTCGCTATGTCAATGACCTTATCAAATACATTAAAGGAAAAGGTTATACCCCTCGTATCTGGGGCTCGCTCAGTGCGAAACGAGGTAAAACAGCGGTTGATTGGAACGGAGTAGAAGTTGATATCTGGAGTATTGGATGGCAACGACCAAATGAAGCCATTGCTCAGGGAGCTAAGATTATCAACATCACAGATGTGCCGACTTATAGTGTCCCAAGTGGAAGCAATAGTCAAGCAGCCTACGGGGACTATGCAAACTACGAACGCCAGTACAACAGCTGGACACCAAATGATTTTAGAACAGGTGGAGGTCCACTTCTACCAGCTTCTCATCCAAGTATCCTTGGTGGTGGTCACGCAGTTTGGAATGATAATATCGACCTTCATGAGACCGGTTTGACCTCTTATGATATCTTTAAACGCTTCTTCAAGAGCATGCAAACCACTGCAGAACGCACTTGGGGATCTGACCGTGCAGCTGCGACCTTTGCAGAACGCACCCTACCAACGAGTCCTTATGCGCCACAGTCAAATCCTGATAAAGAGATTGATCAAAGCGACTTGTTTACCATCAATTCTGAAACAGTCAAGAACTATGCAAGTAAGAAAGTGAAGACAAGTGAGCAGGGATTGGCTTTTGAGAAAGATAGCAGTATCGAAGGCTTGGCTGGTGATGTTGGTCCAAGTCATGTCTTGAAGTTTGATGTAACTGTCACTGGAGACGGGGAACAAACCTTCTCAACAAGTGGGGACAATCGTATCTATCTAGCTGATAAAGACGGCTACCTTGCTTACCAGTTTGAACAGTTCCATATCCAATTTAATAAAAAACTTGAAAAGAACAAACGTTATCAAATCTCCATCGTGACTAAACCACAGTCAACCGAAGTCTATGTGGATGGTGAAAAGATTGAGCGTATTGCAAATCCAGCCCACCCTCGCTTTGCCCACAATAGCTTGGTTCTACCGCTTGAAAGCATCGGTGGTTTCAAAGGAATCTTGCATAGTGCAGAGTTGTCAGATAAACCATTTGTAAATCCTCGCTTGATTTCAAATGATAAGATTACTGCAACCGCAAGCAGTCAGCAACTTCCAGGAAACGCGACTGAAGGCGCTGTTGAAAAGGCCTTTGACAATGATTCAAATACCTTCTGGCATACTAAATGGACTGGTGACACTGCGCCATACACCCTTACTATGACCTTGAAAGAAGCAGAAAAAGTCAATGGTTTGACCTATCTCCCACGCCCAGGTGGTGGAAATGGTGTCGTGACGCGCTACGAAATCTACGCACAAAAAGATGGCCAAATGGTCAAGGTTTCAGAAGGAAACTGGGACAACAACGCCCAAGAAAAAACAGTCAACTTTGCGGCGGTGCATACCAACAAGATTGAGTTGAAAGTATTGGAAGGCGTTGGTGGCTTTGCAAGTGCAGCTGAAGTTCATCTATTGAAACCTGTTAAAGAAGAGCAAGAAACGCCTGTACCAAGTCAACCAGAAAAACCAACTACACCAGAAAAACCAAAAGTAGAGCAAACAGGCGATGGAACAGTTGAATTGGCAGATCAATTCACTGCAAGTAAACCAGCTAGCGAAGACAGCATTGCAGCTGCCAGCAAGAGCGCAGACTATCTTAAGAAAGAGTACAAGGTCTTCCCAACGCCACAAAAAGTGACTTATGGCGAAGGTGTCACAGCTCTTCGCAAGCAAGTCAATCTGGTCATGGGCGATCAACTTGATATTTATACTCGCAATCGCTTGAAGAGTGTCTTGCAGGACAATCAAGTATCTTATACAACTGGTAAGGCAGCAATCGCTGGCGCAACCAATATCTATCTTGGAGTGCATGGACAAGGTTCACAAGCAGAGCAAAACTTGTCTAAGGTTTCAGCAGGTCTCTTTGACAAGATCGACGCCTATGTCTTGAGCATCAAGGATAATTCGATTTCCATCGTCGGAAAAGACACAGATGCAGTCTTCTATGGTTTAACAACCTTGAAACACATGCTCAAGGAAAGCCAAGTACCAGTCCTTCGCAATGTGACAGTAGAAGATTACGCAGAGCTCAAGAACCGTGGTTTCATCGAAGGTTACTATGGAAATCCATGGTCGAATGCCGATCGTGCAGAGCTCATGCGTTTTGGTGGCGATTTGAAATTGAACCAATACTTCTTTGCACCAAAAGATGATCCATACCACAACAAGAAATGGCGTGAACTCTATCCAGAAGAAAAACTAGCTGAAATCCGTGAACTTGCTCGTGTCGGAAATCAAAGTAAAACACGCTATGTCTGGACTATCCATCCATTCATGAACAACCGCATCCGCTTTGGCAATGAAGCGCATTACCAAGAAGATTTGGCAACCATCAAGGCCAAATTTACCCAGCTGATGAAAGTGGGTGTCCGCGAATTTGGCATCCTTGCAGATGATGCTCCAAGCCCTGTCGGAGGCTACAATAGCTACAACCGCTTGATGCAAGATATGACCAAGTGGTTGACTGAAATGCAGGGAACCTACAGCGGTCTTCGCAAAGAAATGATCTTTGTTCCTGGCCAGTATTGGGGTAATGGACGTGAGGATGAGTTGAAATCCCTCAATGAAAATCTCCCAAGTTCAACATCCATGACCTTGACGGGTGGTAAGATTTGGGGCGAAGTCTCTGAAAACTTCCTTTCAACTCTCAAAAACAATCTAACTGCAGGTGGCAAGACCTATCGCCCAGTTTCACTTTGGATTAACTGGCCTGTAACAGATAACTCTAAACAACACTTGATTCTAGGTGGTGGTGAGAAATTCCTTCATCCAAATGTGGATCCAAGCTTGCTATCTGGTATCATGTTGAACCCAATGCAACAGTCTGAGCCATCTAAGATTGCCCTCTTTTCAGGAGCTCAATACTCATGGAAACAGTGGAAATCAGAAGAAGAAGCTAAGAAAATCAATGACATTGCCTTCAACTTTGTTGAAAATGGTCATTTTGAAGATAGCAAGGTATCAGCAGCCTTCCGCGAACTTGGTAAACATATGATCAACCAAAACATGGATGGCCGTGTCGTTAAATTAGAAGAATCTGTAGACTTAGCTCCAAAATTGACAGACTTCATGACCAAGCTCAAAGCAGGTCAGGATGTGACTGCTGAACGTGCAGCCTTGCGAGCTGAATTTGCCAAAATTAAAGAAGCAGCCGAACTTTACAAAGCATCAGGCGATAAAAAAATGGTCGCTCAAATCCACTATTGGTTGGATAATGCAATCGACCAAATGAATGCCCTCGATGCCTTCCTTACAGGAACAGAAGCCATGGCTACAAACGATGCTGCTAAGCTTTGGGACAGCTATTATAAAGGCTTGAAGTTCTACGAACAGTCTCAAACTCATACCTTCCATTATGTAGACCATATGGAAAAGGCTGAATTGGGTGTTCAACACATTCGTCCATTTATCCTATCCCTGAAAGAAGTTCTAGCTTCTGAAGTTCAAAAAGTCTTGCACCCAGATCAAATCATCAGCACCTTTATTACTAATCGAACAGGTGTAGAAGGTGGTTTGGCAGAAGTAACGGATGGTGACTTGGCAACCCATGCGATTATTAAATCACCAAATAGCATCAAGACAGGTGATTATATTGGTATGAAGTTCAACAAGCCAATAGCAATCCAAACCTTGACCTTTGCTATGGGAACGCAGGCTAATCCACGTGATACCTTTAGTAAGGCAGAAGTGCAGTATCAAGATGAAAATGACAACTGGGTAACCTTGAAAGAGCCAAGCTATGTCGGAAATGAATCCCTTCTTAAGTTTGAAAATCTTAATATCAAGGCTAAAGCAGTTCGTATGATTGCGACAGAAGACCGAGGGAACACTTGGTTTGCAGTTCAGGAAATTGCAGTTAATCGTCCAGTTGAAAAAGCTCGTAGCCAACAAGCAACGACAGTTAGTCTGAGCCCAAACTTAGTCTACAAACTAAATACCTCAGCCCGTCAAATCACTGATGGCAAGGACAATACAGAAGCCATGATGGCAAACGCTGATGGTAGCAATACCACTCCAGTAGATGCCTGGGCACAACTTGACCTCGGTGAAGTCAAGTCAGTCACTAAAGTTCGCCTTCGTCAAGGAACAGGTGATAAACTTGCTGCAGGTGTGCTTGAGTATTCTACAGATGGAACTGCATGGCAAGAGTTGGATCGCCTATCAGGTGAGCAAACCAAGGAAGTGACTAGAGCTATCAATGCTCGTTATATCCGAGTACGCAATACTAAGGCACTCGACCTTTGGTGGCGTATCCAAGACTTCTCTGTTGAGACACGCTCTGGAAACAGTGAGTTAACGGACACAAACGTCGATGCCTTGAAGGAAACGCCGGTAGTGGATAGCTTGGGACATTATGAGCTTCAAATTCCAGCTGGAACCAAACTCCCTGCCCATAGCTATCTAGGTATGAAACTTGACCGTATCCATCAGGTCAAGAGCATCCAGCTCCAAGGTCAAGCCAACCCAGCTCTTAGCCTAGAGTATTCAGCAAATGCGCAAGAATGGACGCCAGCTAGCCAGTTGACTGATAGATCTGTAGCAAGCCACTTGGTACGTTATGTGCGTCTAGTCAACAAAACAGATCAGGAACAAGCTGTTACAGCTACTTCTCTCCTTGTGACGACTAAAGAAGTGCAACCAACCAAACTAGAATCTACAACTATGGGCATTCATCCAACATACGGAAGCAATGATGTTCGTAAACTGAACAACCTAGATCAATTATTTGATGGTGTTTATAACAACTTCGTTGAGTTTTCAGACTATGCTCGTAAAGATGGCCATGTGACCTTGAAACTTGGCAGCGAACGAACTATCAAGAAGATTAGAGCTTACATCCAAGACGGAACTCAAAACTATCTTCGTGATGGTAAGATTCAAGTCAGCCAAGACGGTAAAACTTGGACTGATGTCGTTACAGTAGGAGATGGTGTGGCCAATAGCCAACACGATGATTCATTGACAGATGGTTGGACACATGATTCTAAGATGCCAGGAAATCGCTACATCGAGGGTGAATTGACGACTCCAGTCAAAGCCAACTATCTCCGTGTCCTCTATACAGCGGATTATGATGCCCGTTTTGTAGGATTTACAGAATTGGTCATCAACGACGGTGAATTTGTCAAACCGATTAATGATCCAACAGTAGAAGGAAACGGTGGAGAAAGCCAAGGCAACCTTTATAATAATCTTGTAGACGGCAAAGTCTTGACCAGCTACAAGTCTGAAAAAGACAAGGGCGAATTGGTGTATCACTTGTCTGAACCAACCAAAGCTAACCATCTTCGTCTCGTTTCCAGTCTTCCTGAAGGAGCGAAAGCACGTATTCTTGCTAGAACACTCAAGGATGGTCAAGACAGCTGGACAGACCTCGGTGCCATTACATCTAGTCTCCAAACTTTTGCTATCCGAAATGGTGGCTCTCTTCTAGACGTCAAATTAGTCTGGGAAGGCGGCAAGGCTGAGTTTTATGAATTGGCGAGCTTCTATCAAGAATTAACAGAAGAATCGGTTCAATCAAGCAAGGGTGAAGAGCAACCACCAGTTCTGGAGGTTCCTGAATTCACAGGTGGTGTCAATGCGGTTGAAGCGGCAGTGCATGAGGTACCAGAATACACAGGCCCACTTGGAACAGTAGGAGATCAGCCAGCACCGACAGTTGAGCAACCAGAGTTTACAGGTGGTGTGAACGCGGTAGAAGCAGCAGTACATGAAGTACCAGAGTACACAGGTTCACTTAGTACAGTAGGAGATCAGCCAGCACCGACAGTTGAGCAACCAGAGTTTACAGGTGGTGTGAACGCGGTAGAAGCAGCAGTACATGAAGTACCAGAGTACACAGGACCATTATCGACAGTAGGCGATCAAGCCGCTCCAACTGTAGAGAAACCTGAGTTTAAACTTAGCTCTTTAGCTTCCGATCAAGGTAAGACGCCAGATTATAAGCAAGAAATAGCTAGACCAGAAACAGCTGAACAAATCTTGCCAGCAACTGGTGAGAGTCAATCTGATTCGGCCCTCTTCCTAGCAGGTGTTAGCCTAGCCCTATCCGCTCTCTTTGTAGCAAAAACAAAGAAAGACTAGTATTCAACAAAACCTCTTAACAAGATTACAAAATCAGTTTCTCATCTTTTCCAATGAGGTTTATAGTACGCAGAAAGCCTGAGAAGATTTCTTCTCAGGCTTTTGCTAATCATATAAATACGATACTGCTATGAAAAAATCACCCAGAATACTCTGGGTGATAAATGTTATGGTTGTGCTGGTTGCGGATTCTGGTTTTGTTGGCCAGGAGTTGTATTTGATTGTTGCGTATTATTGTTAGGATTGGTAGTCGTACTATTATTTGTGCTTGTATTTGTGCTTGGAGTAGTTGAGCTTGACTGAGAAGTCGAGCTCTCAGATGTTGAGCTAGAACTTTCAGGTGTTGGGGCTTGCTGTGGAGCAGGTGTAGTCCATGTAGAACGAGCACCATTTTTAAAGACAAATTCTCCACCTCTGTAGAGTCCTTCTGGCATAGTCCAGTCACCAGGATGATCATCTTCAGATAGATAAGTCATCATCGAACGGTAAACCTTAGCAGCAACATAGAAGCCATCACCAACGATAGGAGTAAGGCGGTTCGAGTAACCAGTCCAAACGGCCATTGAATATTTACGAGTATAACCAACGAACATTTCGTCCGGAGCTACATAACCCGTATTTTTAATGTAGTTTTCAATCTCATCATCTGTATAGTTTGACGTACCAGTTTTACCAGCTTGTGGTAGCCAAGGGAGGTAGGCTCCTCGACCAGTTCCGTATGCCAAAACGGTTTTCATCATATCTGTCATCATATAGGCTGTCGTTTCTTTCATAGCACGTGTACCAGAATCAGAGAATTCTTTTGAACTGCCATCACTAAAGACAATCTTATTGATATACATAGGTTTGCGGTAGATACCGCCATTGGCAAAAGCAGCATAAGCCGCAGCCATCTTCTCGCTGCTTGCTCCATACTTTTTGTCAGATTCGGTTGTATTACTTGAAATAGCATTAGCATAGTGTATGCTTGGGTAGTCAATACCGAGTCCATTTAGAAACGTCTTGGCACGATCAAGTCCTACTTTCTCTAGCGTTTCTACAGCCGGCACATTCCGTGATTGCTGGAGAGCATACTGGAGTGTTATGTTTCCAAAGTAACTCTTATCCCAGTTATAGACAGGGGTAGAGGTTCCAGGATAGTTGTAAGGAACATCATGTACAATCGAAGCAGTTGAGTCGTAGATGTCATACTCCAAGGCAGGAGCATAGTCTGTGATTGGCTTCATGGTAGAACCCCAGTCACGGTTGGTCTCAACAGCTTGGTTGATTCCGAAGGAAACATTGCTTGATTGGTGACGAGAACCTAACTGAGCAATGACTTTCCCGTTTGTGACATCAACGATAGTAGAGGCTACCTGTAACTCATCATCTGGATAGTTGACATACTCGTCCGTATTGTAAATATCCCAGAGACGTTGTTGAACCTTAGAATCAACGTTTGTGTAGACTTCCATACCCGTAGTTAAAAGGTTATAACCTGTTTCCTGTTCAACTTGGTCAATCACCTCTTTGAGGTAATTATCCATGTATGGAGGATAACTGTTAGCTGATTTTAGGCTTTGAAGTCCATCTGTAATCGGAGTATTAATCGCTTTTTCATATTGTTCGGCTGTAATGTAACCTTGCCCCTTCATCTCAGAGAGGACGAGATTACGGCGTTCTTGGGCGGCTTCCGGATGCGAGTATGGATCATACTGGTTTGGAGCCTGAGGCATTCCGGCAAGGAGGGCCAATTGAGGGATACTCAAATCTTTGAGGTCTTTGCCATAGTAACTTTGAGAAGCCGTTTGCATTCCGTAGTTCCCGTTTGACATGTAAACCTTGTTGATGTAGTAGGTCAAGATCTCTTGTTTAGTCGCTTTTTGTTCTAGCTGGACGGCGAGCCATGCTTCCTGAGCCTTACGAGAAAGGGTTTGGTCAGAAGTTGACGTAGAGAAATAGGTTAACTTGATCAACTGCTGCGTCAAAGTTGAAGCTCCTTGAAGGCCTCCGCCACCACGAAGATTTCGTAGGGTAGCACCTAGGATACGGATAGTATCGATTCCTCGGTGATTAAAGAAGCGATGGTCTTCAATCGAAACAATAGCGTTGACCAAATCGGTCGGTATTTCGTTTGCTTGTGCATTGACCCGACGTTCTGATCCAAGATCAGCGATGAGTTCATCGTTATTGTCATAAATTTTACTAGACGTTGTAGCGACTAGTTTACTTTCAGATAGGGCTGGAGTCTTGCTAACATAGTAGAGAAAGAGACCTCCGCCCAGCATAATAGCTGCGATAAATACAGTTAAGAAGCAGATACTGATATATTTAGCTATTCGCAGGATAGTTTGTTTGTTCATCTTGTTTTACCACCTAGTAAATGTTCTTTGATAATATCGAGATAGGGAATCTGGGGAAAGGCACCCAGCTCAATCCTATATCCATTTTCTCGAATATATCCAAGTGGCATTGACTTTTGTCCCTTATCTTGATGATAGAAACGAATCAGGTCAACAGCCGGTAATAAGTAGGTTTCTTGCTGAGAAGAAAAGTGAAGGAGTACAAAGCAGATTCCTTGCTGGGCAAGGACTTGTTCCATATGCTGGATCTGATGAAGATGAAAATTCTTCATCGGAATCGCATGTTTTTGCCTGGTTTCCTTTGCTTCAAAGTCGATGTAGTATCCCTCATAAACCCCTGAATAGTCTGTGGTTGAAGCTTGTCTAAAGTAGGCTTCAACGATCTTGGCTCGACTTCGTTGGGGATAGTCGACACGTACGATTTGGATGGGAGTCGGTTTCTTGTGAATCACTGCCATCCCATGCGACAAGTAATAATCGTTCGTAGCGTTGATCATCTTTTCAAAAGACATTCCCCGATTTGCGAAATTTTTAGTTTGTGAAAGGGGCGCTTGTCTCTTCGGAGATGAAATTTTATGTGGATAGTTGACCATAATTCTCCTTATTGGTACAATAACATCACTCTATTATATCATAAATTTACAAAGAAAGGGTTAAAAATGACATCAGCCTTGATTTTAGGCTATTCAGCCTTCGACCTTGGTCTCTTTAATGACAAGGATATTCGCGTTGATATTATCAAAACAGCTATTCGGAGAGACCTGGAACGTCTAGCAGAGGATGGGGTGAACTGGCTTGTCTTTACTGGGGCTCTGGGTTTTGAGTACTGGGTACTTCAGGTGGCGAAAGACATGAAAATAGACTATGGATTTCAGCTGGCGACCATTTTTGATTTTGAAACCCATGGCAGTAACTGGAATGAAGCCAATCAAGTGAAGTTGAGCGAATTCAAGCAAGTTGATTTTGTCAAATATGCCTATTCACAGTATGAACACAAGGGACAACTACGTGATTATCAGAAATTTTTACTAGAGAACACAGATATTTGCTATCTTTTTTATGATGAAGAAAACAAAACTAAGTTACAATATTTTTACCAAATGATGAAAAATCAAGCGGACTATGTTACAAGGCAATTAACATTTGATGAGTTAAATGAACTAGCAGAAAATTTTTCTGAAAAGTAACCCTTTGACCTTGATTTTTACTTGTCTTTTTTTATATAATAATACTAGTAACCCAGAATGGAGAGAGACATGGCAAGTATTATATTTTCAGCAAAAGATATTTTTGAACAAGAGTTTGGACGTGAAGTACGTGGATACAGTAAAGCAGAGGTGGATGAATTCCTCGATGATGTGATTAAGGATTATGAGACTTATGCGGCTTTGGTCAAATCTCTTCGTCAAGAGATAGCGGATTTGAAGGATGAATTGTCTCGTAAACCACAGTCAGTTCCCACTCAGCCTGATTCTATCGAAGTTACCGCTTCTACCTCGATGACAAACTTTGATATCTTGAAACGATTGAATCGACTTGAAAAAGAAGTGTTTGGTAAACAAATTTTAGACAATGAAGATGTATAATTGAGTGTCTATCAAGTGCATAAATGCAATTTTTGGATAATCGCGTGAAGAGATTCTCTTTTCATGAGGAAAGTCCATGCTAGCACAGGCTGTGATGCCTGTAGTGTTTGTGCTAGGCGAAACCATAAGCCTAGGGACGAGAGATCGTTACGGCAGTCGAAATGGCTAAGTCTTCGGATAAGTCAGATTAGGCTTGAAAGTGCCACAGTGACGGAGTCTCTCTGGAAACAGAGAGAGTGGAACGCGGTAAACCCCTCAAGCTAGCAACCCAAATTTTGGTCGGGGCATGGAGTGCACGGAAACGAACGTAGTACTCTGACTGCTAGCAGAGTTATGCTGTTAGCGGTAGACAGATGATTATCGAAGGAAGTGGTCCTAGTCACTTCTGGAACAAAACATGGCTTATAGAAAATTGCATATAGGTTGGGGCTGAGAAATCTTTCTCAACCTCATTTTTTAAAGTGAACAAGAGAAAGGTCTTGCAAGACTAGAAATGAAAGAACAATTTAATTTAATCGCAACTGCTGCAGCGGGTCTTGAGGCTGTCGTTGGACGTGAGGTGCGAGAATTAGGCTATGATTGCCAGGTTGAAAACGGCCGTGTTCGTTTCCACGGTGATGTGCGGGCAATCATTAAGACCAATCTTTGGCTTCGTGCAGCGGATCGCATCAAGATTGTAGTTGGAAGCTTCCCTGCAAAGACCTTTGAAGAGCTCTTTCAAGGAGTTTTTGCTCTAGATTGGGAAAACTATCTCCCACTTGGGGCGCGTTTCCCGATTTCAAAGGCCAAATGTGTTAAGTCTAAACTTCATAACGAGCCCAGTGTTCAGGCTATTTCTAAGAAAGCTGTTGTGAAGAAATTACAAAAACACTATGCCCGCCCAGAAGGAGTTCCTTTGATGGAAACTGGTCCTGAGTTTAAGATTGAGGTATCTATCCTGAAAGATGTGGCAACTGTCATGATTGACACGACAGGTTCTAGCCTTTTTAAACGTGGTTATCGTACGGAAAAGGGTGGAGCGCCTATCAAAGAAAACATGGCAGCAGCCATTTTACAACTCTCAAACTGGTATCCAGACAAGCCCTTGATTGATCCGACCTGTGGTTCAGGAACCTTCTGTATCGAGGCGGCTATGATAGCTAAGAAGATGGCCCCTGGTCTTCGCCGTTCCTTTGCTTTTGAAGAATGGAACTGGGTCAGCGATCGGTTAATTCAAGAAGTGCGTACGGATGCTGCCAAGAAAATTGACCGTGAACTGGAACTGGATATCATGGGCTGTGATATAGACGCTCGTATGGTTGAAATTGCCAAGGCAAATGCTCAAGCAGCAGGTGTGGCAGGTGATATCACCTTTAAACAAATGCGGGTACAAGACTTGCGCTCGGACAAGGTAAATGGTGTCATCATCTCCAATCCTCCATATGGTGAGCGTTTGTCTGATGATGCAGGAGTTACCAAGCTCTATGCTGAGATGGGACAGGTGTTTGCGCCACTGAAAACCTGGAGTAAATTTATCCTGACCAGTGATGAAGCATTTGAAAGTAAGTACGGAAGCCCAGCTGATAAAAAACGAAAACTGTATAACGGGACCTTAAAAGTGGATTTGTATCAGTACTTTGGTCAGCGTGTGAAACGCCAAGAGGTAAAATAGAAAGGTAAACTCATGAGCAAGAAAAGACATGATCGTCATAAAAAAGAACAGCAAGAGCCACAATTCGACTTTGACAAAGCAAAAGATTTGACTGTTGGTCAAGCAATTCGTAAGAATGAAGAGGTTGAGGCTGGAGTATTGCCTGAAGATAATATCTTGGACAAATACATCAAACGGCACCGCGAAGAGATCGAGGCAGATAAGTTCGAAACTCGTCAGTTTGAAAAAGAAGAATTGGCTTCTACTCGAAACTTAGAGGAATTGATCCAAGAAGTTCGTGAAACAAGTGAACTTTCTGGAGAGGTAGAAGGTTCAGATGTGGTTTCCGAGGAATCTATTGAAGAGATAGACAATGAAGAAACTACTCAGTTTGTTCCTCCACTTCAAGATGAAGAAAGTACTGAAATAGAGCCTCTCGTTTTAACAGAAACAGCATCCAAGGAAATGAATGAGGAAAATGAGGAACAAGAAGAAACCTACACTTCCCTATCACGATCAGTACAGACGGAACCTGAAACAGGCTCTAAAAAGAAACGTGTGATTACCATCGTTTCTGTGGTAGCTGCGATTCTTGTTCTTGCTGGGACGTATTATGTCTACCGTCAGGTATCTCGTTCAAACCAAGAAATTCAGTCTTCTCAAGCATCTTCAGGAAATCAAGAATCGCAAACCGACTTGCAAGAGTTCAATACGCTTTATGACTCCTTCTATACAGATGCCAATAAGACTGCTTTAAAAAATAGCCAGTTCGATAAGTTGAGCCAGCTAAAAAACTTGCTAGATAAGTTAGAAGGTAGCCGTGATTATACACTAGCTAAGTCAAAATACGATAGCCTAGCAACTCAAATCAAGGCCATTCAAGATATCAATGCCCTCTTTGAAAGTCCAGCTATTACTGACGGTGTCTTGGATACCAATGCTAAAGCCAAGGCGGATGCTAAGTTCACGGAAGTTAAAACGGGAAATACAGAGCTTGATAAACTGTTAGCTCAGGCGATTAGCCTTGGTAAGAGCCAACAAACCAGTGCTTCCAGCTCAAGTTCCAGCTCAAGTCAAGCAAGTTCAAGTTCCGCTACAGAAAACAATGCAAGCAGTACGACGCCTTCAACAAGCACTACGGCACCAGCTAGAGATACAAATGGTGGTTTATCTGGTGATGGTGTAAATCTACAGAGAGGACTTAGTCGTGTACCGTATAACCAATCAGCTGTAGACGATAGCAACAATCCTGCCTGGACGTTTGCAGATGGTGTATTGGAACAGATCCTAGCAACATCACGTGCACGTGGCTACATCACTGGCAACCAATACATTCTCGAACGTGTCAATATTGTAAACGGAAACGGCTATTACAACCTCTACAAACCGGATGGAACCTACCTCTTCACCCTCAACTGTAAGACGGGTTACTTTGTAGGGAATGGTTCTGGTCATGCAGATGACTTGGACTATTAGGAGTCCGTTACAAAATTCTTTCCTTTCATAGGTAAAAATGATAAAATAAAACAAATGAAATAAGAGGAGTGTCACATGACAAAAGCTAACTTTGGTGTCGTAGGTATGGCCGTAATGGGTCGTAACCTTGCCCTAAATATCGAATCTCGTGGTTATACAGTTGCCATTTACAACCGTAGTAAAGAAAAAACAGAAGACGTGATTGCTTGCCATCCTGAAAAGAACTTTGTGCCAAGCTATGACGTGGAAAGCTTTGTAAACTCAATCGAAAAACCTCGTCGTATCATGCTCATGGTTCAAGCTGGACCTGGTACAGATGCTACAATTCAAGCCCTTCTTCCACACCTCGACAAGGGTGATATCTTGATTGACGGAGGAAACACTTTCTATAAAGATACCATCCGTCGTAATGAAGAATTGGCAAACTCAGGGATCAACTTTATCGGTACTGGAGTTTCCGGTGGTGAAAAAGGTGCCCTTGAAGGTCCTTCTATCATGCCTGGTGGACAAAAAGAAGCCTACGAATTGGTTGCTGATGTTCTTGAAGAAATCTCAGCTAAAGCACCAGAAGATGGCAAACCATGTGTGACTTACATCGGTCCTGATGGAGCTGGTCACTATGTAAAAATGGTTCACAACGGTATCGAGTATGGTGACATGCAATTAATCGCAGAAAGCTATGACTTGATGCAACACTTGCTTGGTCTTTCTGCAGAAGATATGGCTGAAATCTTTACTGAGTGGAACAAGGGTGAATTGGACAGCTACTTGATCGAAATCACAGCTGATATCTTGAGCCGTAAAGACGATGAAGGTCAGGATGGACCAATCGTAGACTATATCCTTGATGCTGCAGGGAACAAGGGAACTGGTAAATGGACTAGCCAATCAGCTCTTGACCTTGGTGTGCCATTGTCACTCATCACTGAATCAGTATTTGCTCGCTACATTTCAACTTACAAAGAAGAACGTGTGCATGCAAGCAAGGTTCTTCCAAAACCAGCTGCCTTCAAATTTGAAGGAGACAAGGCTGAGTTGATCGAAAAGATCCGTCAAGCACTTTACTTCTCAAAAATTATCTCATACGCACAAGGATTTGCCCAATTGCGTGTGGCTTCTAAAGAAAATAACTGGAACTTGCCATTTGCAGACATCGCCTCTATCTGGCGTGATGGCTGTATCATCCGTTCTCGTTTCTTGCAAAAGATCACAGATGCCTACAACCGTGATGCAGACCTTGCAAACCTTCTCTTGGATGAGTACTTCTTGGATGTTACTGCCAAGTACCAACAAGCAGTTCGTGATATCGTAGCTCTTGCTGTTCAAGCTGGTGTACCAGTGCCAACTTTCTCAGCAGCTATTACTTACTTTGATAGCTATCGTTCAGCAGACCTTCCTGCTAACTTAATCCAAGCACAACGTGACTACTTTGGTGCCCATACTTACCAACGTAAAGACAAAGAAGGAATCTTCCACTACTCTTGGTATGACGAAAAATAAGTAGGTCTGCCATGGGGAAACGGATTTTATTACATGAGAAAGAACGAAATCTCGCTCGTTTTCTCAGTCTGGAACTCCAAAAAGAGCAATACCGTGTTGATCTTGTAGAGAAGGGGCAAAAAGCCCTCTCCATGGCTCTCCAGACAGATTATGACTTGATTTTACTGAATGCTCGTCTGGGGGATATGACAGCCCAGGATTTTGCAGAGAGGCTTAGTCGGACAAAACCAGCCTCAGTGATTATAGTCTTGGACCATCGCGAAGAATTGCAAGACCAGATTGAGACAATCCAGCGATTCGCCGTTTCTTACATCTATAAGCCAGTGATTATTGATCAGCTGGTGGCTCGTATTTCAGCGATTTTCCGAGGTCGGGACTTCATTGACCAACACTGTAGTCAGATGAAGGTCCCAACGTCATACCGTAACCTACGTATGGATGTAGAACATCATACCGTTTATCGTGGCGAGGAGATGATTGCTCTGACGCGCCGTGAGTATGACCTTTTGGCCACTCTCATGGGAAGCAAGAAGGTCTTGACTCGTGAGCAGTTGTTGGAAAGTGTTTGGAAGTACGAAAGTGCGACAGAGACCAATATCGTGGATGTTTATATCCGTTATCTACGTAGCAAGCTTGATGTAAAAGGTCAAAAAAGCTACATTAAAACCGTGCGTGGTGTTGGGTACACCATGCAAGAATAGAAAAGCAGTTGCAGTTGTGTAACTGCTTTTTTTGAGGGATTTCTATATATTGACATACAGTCAACTCTTTGCTACAATCAGTTATGGAGGAAAGATCGAATGAAAAAATTTAAAATAATGATGCAAGTTGGACTAGCCGTCTTTTTCTTTAGTTTGCTAGCGACAAGCACCGTATTGGCGGATACCACAGGTGGACAGTTTGTTGATAAGGACAATAGAAGATATTATATAAAAGATGACCATAAAGCAATCTATTGGCATAAGATTGACGGGAAAATGTACTATTTTGGTGATAGAGGAGAAATGGTTGTCGGTTGGCAATACATAGAAATTTCAGGATCAGGCTATCGCGATAATTTATTTGATAATCATGGGGTAAAAGAAATTGGGCTCCAACAAAGATGGTATTACTTTGGTCCGGATGGAGCTTTGCTAGAACAGATAGAGAAACAAGTCTTAGAGGCAAAATCGTCTGAAAATACAGGAAAAGTATATGGTGAACAGTACAATCCTTCTGCCGAGAAGAGAGCCTATTACTTCGATGCAGATTACGCCTTGAAGACAGGTTGGATTTATGAAGATGGTCATTGGTATTATTTAAATAAGCTAGGAAGTTCTGGTGATGATCCTTACTATCCACTACCAATTGGTGAAATGGCTAAGGGTTGGACTCAAGATTTTCATGTTATTTTTGGCATTGACAGAAGCAAACCTGCTCCATGGTACTACCTAGACCCAGAAACTGGAATTATGCAAACTGGGTGGCAACAACTTGGCAATAAGTGGTACTATCTCCGTTCATCAGGAGCCATGGCAACTGGTTGGTATCAGGAAGGCTCCACTTGGTATTATTTAGACGAGCCAAATGGCGATATGAAAACGGGCTGGCAATACCTGGGGAACAAGTGGTACTACCTCCGTTCATCAGGAGCTATGGCAACTGGTTGGTATCAGGAAGGTTCGACGTGGTATTATCTAAACGCAAGTAATGGTGACATGAAGACAGGCTGGTTCCAGGTCGGAGGGAAATGGTACTATGCTTATAACTCAGGCGCCTTAGCAGTGAATACGACTGTAGAAGGCTATTACGTCAATTATAATGGCGAATGGATCCAATAATGAAAGGGGCGATTGTGAAGGAAACAATCGCTTTTTTTGTGAAAATATAATAAAATAGATAGGAGGAAATACAACTGTATGAAAAGCAAGACGGTCTTTCCGTCTGATTAAAGGAAAACATGATAAAAAAAGTTGGTGTCGGTCAGGCACATAGTAAGATTATTTTAATAGGAGAGCACGCTGTTGTATACGGCTATCCTGCCATTTCCCTGCCTCTCTTAGAGGTAGAGGTGACATGTAAGGTAGTTCCTGCAGCGAGTCCGTGGCGTCTTTATGAGGAGGATACTTTGTCCATGGCAGTTTATGCTTCGTTAGAATATTTAGAGATTAAAGAGGCCTGCATTCGCTGTGTGATTGACTCGGCTATCCCTGAAAAACGGGGAATGGGTTCGTCAGCAGCTATCAGCATAGCAGCCATTCGAGCTGTTTTTGACTACTATCAAGCCGACCTGCCTCATGATATATTAGAAATCTTGGTCAATCGGGCTGAGATGATTGCCCATATGAATCCAAGCGGGTTGGATGCCAAGACCTGTCTCAGTGACCAACCTATTCGCTTTATTAAAAACGTTGGATTTACAGAGCTTAAGATGGAACTATCCGCTTATTTGATTATTGCAGATACGGGCGTGTATGGTCACACTCGTGAAGCCATCCAAGTGGTTCAAAGCAAGGGGAAGGATGCCCTACCGTTTTTGCATGCCTTGGGAGAATTGACCCAGCAGGCAGAAGATGCGATTAGACGAAAAGATGCTGAGGGACTGGGACAAATCCTCAGTCAAGCGCATTTACATTTAAAAGAAATTGGTGTCAGCAGCCCTGAGGCAGACTCCCTCGTTGAAACGGCTATTAGCCATGGTGCTCTAGGCGCCAAGATGAGTGGTGGTGGACTAGGAGGCTGTATTATCGCCTTGGTAGCCAATCTGGACCAAGCACAAGAACTAGCAAAACGATTAGAAGAGAAAGGAGCTGTTCAGACATGGATCGAAAGCCTGTAACAGTACGTTCCTACGCAAATATTGCCATTATCAAATACTGGGGAAAGAAAAAAGAAAAAGAGATGGTTCCTGCTACTAGCAGTATCTCTCTGACTTTGGAAAATATGTATACAGAGACGACCTTGTCGCCTCTGCCAGCCCTTGCGACGGCTGATGCCTTTTATATCAATGGTCAGCTCCAAAATGAGGCTGAGCATGCCAAAATGAGCAAAATCATTGACCGCTACCGTCCAGAAGGTGAGGGATTTGTCCGTATCGATACCCAAAACAACATGCCGACCGCAGCGGGCCTGTCCTCTAGTTCTAGTGGTTTGTCCGCCTTGGTCAAGGCATGCAATGCTTATTTCCAGCTTGGATTGGATAGAAGTCAGTTGGCACAGGAGGCTAAGTTCGCTTCAGGTTCTTCCTCTCGTAGTTTTTATGGGCCACTCGGTGCCTGGGACAAGGATAGTGGAGAGATTTACCCTGTTGATACTGACTTGAAGCTAGCTATGATCATGTTGGTGCTAGAGGACAAGAAAAAACCAATTTCTAGCCGTGATGGGATGAAACTCTGTGTGGAAACCTCGACGACCTTTGATGACTGGGTACGCCAGTCTGAGAAGGATTATCAGGATATGCTGGTTTATCTCAAAGAGAATGACTTTACCAAGGTTGGGGAATTGACTGAGAAAAATGCCCTTGCTATGCACGCTACGACAAAAACAGCATCACCATCCTTTTCTTATCTAACGGATGCGACTTATGAAGCGATGGATTTTGTTCGCCAGCTTCGTGGGCAAGGGGAGGCCTGCTACTTTACCATGGATGCTGGTCCCAATGTCAAAGTCCTCTGTCAGGAGAAAGACTTGGAGCATTTGTCAGAAATCTTCGGTCAACGTTATCGCTTGATTGTGTCAAAAACAAAGGATTTGAGCCAAGATGATTGCTGTTAAAACTTGCGGAAAACTCTATTGGGCGGGTGAATATGCTATTTTAGAGCCAGGACAGTTAGCCTTGATAAAGGCGATACCTATCTATATGAAAGGAGAGATTGCCTTTTCTGATAGCTACCGTATCTATTCAGATATGTTTGATTTTGCAGTGGACTTGACGCCAAATCCTGCCTACAGCTTGATTCAAGAAACGATTGCTTTAGTGGAAGATTTTTTGACCTATCGAGGTCAGGATTTAAGGCCTTTTTCTCTAGAAATCAGTGGAAAAATGGAACGGGAAGGCAAAAAGTTTGGTCTGGGTTCTAGTGGTAGCGTCGTTGTCTTGGTGATCAAGGCCCTACTGGCCCTATATGATATTACGGTTGATCCGGAACTCTTGTTCAAGCTGGCTAGCGCGGTCTTGCTCAAGCGAGGCGACAATGGTTCTATGGGAGACCTTGCCTGTATTGTGGCAGAGAATTTGGTTCTCTACCAGTCGTTTGATCGAAAGAAGATAGCTACGTGGTTGGAAGAAGAAAACTTGGCGACAGTTTTGGAGCGCGATTGGGGTTTTTCTATCTCACAGATAAAACCAGGTCTAGAATGTGATTTCCTAGTGGGATGGACCAAGGAAGTGGCTGTATCGAGTCAAATGGTTCAGCAAATCAAGCAAAACATAGACCAGAATTTTTTAACATCCTCAAAAGCAATGGTGTCTGCTTTGGTAGAAGCCTTGGAGCAGGGGAATGCAGAAAACATCATCGAGCAGGTGGAAACAGCCAGCCAGCTCTTAGAAGGCTTGAGCCCAGATATATACACACCTTCGCTGAGACAGTTGAAAGAAGCCAGTCAAGATTTGCTGGCTGTTGCCAAGAGTAGTGGTGCTGGTGGTGGTGACTGTGGTATTGCCTTGAGTTTTGATGAGCAATCAACTGAAACCTTTAAAAATCGCTGGGCCGATCTGGGGATTGAGCTCTTATACCAAGAAAGGATAGGACATGACGACAAATCGTAAGGACGAGCACATCCGCTATGCCCTTGAGCAAAAAAGCTCCTATAATAGCTTTGATGAGGTTGAGTTAATCCACTCTTCGCTACCGCTCTATGACCTAGATGAGATTGATTTGTCTACAGAATTTGCAGGTCGAAAGTGGGACTTTCCTTTTTATATCAATGCCATGACGGGTGGGAGCAAAAAAGGTAAAGAAATCAATCAAAAGCTGGCTCAGGTGGCAGAAGCCTGTGGGATTTTATTTGTGACGGGTTCTTATAGCGCAGCCCTAAAAGATCCAACAGATGGCTCTTTTTCTGTCAAATCTAGCCATCCAAATCTCCTCCTTGGAACCAATATTGGATTGGACAAGCCTGTTGACCTAGGACTTCAGACTGTGCAAGCAATGGATCCTGTTCTCCTGCAGGTGCATGTCAATGTCATGCAGGAATTGCTCATGCCCGAGGGAGAAAGGAAGTTCAGAAGCTGGCAATCGCATCTAGCAGATTATAGCAAACGCATCCCTGTTCCTCTTGTTTTAAAAGAAGTCGGTTTTGGCATGGATGCCAAGACCATCGGGAGAGCCTATGAACTGGGTGTTCGAACCTTTGACCTGTCAGGTCGTGGTGGTACCAGTTTTGCCTACATTGAAAACCGTCGTAGTGGTCAGCGTGACTACCTCAATCAATGGGGACAATCCACCATGCAAGCCCTTCTCAATGCCCAAGGCTGGAAAGACAAGGTCGAACTCTTGGTCAGTGGAGGTGTTCGGAACCCGCTTGATATGATTAAGTGCCTGGTCTTTGGAGCCAAGGCTGTGGGACTGTCACGTACCGTTCTAGAGTTGATTGAAACCTATTCCGTCGAAGAGGTGATTGGCATTGTCCAAGGCTGGAAAGACGATCTGCGTTTGATCATGTGTGCCCTTAACTGTGCCACCATAGCGGATTTGCAAAACGTAGACTATATTCTTTATGGCAAACTCAAAGAAGCAAAAGATCAGATGTAGAGAGGTCGGGACAAGAATCCCGCCCTTTTTTGTAGCCTTTTGTCAACTGTAGTGAGTTGATGAAACCAAGCTTGTACGAGCGATTTCTGTCCCATCTCCTTTTTCCATCCTCAGACCGAGGTGACTTTTTTGAATTGTGATAAAATAGAAGGGAGAGGATGCAGCTATGAAAAAATTTCAAATCTTTTTATTTATTGAAGCCTGTCTATTGACGGGAGCTCTGATTTTGATGGTATCAGAGCATTTTTCGCGTTTTCTGCTGATTCTATTCCTCTTTTTGCTCTTGCTCCGCTATTATACAGGGAAAGAAGGCAACAATGCTTTTCTCCTTGTTGCAACCATTCTTTTCTTTTTCATCGTCATGCTCAATCCCTTTGTGATTTTAGCTATCTTTGTGGCAGTTATCTATAGTCTCTTTCTTCTTTATCCGATGATGAATCAAGAAAGAGAGGAGACGGACTTGGTCTTTGAAGAGGTGGTGACGATTAAAAATGAACGCAATCCTTGGTTTGGCAATCTCCATCATTTCTCTAGTCACCAGACCTGCCAATTTGATGATATCAACCTCTTTCGCCTCATGGGCAAGGACACCATTCATCTAGAAAGAGTTATCCTAACCAATCATGACAATGTCATTATCCTTAGAAAAATGGTCGGAACGACTAGGATTATCGTACCTGTAGATGTGGAAATCAGCCTCAGTGTCAACTGTCTTTATGGAGATCTTACCTTCCTTCATCAACCTAAGAGATCCCTTCGTAATGAACACTATCATCAGGAAACCAGAGACTACCTCAAGAGTAACAAGAGCGTCAAAATTTTCCTAACCAGTATGATTGGAGATGTGGAGGTGGTTAGAGGATGAAAAAGCAATCCTATCTATTAATCGGGCTGACTTCTCTCCTTTTTATCCTCTTTTTGACCAATAGTCTACTGGATATTCTCAATCTTGATTGGTCCTATTTGCTACAAGATATCGAAAAACTGGAAAAGTTAATCTTCTTGATCTTTGTCTTTAGTCTTTCCATGTCCTTCTTTTTTGTCCTCTTTTGGAGGGTGATGGAAGAAATTTCTCGCAGAAAAATGCAGGTCAATCTCAAGCGCTTATTAGCAGGGAAAGAACTAGTTTCTTTTGCAGATCCAGACTTGGATGCCAGTTTCAAGTCCTTATCTGGTAAGCTCAATCTTTTGACAGAAGCTGTTCAAAAGGCTGAAAACCAAAGCCTAGTCAAGGAAGAAGAAATCATCGAGAAAGAACGGAAGCGGATAGCGCGTGACTTACATGATACGGTTAGTCAGGAGTTGTTTGCGGCGCATATGATTTTATCAGGTGTCAGTCAGCAGGCTTTGAAGCTTGATAGAGAAAAGATGCAGATCCAGTTGCAAAGTGTCGCAGCCATCCTCGAAACAGCCCAGAAAGATCTACGGGTCTTGCTCTTGCATTTGCGACCCGTTGAGTTGGAAGACAAGAGTCTGGTTGAAGGGATTCAAATTCTCTTAAAAGAACTTGAGGACAAGAGTGATCTCAAGGTAAGTCTCAAGCAAAATGTGTCTAAATTGCCTAAGAAAATCGAAGAGCACATCTTCCGCATTATTCAGGAGTTGATCAGCAATACCCTTCGCCATGCTCAGGCATCTTGTTTGGATGTCTATCTCTATCAGACAGATGTTGAATTGCAGCTAAAGGTAGTGGACAATGGGATTGGTTTCCAGTTAGGGAGCTTAGACGACTTGAGTTATGGACTGAGAAATATTAAGGAGCGGGTCGAAGATATGGCAGGTACTGTTCAACTCTTGACAGCACCTAAGCAAGGACTAGCGGTTGATATCCGTATTCCCTTGCTAGACAAGGAATGATAAAGGAGTAGAGATGAAAATTTTACTGGTAGATGACCATGAAATGGTCCGATTGGGCTTGAAAAGCTACTTTGACCTCCAAGACGATGTAGAAGTTGTGGGCGAGGCGGCCAATGGGTCTCAAGGTATTGAGTTGGCCTTGGAACTGCGCCCAGATGTCATTGTCATGGATATTGTCATGCCTGAGATGAATGGGATTGATGCTACCTTAGCCATCCTCAAAGAATGGCCTGAAGCCAAGATTTTGATTGTGACCTCTTACTTGGACAATGAAAAAATCATGCCGGTCTTGAACGCTGGTGCCAAAGGCTATATGCTCAAGACTTCTAGTGCAGACGAACTGCTCCACGCTGTCCGTAAGGTCGCAGCTGGTGAACTTGCTATTGAACAAGAGGTCAGCAAGAAGGTTGAATACCACCGCAATCATATGGAACTTCATGAGGAATTGACTGCTCGTGAACGTGACGTGCTTCAACTCATCGCCAAGGGCTACGAAAATCAGCGCATCGCAGATGAACTCTTTATCTCTCTCAAGACGGTCAAGACCCACGTGTCCAACATCCTTGCCAAGCTTGAGGTCAGTGATCGCACTCAGGCGGCGGTCTATGCCTTTCAGCACCACTTGGTAGGGCAGGAGGATTTTTAGATGAGTCTTGCAGATATACTTGAGGAGCTAGAAGCGGCAAAAGATCTGCATAAAGCAGGGCCCATGGAAGCCTATATGCGCTACCAATTTTCCTTTTTAGGTATTGCAGCTCCTGAAAGAAATGCCCTTTATAAAAAATACTTTCCAAGCGCGAAAAAAACAAAGCTCATCGATTGGGATTTTGTAGACACTTGCTGGGAAAAGGAGCCTAGAGAATACCAGTATGTGGCTGCCAACTATTTGAAAACTATGCAGTCTTATCTAACAGAGAATGATTTGCCTAAGCTTGAGCGTCTGGTTGTGACCAAGTCCTGGTGGGATACGGTAGATATTCTAGACCGAGTAGTAGGAAGTTTGGTATATGACAAGCCAGAACTGGGAGAAATCATCCTCCAATGGAGTTTATCAGATAATATCTGGCTGAGACGAGTCGCTATTAACCACCAGTTGTTAAGGAAAGAGAAAACAAATGTCCAACTGATGGAAAAGATCCTGCTCAACAATCTGGACCAGACAGAATTTTTTATCAACAAAGCCATCGGCTGGGCCCTAAGAGACTACTCCAAAACCAATCCGGAATGGGTAGCAAGCTTCATCGAAAAAAACAGGGAAAGAATGGCTGAACTCAGTATCAGGGAAGCAAGCAAGTACCTTTAGCATCATTGAAAAGCGCATTCATGACTTGAAAAATAAGGTTAATCTATGATATAATGGACTGTATTAAAAAATTTAAGGAGAAATGACAGAATGTCTGTATCATTTGAAAACAAAGAAACAAACCGTGGTGTCTTGACTTTCACTATCTCTCAAGACCAAATCAAACCAGAATTGGACCGTGTCTTCAACTCAGTAAAGAAATCTCTTAACGTTCCAGGTTTCCGTAAAGGTCACCTTCCACGTCCTATCTTCGACCAAAAATTTGGTGAAGAGTCACTTTACCAAGACGTTATGAACGCTCTTTTGCCAAACGCTTATGAAGCTGCAGTAAAAGAAGCTGGTCTTGAAGTCGTTGCACAACCAAAAATCGATGTGACTTCAATGGAAAAAGGTCAAGACTGGGTTATCACAGCTGAAGTCGTGACAAAACCTGAAGTAAAATTGGGTGACTACAAAAACCTTGAAGTATCAGTAGATGTAGAAAAAGAAGTAACTGACGCTGACGTTGAAGAACGTATCGAACGCGAACGCAACAACTTGGCTGAATTGGTTATCAAAGAAGGCGCTGCTGAAAATGGCGACACTGTTGTTATTGACTTCGTTGGTTCTATCGACGGTGTTGAATTTGACGGTGGAAAAGGTGAAAACTTCTCACTTGGACTTGGATCAGGTCAATTTATCCCTGGTTTTGAAGACCAATTGGTTGGACACTCAGCTGGCGAAACTGTTGACGTTGTCGTAACATTCCCAGAAGACTACCAAGCAGAAGACCTTGCAGGTAAAGAAGCTAAATTCGTGACAACTATTCACGAAGTAAAAGCTAAAGAAGTTCCAGCTCTTGACGATGAACTTGCAAAAGATATCGACGAAGAAGTAGAAACTCTTGACGAATTGAAAGAAAAATACCGCAAAGAATTGACTGCTGCGAAAGAAGAAGCATACAAAGATGCCGTTGAAGGTGCAGCAATCGATAAAGCTGTAGAAAATGCTGAAATCGTAGAACTTCCAGAAGAAATGATCCACGAAGAAGTTCACCGTTCAGTAAATGAATTCCTTGGAAACTTGCAACGTCAAGGGATCAACCCTGACATGTACTTCCAAATCACAGGAACTACTCAAGAAGACCTTCACAAACAATACGAAGCAGAAGCTGAGTCACGTACCAAGACTAACCTTGTTATCGAAGCAGTTGCCAAAGCTGAAGGATTTGACGCTACTGAAGAAGAAATCCAAAAAGAAATCGAGCAATTGGCAGCAGACTACAATATGGAAGTTGCACAAGTACAAAACTTGCTTTCAGCTGACATGTTGAAACACGATATCGCAATCAAAAAAGCTGTTGAATTGATTACAAGCACTGCAACAGTAAAATAATCTTAAAAGAGAAAAGAGCCCACCTGACTAGGTGGGCTTTCTGCTGTACTATTTTCCAAAAATCTCTTTTAAGTCTGCGTCTGTAATCCCAATCATGGCTGGGATGCTAGACCAGTTTTCCTCAGTTAGGATGTAGGATTGTTCAGTTTCTGTTGAGGTAGCAGTATCGGTTGCAAGTTGGTTGGTTTCCTCGGCGTTTTCCATCAAGTCAGCGAAACGTTCAATCAGATAGGTCTTGCGGGCAGTTCCGATATGGTTAACTGCATAGTCAAAGGCCTGTAATTCGCCAAGAAGGATGAGTTTGCTCTTGGCCCGTGTGATAGCTGTGTAGATGAGATTGCGCTCCAGCATGCGCTTGCTGGAACTGGTGATGGGAAGGATGACAACGGGAAACTCACTTCCCTGCGACTTATGAATACTCATGGCATAGGCCAGACGAATCTTGTACCATTCGTTTCGAGGATAGATGACCTCATTGCCATCAAAATCAATGACAATCTCGTCTTGTTTGGACTCGGTGTATTTTCCAGGAATCAAATCTGTGATGTAGCCTAGGTCTCCGTTAAAGACATTGACTTCGGCGTCGTTGACTAGGTGAATGACCTTGTCCCCTGTTCGATAGTGACACTGAGTTGCTTCAAAGCTAACTTGCCCCTTTTGAAGAGGATTGAGCAGGTCTTGCATGAGTTGGTTGATGGCGTCAATACCAGCAGTTCCTCGATACATAGGCGCCAGCACCTGAATATCACGAGCTGAAATGCTACTTCTGAGGGCGGCACCGAGGATTTTCTCAATGGTAGCGGGGATATGGCCACTAGCGATTTCAAAGTAGGAACGGTCTGCTTTTTTCTGGGTAAAGTCGGCTGGCAAGATGCCTTGTCGAATCTGACTTGCCAAGGTAACGATAGTTGATTCTTCGCTCTGACGGTAAATCCGTTCCAAGCGAGTCTGCGGAATCAGTTGAATCTGGAGTAGGTCAGCTAAGACTTGTCCAGGACTGACAGAAGGTAACTGGTCGCTATCACCCACGATGAGAATTTTACTATTTGAGGAGATATTGGAGAAGAGTTGGTTAGCTAGCCAAGTGTCCACCATAGAAAACTCATCCACGATGATGAAGTCGGCATCCAGATAATCTTCCAGATGGCTGGTATCATCATCACCCGTCATTCCCAAATGGCGGTGGATGGTAGCACTTGGCAAACCTGTCAATTCATTCATGCGCCGAGCCGCTCGACCAGTTGGTGCAGCGAGAAGAATAGGTAAGTTGCTTTTTTTTCTGAGATCGAGTCCTTCTAAGAGGGCATAAACAGCGATAATCCCATTGATAACAGTCGTCTTACCAGTACCAGGTCCACCTGTCAGGATAAAGACCTTGTTCTGGATGGCGTCGCAGATAGCCTGCTTTTGGATGCTATCGTATTGGATACCCAGTTCTTCCTCAACACTAGCGATATGCTTTTGAATGGCTTCCAAATCATGACTCTTTTGCTTTCCTTTTTCGAGGATACGAACCAAGTTATTGCGGATGCCTTCTTCGGCGAAAAAGAGGCTGTTATCAAAGATTTTGGTATCAATCTGCTGAACCTTATCTTCTTCGATCAGATGAGATAATTCCTGAGCAACTTGGCTGGGATCGAGTTCCACGGGACGGGAAGACTCTAGGAGAGTCAGGGTTTGTTCCAGCAAATCTCGGGCTTCCATATAGGTATCGCCCGTATCCATACAGCCTTGAAAGAGACTGTGGACAAGGCCAGCGCGGAAGCGCTCAGGAGCTTGACTTTCGATGCCTAGTTCGGCAGCTAATTGGTCAGCAATGGTAAAGCCCAAACCCTTGATATCCTCAACCAGTTGATAGGGATAATTTTCAACCACATCAAGAGTTTCTTCCTTGTAAAAGTCTTGAATCTGAAAGGCTAGTTTATTGGGAATGCCGTAGTTGGCAAGTTTAGCCAAAACCATTTCTGTCCCATAGTTGAGACGGAGGGTGGAAACAAAAGCCTCACGGTTTTTGACAGAGAGTCCTGCAATACTTTCTAGCTTTTCAGGATGTTCCAGAATTTCGTCAATGGTATTGTCACCATAGCTATCGACGATTTTCTGAGCAGTTTTGAGGCCAATTCCCTTGAAATGGCTACTGGAAAAATATTTGACTAGCCCTTTTCTAGTTGGTTTTGCCCGTTCATAACGGCTGATCTGAAGCTGTTCCCCATACTTGGAGTGCTGAACGATTTGCCCCCAAAAAGTGTAGTCTTCCCCTTCAATCACGTCCGCCATGGTTCCTGTAACGATGATTTCAAAATCATCGAAGTCCTCCGCATTGGTATCTTCGATATCTAGGAGGAGAATACGATAAAAATTACTGGGATTTTCAAAAATAATGCGTTCAATGGTGCCTGAAAAATAAACTTCCATAGGTTTCCTTTACATGAGTTCGTGAGAATTGGCCCCTTAGCTTCTTCAACAAGCTAGGAGGCTAAAAGGTCTTTTTCTCGCAATAGAAAAAGAGACTGAGACTTAGCATTCTCGGCCTCTTCCTTATCTTAAAAAGTTCCGATACGGTTAAGTGGCCAGAAACGGAATTTTGCTTCGCCCTTGATATCGCTGGCCTTGAAGGTACCAACATGGCGGCTGTCGCTAGAGACTAGACGATCGTCACCAAGGAGAAGGTACTCACCTTGAGGGACAGTAAAGCTGAAGCTGGTATTGGAATTGACATCAACTGTAAAGGCCTGCGCCTTTTGAGCAAGTTCTCTAAAGTAAACTCCCTTATTGCCTTCAAATCCTTTTCCAGTATAGGTGTTTTGCAACTTTTCTGTTTTGAACAAGTTGAGGTATTCAGCTAGGTAGGGTTCATCCGTTTCTTCACCGTTGATAAAGAGTTTGTCATTTTCATAGCGGATGGTATCTCCAGGCATACCGATGACCCTTTTGACAATGTCTTTATTTCCGTCTTCCTCATGCGCAACCACGATATCGAAACGGTCAATTGGGAGATGTTTGACAACGAAGAGAACCTCTCCGTCGGCTAGGGTAGGATCCATAGAGTGCCCTTCCACACGGACATTGCTCCAAAGGAAGATACGGCTAAGGCCGACCAGCGCGATAATCAGGAAGAAAACTCCCCATTCTTTTAGAAATGTTTTAAACGAATTCATAACTCACCTTTCTAGAAGTGCTTTGGCTTTTTCAGTATTTTTAAAATGCAGTTTGGCGCAGAAATGAAGTCCCTTCATGCCATAGGCTTGAAGGATTTTGCTAGCAACCTTATCAGATGCAGTTCCAGCGCCACTTGGCAGTTGATAGCCTAGTTCCCGTCCAAGATTTTCCAAGTTTTCGAGGAAGAGATCTCGCGCGATGATAGAGCTAACTGCAACAGCCAGGTATTTGCCCTCGGCTTTTTCTTCTAAGCTAATTTTGTTTGGAAAACGGTTGGCTTCTTGCGCCAAGTACTTGTCATAGTTTTTAGGGCTTGTAAAAGCATCAATCACGATTTTTTCTGGCTGGACTCCTTTTTGAAGCAGGAGAAAGATAGCCTGGTTGTGAAGGGCAACCTTTACAGAAACAGCATTGTAGCGCTCTCCGATAACTTCGTTGTACTTGCTCGGTGAAAGGAGGAGCGCTTGGTGCTGGACCTTTTCTTTAAGGATAGGGGCAATCTGACGAATCTTTTGGTCTGTCAGAGTCTTGGAATCCCCCACACCGAGTTTTCGCAAGAAGTCGTGCTGGTCCGGTGTCACAAAGGAAGCTACGACAGCTAGCCCACCAAAGTAGGAACCATTTCCCACCTCATCGGTTCCAATTATAGGAAAATCTTGTCCACTGTTTTCTTGTTGAACTTGGTAGCCAAAGAAACTGGCGTACTGCTCAGCAGCTTCGCCCTGCAGGAGGACTTTTCCAGAAGTATAGATGGAAACTGTTGCCTGAGGGAATCGCAAAAAAAAGCGAATATAGGGATTTTTACTAGGACTGAGAGCCTTCTGATACTGACTTAAAAAGCTCTGAATTTCCTGTTCACTTGGTGTGAGTGTGATACTTGCCATAGTCTCTATTGTACCACAAAAGCAGGAGAATTGGTAAAAACTGACAAAGTTAGCGAAATTTGGTATAATATCGTGAGGTGAATTTTATGGCAAATCTAAATCGATATAAGTTTACATTCGGGAAAAAGACATTAACCTTGACAACCGAGCATGACAACCTCTTTATGGAGGAAATTGCCAAGGTTGCGACTGAAAAATACCAAGCAATTAAAGAACAAATGCCTGGGGCGGATGATGAAACCATTGCGCTTCTTTTGGCGGTCAATTGTCTGTCTACACAGCTCAACCGTGAGATTGAATTTGATGACAAGGAGCAAGAGTTGTTAGAACTCCGCCACAAGTTGATTGCTGTCAAACAAGAACAGAGCAAGATTGAGGACTCCCTATGATTTCAATCCTACTCTTATTGGTTCTGGCTTGGGGCTTTTACATCGGCTACCGTAGAGGCTTGGTCCTGCAAGTTTATTATTTCCTCGTGGCAGTGATTTCAGCCTTTGTTGCGGGACAGTTTTATAAATCATTGGGAGATCACTTCCACTTACTTGTCCCTTATGCCAATCCTCAGGAAGGACAGGGCACCTTTTTCTTCCCTTCAGACCAGCTGTTTCACCTAGACAAGGTCTTTTATGCAGGCCTAGCCTACCTTTTAGTTTTCGGAATTTGTTATAGTATCGGACGTTTTATCGGTTTGTTCCTGCACTTGATTCCAACTAAAAAGCTCGATGTCAAATGGTTGCGTATCGGATCAGGCCTTTTATCTCTATTGGTAACCTTATTTGTCTTGCAAATGGCTCTGACCATTCTTGCAACAGTGCCTCTGGCAGTCATTCAAAATTCACTCGAAAAAAGTATAGTAGCCAAACATATCATCCAAAGTGTCCCTTTTACGACAAACCTTATCAAACAACTCTGGGTGACAAATTTAATCGGATAAAAAGGGCGGGATTTTTCCTAGCCCTTTGTTTACAGATTGGACGACTAGGGTCAGGTAAAGTCCAAAAACCTCTAGGCACTACAATCTTGTAAACAAGCATACAAGGAAAGAATATGAATACAAAAATACTAGAAACCTTAGAATTTAATAAAATCAAAGCCTTGTTTGAACCGCATCTCCTGACTGAGCAAGGCTTAGAGGAGCTAAAAGGCTTGGCTCCAACTGCCAAGGTGGATAAGATCAAACAAGCCTTTACAGAGATGGAGGAAATGCAAGCTCTATTTGTGGAGCAACCTCACTTTACCATCCTAGCGACGCGTGAGATATCAGCGGTTTGCAAGCGTCTGGAGATGGGGGCGGACCTCAATATTGAGGAGTTCCTGCTCCTCAAACGGGTCTTGCTGGCTAGCAGAGAGTTGCAAAGTTTTTATGCCAATCTTGAAAATGTACGCTTGGAGCAGTTGGCGAGATGGTTTGAAAAACTACATGATTTTCCACACTTGCAAGGGAGTCTTCAATCCCTAAATGATGCAGGATTTATCGAAAATTTCGCCAGTGAAGAGCTAGCACGCATCCGTCGGAAAATCCATGATAGCGAGAGTCAAGTTCGAGATGTCTTGCAAGACTTACTCAAGCAAAAAGCGCAGATGTTGACGGAAGGTATAATCGCTAGCAGAAATGGCCGTCAAGTTTTACCAGTAAAGAACACCTATCGCAATAAGATTGCAGGTGTTGTCCATGACATCTCTGCCAGTGGGAATACGGTCTATATCGAGCCACGTGAGGTGGTCAAGCTGAGCGAAGAAATCGCTAGTCTGCGAGCAGACGAACGCTATGAGATGATTCGCATCCTGCAGGAGCTCTCAGAACGCGTCCGCCCTCATGCTGCTGAGATTGCTAATGACGCTTGGATCATCGGCCATTTAGACTTAATTCGTGCCAAGGTACGTTTCATCCAAGAAATGCAAGCAGTTGTTCCTCAACTTTCAGAGAATCAAGAGATTCAACTCCTTCATGTTCGCCATCCTTTGGTCAAAAATGCAGTGGCAAACGATGTACATTTTGGTAAGGAATTAACGGCCATTGTCATTACAGGTCCCAATACTGGTGGGAAGACCATCATGCTCAAAACCCTGGGCTTGACTCAACTCATGGCCCAATCTGGCTTGCCCATTCTAGCTGATAAGGGAAGCCGTGTCGGTATTTTCGAGGAAATCTTCGCAGATATTGGGGATGAGCAGTCTATCGAGCAAAGCTTGTCTACCTTCTCCAGCCACATGACTAATATCGTAGATATTCTTGGCAAGGTCAACCAACATTCGCTCTTATTACTAGATGAGCTCGGGGCTGGTACCGATCCGCAGGAAGGTGCAGCCCTTGCTATGGCTATTTTGGAGGATCTTCGTCTCCGTCAGGTTAAGACCATGGCGACGACCCACTATCCTGAACTCAAGGCCTACGGTATTGAAACAGCCTTTGTGCAAAATGCCAGCATGGAGTTTGATACTGCGACTCTTCGTCCGACCTATCGCTTTATGCAGGGCGTTCCAGGGCGAAGCAATGCCTTTGAAATTGCCAAACGCCTGGGCTTGTCAGATGTCATCGTAGGGGATGCCAGTCAGCAGGTCAACCAAGATAATGACGTCAACCGTATCATTGAACAATTGGAAGAGCAAACGCTTGAAAGTCGCAAACGCTTGGACAATATCCGTGAGGTGGAGCAAGAAAACCTCAAGATGAACCGAGCGCTCAAAAAACTCTACAACGAGCTTAATCGTGAAAAGGAAACTGAGCTCAACAAGGCGCGTGAACAGGCTGCCGAGATTGTGGAACTCGCTCTAAGTGAGAGTGACCAGATTCTTAAGACCCTTCATAGTAAGTCTCAACTCAAACCCCATGAAATCATTGAAGCCAAGGCTAAACTGAAAAAACTAGCTCCTGAAAAAGTCGACTTATCTAAAAACAAGGTCCTTCAAAAAGCCAAGAAAAAACGAGCTCCAAAGGTGGGAGATGACATTGTGGTTCTCAGTTATGGTCAGCGTGGTACCCTGACCAATCAGCTTAAGGACGGCCGTTGGGAAGCCCAAGTTGGTTTGATCAAGATGACCTTGGAAGAGAAAGAATTTGATCTTGTTCAGGCTCAGCAAGAAGCCCCAGTCAAGAAAAAACAAGTCAATGTTGTGAAACGAGCATCTGGACGTGGTCCACAAGCCAGACTGGATCTCCGAGGAAAACGGTACGAAGAGGCTATGAATGAGCTGGACGTCTTTATCGACCAAGCCCTGCTTAATAATATGGCTCAGGTTGATATTATCCATGGTATCGGTACGGGAGTCATCCGTGAGGGCGTCACCAAATACCTACAAAGAAACAAGCATGTCAAGAGTTTTGGCTATGCCCCACAAAATGCTGGAGGCAGTGGTGCCACCATTGTGACCTTTAAAGGATAGAGAGAAGAAGGATTCGCTCTTTCTGAAAAAAGAAATGAAAAGTCAAAAATTTTCATAGAATATATTGACAAAGGCTAACTTTTCTTGTAAAATAATAAAAAATTAAATACCAACACCGAATGAAGTTTAATAGAAGTGGAGAAATGTTTGATTTTCCATGACTGTAAATGGACGGAACTCTGGAGAGACCGTAAAGGCACCGAAGGGGCAAGGCAGGCAACTGCTCAAACTCTCAGGTAAAAGGACAGAGCTAGGATAGACCGCTTTTAGGCATTTATCTAAGCATTCCAGAGTACATGTATCTTGCATGTGCTCTTTCTTTTGGGGTTGAAAAGATAGGAGAAGGATATGTTAGAATTGCTAAAAGCGCTTGATGCTTTCGTTTGGGGACCTCCCCTCTTACTGTTATTGGTCGGAACGGGAATCTACTTGACCATCCGACTAGGACTTTTACAGTTAGCTTGTCTCCCCAAGGCCTTTCAGTTGATCTTTACCAAGGACAAGGGACATGGCGATGTGTCGAGCTTTGCAGCTCTTTGTACAGCTCTAGCTGCCACCGTTGGTACGGGAAATATCATAGGAGTCGCGACGGCCATTAAGGTTGGGGGACCAGGGGCGCTCTTTTGGATGTGGATGGCAGCCTTTTTTGGGATGGCGACCAAGTATGCCGAAGGCTTGCTGGCTATCAAATACCGTAGCAAGGATGCAAACGGCGCTGTAGCTGGAGGGCCCATGCACTACATCCTTTTGGGGATGGGAGAAAAGTGGCGCCCCCTTGCTATCTTCTTTGCCCTAGCGGGTGTATTGGTTGCCCTTCTGGGGATTGGTACCTTTACCCAAGTCAATTCAATTACAGAATCCATTCAAAATACGGCTCAAGTGGAACCAGCTATCACGACTCTGATTTTATCCATTTTTGTAGGGATTGCAGTCTTTGGTGGCCTCAAATCCATATCAAAAGTTTCGACAGCAGTTGTTCCATTTATGGCTATTGTCTATATTTTGGGAACTCTTACAGTTATTCTCTTTAATATCGAGAAAATCCCAGCCACGCTTGCCCTCATCTTTACTTCAGCCTTTAGTCCAGCTGCTGCGGTAGGTGGTTTTGCAGGTGCCAGCATTCGGATGGCTATCCAAAATGGTGTGGCGCGAGGAGTCTTCTCTAACGAATCTGGTCTTGGTTCTGCTCCCATTGCGGCGGCTGCAGCTAAGACAAATGAGCCTGTCGAGCAAGGCTTGATTTCCATGACAGGAACCTTTATTGATACTTTGATTATCTGTACTTTGACTGGTTTAACAATCTTGGTAACTGGGGTTTGGAGTGGTGAATTGAATGGAGTTGCCTTGACCCAGTCAGCATTTTCTATGGTCTTTTCAGATTTTGGCTCAATTGTCCTAACAATCTTCTTGGTACTCTTTGCCTTTACGACAATCCTAGGTTGGAACTACTACGGAGAGCGCTGTTTTGAGTTTCTCTTTGGTGTTCGTTTTATCTGGCTTTACCGTGTAGTCTTTGTAGTCATGGTCTTGTTGGGAGGTTTTATCGAGTTGGATATGGTCTGGATTATTGCAGATATCGTCAATGCCTTGATGGCTCTACCAAACTTGATTGCCCTTTTGGTCTTGTCCCCAGTAGTTGTTGCTGAGACCAAAAAGTATTTTAAGCACTAACCCAATCACACTTTTAGTGTGATTTTTTTCATTTCATAGACATTTCCTATCAAGGCGATTGAAAATATATATTATCCAAGGGGGAAATTCTATGATAGACTAAATGACAATAAAATGAAAAGAGGTTTCTTATGACAACATTTACCATCCACACAGTAGAATCAGCACCAGCAGAAGTGAAAGAAGTCCTTGAAACAGTACAAAAAGACAACAATGGCTATATTCCCAATCTGATTGGTCTCTTGGCCAATGCTCCTACTGCTCTTGAAGCCTACCGAACTGTCGGAGCCATCAACCGTCGCAATAGCCTGACACCAGTGGAACGCGAAGTAGTGCAAATCACAGCTGCCGTAACCAATGGTTGTGCTTTCTGCGTCGCAGGTCATACTGCCTTTTCGATCAAACAAATCCAGATGAATGATGATCTTCTCCAAGCCCTCCGCAACCGTACTCCAATCGAGATAGATCTAAAACTAGATACTCTAGCTAAGTTTACCTTGGCGGTTATCAATACCAAAGGGCGTGTGGGAGATGAAGCCTTGACTGAATTTTTGGAAGCTGGCTACACGCAACAAAATGCCTTGGATGTGGTTCTCGGTGTTAGTCTTGCTAGCCTCTGCAACTATGCCAACAACCTAGCCAATACGCCTATTAACCCAGAATTGCAACCGTATGCTTAATTCATATCTGAGAAAAAATGAAGTCTGAAATAATCGAACTTCATTTTTTAAGTCCTTATTTAAGCGCCTTTATGCTATACTAATAATAACATGATTATTGGAGGCTCGGATGAAAAAGCTCCCCTTGGTATTCTCTGGCTGTTTATTAGGCTTAGCAGGTGCAGGAAATCTGATTGCAGATACTTGGCCTGTTCTGTCGCATTTATTGAGTCTGATTGGTCTAGTGTTGTGGAATTTCTTTCTGATTTTTCATCTGCTTAATTGGAAAGAAACCAAACAAGAATTGACCAAGCCCTCTCTTTTGTCAGGAATGGCCACCTTTCCCATGGCTGGGATGATTTTATCGACCTATGTCTTTCGTGTATTCCCTGCTTTTCCTATAGTAGCACAAGGAATCTGGTGGTTTTCCTTTCTCTTGGATTTGGCTTTGATTGCTACTTTTACCATCAAATTTGCCTGCCCAGGTCGGAAGACTAATGCGACTCCTAGCTGGACGGTGCTCTATGTGGGGATAGCAGTAGCAGCCTTGACCTATCCTCTGGTAGGTATCATTGAAATTGCCTATGCGACCTTGAGTTTTGGTTTTGTCTTGACCTTCTATCTCTATCCGCTTATTTATAGGGATTTAAAGAAAACTCCACTCCCAGCGGCCTTGCTTGGACAGGAAGGAATCTACTGTGCTCCCTTTTCTCTACTTCTGGCATCCCTAGTTCGAGTTGGAGGAGCAGGTTTACCGACTTGGCTCTTGATCGTCATGATTTTGGCATCTCAGTCCTTCTTTTTCTTTGTTTTAACTCGCTTGCCTAATATTTTAAAACAAGGCTTTCAACCAGCCTTCTCAGCCCTCACTTTTCCAACAATTATCACAGCTACTTCGCTCAAGATGGCTCAGGGAATTTTGAAACTTCCATTTCTGGATTATCTGGTGTTGTCTGAAACTGTTCTATGCCTAACTATTTTATTCTTTGTATTGGGTGCTTATCTGATTTGGTTACGAAAAAAGGTCTAGCTAGAAATAGCTAGGCCTTATTGTTATGGTTTGATAACTTCAGCTCCACCCATATATGGACGAAGAACTTCTGGAATGGTCACAGAACCATCTGCGTTTTGGTAGTTTTCAAGAATTGCAGCCACTGTACGTCCAACTGCAAGTCCAGAACCGTTCAAAGTGTGAAGGAGTTTTACCTTGCCATCGGCTTCATCTCGGTAACGGATTTGAGCACGACGGGCTTGGAAATCTTCTGTATTTGAACAGCTTGAGATTTCACGGTAGGTATTTTGGGCTGGAATCCAAACTTCCAAGTCGTAAGTTTTGGCAGCTGAGAAGCCCATGTCCCCAGTAGAGAGGGCAACGACACGGTATGGAAGGTTGAGTTTTTGAAGGATGTTTTCAGCGTTGGCTGTCATTTTTTCTAATTCTTCATAAGATTCTTCTGGTTTGGCAAATTTGACCATTTCAACCTTGTGGAATTGGTGCAGACGAATCAAACCACGAGTATCACGACCAGCAGAACCAGCCTCAGAACGGAATGATGGGCTCATAGCAGTGAAGTAGATTGGTAGGTCTTTTCCGTCAAGGATTTCATCGCGATAGTAGTTTGTCAAAGGCACTTCGGCGGTAGGAATAAGGACATAATTAGTGTCTTTCAATTCAAAAGTGTCTTCCTTGAATTTTGGATATTGACCAGTACCAAACATAGAATCATGGTTAACCATGTATGGTGTGATGACTTCAGTATAGCCCTCTTTTCCATGTTCATCCAACATAAAGTTGTAGATAGCACGTTCCAAACGAGCACCAAGCCCTTTATAGAAGAGGAAGCGAGCACCAGTAACTTTTGCTCCACGTTCCCAGTCAAGGATACCCAAGTCTTCACCAAGATCCCAGTGAGCTTTTGGTTCAAAGTCAAACTCGCGTGGAGTCCCCCAACGGCGAACTTCCACATTGTCATCTTCATCAGCCCCAACAGGAACGCTGTCAGCTGGGATGTTTGGAAGAGTAGTGGTAAATTCTGTCAATTTAGCATCAATGTCCGCCAATTCCGCATCCAAGGCTTTGACTTCAGCAGATAAGTTTTGCATCGCAGCAATCTTGTCATCGGCATTTTCCTTGTTGCGCTTGGCTTGGGCAATCTCAGCTGAAACTGTGTTGCGTTCTGCCTTGAGGTTTTCAACCTTGACCAAGATGTCACGACGTTTAGTATCGATTTCTTTCATCTCATTCAAGATAGCAGCATCTACACCACGTGTAGCTAATTTTTCAGCGACAACATCAAAATCTGTGCGAATACGTTTAATATCTAACATAAGAACTCCTTTATGAAAAAAACACACCTGACAAAGCGTTGGAGTGGCAGGGCCACGGTTCCATCCAACTTCACAGGTGTGCACTTGATTGTGTATGTAATTGTTACTAACGGTAGAATTTCACCTACCCCTCCTATCTGCTCGCAGCACCCGCAGACTTTCTGAAAGAAGGAGATAACCTACTTATCCGTTGCTATGATTATACTAAAGTTTCTACTTTTTTGCAAATAGATTTTTGAATTTTTGACCAATGGTTTGGAGTAAAGTAGGAAGTTTCACAACCTTGTCATTGCCAAGTTTTTGCCGAGCGATTTTGAGAATAGCTCCAGAGTCTTTGGAAGCAAAGAGGAATTTTCCTTGATCAGTGAAGACTTCAAAGTGGCGACTGATTTTGCGACCACTTACGTTGGCTCCGATTTGATTGACGCTAGACCAGGGGATTTGGATATATTGTTCGACATTGACATCAGGATAAAACTCTAAGGCTTGATCCCCAACTAGAAATTTTCCGACTTTTCCAGAGATGGAGAGATAGGATGTTCCAGTGGTTTGTAGGTCAATGACTTTATTGAGTGATTGGGCCATGATTAATCTTCCTTATTTTCATCGAAAAAGGCATGATAGAGAGCCTTGATAGCTGCCTTTTCTTGCTCTTTATTGACAACAAACATGATGGAAACTTCACTTGAGCCTTGGGACATCATCTGGATGTTGATCTTGTTTTCAGACAGAGCACGTGTTGCAGTAGCTGTTACACCAATGTGGCTCTTCATCTTTTCTCCGACAATCATAATGATTGAAAGGTCGTGTTCGATTTCAGCATGGTCCACTTCGGCTTTTTGAACTAACTGACGCAGAATTTCTTCCTCCTTGATAGGAGTCAATTCACGGGAACGAAGGATGATTGAAAGATCGTCGATACCTGTTGGCATATGTTCCCAACCAATGTTAAGATCTTCAAGGATCTGAAGAATCTTACGACCAAATCCAACCTCGCGGTTCATAAGGTATTTTGACATGTTGATGCTGACGAATCCAGAATCACCAGCGATTCCAACGACTGGGAATTTATCGCTACTGTGTTTCAGAACGATACGAGTTCCTGGATGATCAGGATTGTTGGTATTCTTGATGACAAGAGGGATTTTCCCGCGGTAGGCAGGTAGAAGGGCTTCATCATGAAGAACAGAAAATCCAGCGTAAGCCAATTCACGCATTTCACGGTAGGTTAATTCAGGAATGGAGTGTGGTTGATGAATAATACCAGGGTGGGCAGCAAAGATACCGTCTACGTCTGTAAAGTTTTCATAGAGATCAGCCTTGACTCCAGCTGCGATAATGGAACCAGTAATATCTGAACCTCCACGTGAGAAGGTACAGATTTGATTTTCCTTAGTTACGCCAAAGAAACCAGGGATGACAAGGACTTGGTTGCTATCAGCCAAGCCCTCAATCTTGTCATAACTAGATGGGATGATACGTGCGTTTCCTGGTTCACTTGTAACAATGATTCCAGCTTCTCTTGGATGAACATAGCGTGCGTCAATGCCGTTTTGGTTAAAGTAGGCTGCAATGAGTTTGGCATTGTTATTTTCTCCAGCCGCTAGGAAGGTATCATAGAGAAATTCATTGTCTTCTATAGGAAGAGTTACCAAGGCCCGAATGCTTTTAGAAATCTTTTCTAAAACGGCAGGTTTTAGGCCTAGTTCACTAACCATAGCGGCATAACGATCAATGATCCAGCTTTGGCTAGCGTTGATATCATTTCCCGCTACATAATCACGATAGTATTTGATCAAAGCGTCGGTAACCTTGGTATCCTCAGCATTGCGTTTTCCGGGTGCAGAAACGACTACAAAACGGCGTTCCTTATCACTTTTAACGATGTTTAAAACTTTTTCTAACTGACCAGCAGAGGCAAGAGAGCTTCCACCAAATTTTACAACCTTCATAAAGACTCCTCAAGTAAGTATTTTATACGATTATAGCAGAAAGAGGGGCATTTTTCAATGAAGAAAATAGCTCCCTATTACAATAGAAGTAAATGCTAACTTATTCTGAAAAGCGACAACAGTTTAAAAGTAAGAGAGTCAAATTTTACTCACACTCATAAATGATGGGTAAATAATCAGGTGAGACACTTTCCTTTAGTTTTTCCTTGCCTCTTTATCCAAAAAAAGGTATACTTTGAAAATAAAATAATTTCATTGTCTTACAAAAGAAAAGGAGAAGCTATGAATCATATCTTATATCAGATCGTAGATGATCTGGCTATTATTACTTTGAATCGTCCCGAAGTGGCAAATGGTTTCCATATCCCAATGTGTGAGGAGATTTTAGAAGCTTTGACCCTAGCAGAGCAGGATCAAGCTGTTCAGTTCATCTTGATTAATGCTAATGGGAAGGTTTTTTCAGTTGGGGGAGACTTGGTTGAGATGAAACGAGCAGTAGACGAAGATGATATCCCTTCTTTGAATAAGATTGCAGAATTAGTCAATACAATTTCTTTTAAAATCAAGCAAATTCCAAAACCTGTTTTGATGGAGGTAGATGGAGCGGTTGCTGGTGCTGCAGCAAATATGGCAGTAGCAGTCGATTTTTGTTTGGCGACTGACAAGGCAAAATTTATTCAAGCCTTTGTCGGAGTTGGCTTGGCGCCAGACGCTGGTGGGATTCATCTCTTGAGTCGTAGTATCGGGGTAACACGAGCTGCACAACTTGCCATGACAGGAGAAGCCTTAACTGCGGAAAAAGCGCAAGAATGGGGCGTGGTTTACCGTGTTTGTGAAGCTGATAAATTAGAAAAAACAAGAGAACAAGTTCTGAAAAAATTAAGACGAGGTTCAGCAAACTCATACGCAGCGATTAAAAAGTTAGTTTGGGAAAGTCAATTTAAAGATTGGCAAGATTATGCCGAATTGGAATTGAAACTACAAGAATCGTTATCTTTAACTGAAGATTTTAAAGAAGGGGTTCGAGCACATTCTGAAAGAAGAAGACCAAAATTTTCAGGAAAATAAAAAAATACTTGCACAAATCTTTGAAGTTTGTTATACCTTTTCTATCAAATGTTTTGATTGTGAAAGTTTTTTGAGGAGGAGGGAAAAAGTTTGGACTACCAACAAGAAAATGATTATTTAACATCTATTTTCAATAACGTCCTTGTGATTGAGGAGGTTAGCTTACGAGGTAGTCGATTCAAAGACATCTCCATCAAAGAAATGCACACGATTGATGTGATTGGGAAGTTCCCTGAGGCAACACCAAGTAAGGTTTCCAAAGAACTGATGGTGACCCTGGGAACAGTTACGACGAGCTTGAATAACCTAGAAAGAAAGGGTTACATTGAGCGTATTCGTTCTGACCAAGACCGTCGTGTGGTCTATCTGCATTTGACAAAGAAAGGTCGTTTGCTTCACCGCCTTCACAAACGATTCCACAAGGCTATGGTCGAAAAAATTATTGATGGCATGAGTCCCGAGGAAAAAGAAGTCATGGGCAGAGGCTTAACGAACCTTTATCAATTTTTGGAGGATTTGAAATAATGGCTTTTGCAAAGATAAGCCAGGTTGCTCATTATGTTCCAGAGCAAGTGGTCACTAATCATGACTTAGCCCAAATCATGGATACAAGCGATGAGTGGATTTCAAGTCGGACAGGAATTAAACAGAGACATATCTCAAAAACAGAGTCTACAAGTGACTTGGCGACAGAAGTTGCCAAGAGTTTGCTGGCTAAAGGGAGCTTAACAGCAGATCAGATTGATTTTATCATTGTAGCGACGATTACTCCCGACTCGATGATGCCTTCTACGGCGGCTCGGGTTCAGGCAAATATCGGAGCTCATAGAGCTTTCGCCTTTGATTTGACAGCAGCTTGCAGTGGCTTTGTATTCGCTCTCTCAACAGCTGAAAAGTTTTTAAGCTCTGGACAGTTCAAGAAAGGAATTGTTATCGGGGCTGAGACCTTATCCAAGGCAGTTGATTGGTCTGATCGTTCGACAGCTGTTCTCTTTGGAGATGGTGCTGGTGGGGTTCTCTTGGAAGCGAGTGAAACACGACACTTCCTCGTTGAAAGTCTCTATACAGATGGCTCTCGGAGCGAGTGTTTGACTTATGGTCAAACGGCTTTAACTTCGCCCTTCTCAGAACAAGAAGCAGTTCCTGCTTTTTTGAAGATGGATGGACGAGCAGTTTTCGATTTTGCAAATCGAGATGTTGCTAAATCAATCAAAGAGACCATTGAAAATGGTCCAATCGCAGCATCGGAATTGGATTATCTCTTGCTTCATCAGGCAAATATCCGTATTTTGGATAAGATGGCTAAGAAAATCGGTGTAGACCGAGACAAGCTTCCTGCCAATATGATGGAGTATGGAAATACCAGTGCTGCAAGCATCCCGATTTTGCTCTCAGAGTGTGTGGAGAATGGCATGATTCGTTTAGATAGTAGCCAGACGATTCTCCTATCAGGCTTCGGCGGAGGTTTGACATGGGGCACACTCATTCTTACAATCTAGGTAATCATGTGGTAAACACATAGTTATAAAATTTTATATTTTAAAGGAGTCCTATCATGGCAGTATTTGAAAAAGTACAAGAAATTATCGTTGAAGAACTTGGGAAAGACGCATCAGAAGTAACACTTGAATCTACTTTTGATGATTTGGATGCAGATTCATTGGACTTGTTCCAAGTAATCTCTGAAATCGAAGATGCTTTTGATATCCAAATCGAAGCAGAAGATAACTTGAAAACAGTTGGTGACTTGGTTGCCTACGTTGAAGAGCAAACAAAATAATTAACATATTACTAGAAGGAGTAGGGGAGACCCACTCCCTCTTGTTTAGGTAATAGTTTGAAATTCAAATGATAAACTTATCGAACTATTACGTAAGCAAGGAATGATGGAGGCACTATGAAAACACGTATTACAGAATTATTGAACATTGATTATCCTATTTTTCAAGGAGGAATGGCCTGGGTTGCTGATGGTGACTTGGCTGGTGCGGTATCAAAAGCTGGTGGTTTGGGGATCATCGGTGGTGGAAATGCACCCAAAGAGGTCGTAAAGGCTAATATCGATAAAATCAAATCACTTACGGATAAACCTTTTGGTGTCAACATCATGCTCTTGTCACCTTTTGTAGAAGACATCGTTGATCTCGTGATTGAAGAAGGGGTTAAGGTGGTTACAACTGGTGCTGGAAATCCAAGTAAATACATGAACCGTTTCCATGATGCAGGAATTACAGTGATTCCAGTTGTTCCTAGTGTTGCTTTGGCAAAACGCATGGAAAAAATTGGTGCGGATGCCGTCATTGCAGAAGGTATGGAAGCTGGTGGGCATATTGGGAAATTAACAACTATGACCTTGGTTCGTCAAGTTGCTGCAGCTGTTTCAATTCCAGTTATTGCTGCTGGTGGTATTGCAGATGGTGAAGGGGCAGCAGCTGGGTTTATGCTTGGCGCAGAAGCCGTTCAAGTAGGAACTCGTTTTGTAGTTGCCAGAGAATCTAATGCTCATCCAAATTATAAAGCTAAAATTTTAAAAGCTCGTGATATTGATACAACGATTTCAGCACAACATTTTGGACATGCAGTTCGTGCCATTAAAAACCAGTTGACTCGTGATTTTGAGCAGGCTGAAAAGGATGCCTTTAAACAAGAAAATCCAGATTTAGAAATCTTTGAGCAAATGGGTGCAGGAGCTTTAGCTAAAGCTGTTGTCCATGGTGATGTGGATGGCGGTTCAGTGATGGCCGGCCAAATTGCAGGTTTGATTTCTAAAGAAGAAACTGTTGAAGAAATCTTAAAAGATATCTACTACGGTGCAGCTGAAAAAATTCAAGAAGAAGCTGCTCGTTGGGCAGGAGTTACAAGAAATGACTAAAACAGCCTTTCTATTTGCGGGCCAAGGTGCTCAGTATATAGGGATGGGACGTGATCTCTATGACCACTATCCTATCGTCAAGGAAACAATTGACCAAGCTAGCCAAGTCTTAGGGTATGACCTCCGTGACTTGATTGACAATGATGAAGCAAAGTTAAATCAGACTCGTTACACGCAACCAGCTATTCTAGCTACATCCGTTGCTATTTACCGACTATTGAAAGAAAAGGGCTATCTGCCAGATATGGTTGCAGGCTTATCCCTTGGCGAATATTCGGCTCTTGTAGCAAGTGGTGCCTTGGACTTTGAGGATGCAGTTGCCTTGGTTGCTAAACGTGGTGCTTATATGGAAGAGGCTGCACCTGCAGGCTCTGGAAAGATGGTTGCCGTTCTTAATACTCCAGTTGAAGTGATTGAGGAAACTTGCAAAAATGCTTCTGAAGTTGGAGTAGTGACTCCAGCCAACTACAACACCCCAAGCCAGATTGTTATTGGTGGTGATGTGGCTGCGGTTGACCGTGCAGTTGAACTCTTGCAGGAAGCAGGAGCAAAACGATTGATTCCTTTAAATGTATCTGGTCCTTTCCATACAGCCCTTCTTGAGCCAGCCAGTCGGCAACTAGCTGGAGCTCTTGAGGAAGTGAGTTTCTCTGATTTTACTTGCCCACTAGTCGGCAATACGGAAGCTGCTGTTATGGAAAAAGATCGAATCCAAGAGCTTTTGACGCGTCAGGTCAAAGAACCTGTTCGTTTTTATGAAAGTATTGCTGTGATGCAGGATGCTGGGGTAAGCAACTTTATTGAAATTGGTCCTGGTAAGGTCCTATCAGGCTTTGTCAAAAAAATCGATAAAACAGCTCAGCTAGCTAATGTTGAAGACCAAGCAAGCTTGGATGCTTTGTTAGGAAACTAATGATCCCTTCTCCCACAAAATACAACAGGAAACCAGGAGAAATAGAATGCAACTTATAAACAAAAATGTCTTTGTAACAGGTTCAAGTCGTGGTATCGGACTTGCCATTGCTCACAAATTTGCCAAACTAGGTGCGAATGTAGTTTTGAATAGTCGAGGGACAATCTCAGAAGACTTGCTGGCTGAGTTTTCAAACTATGGTGTCAAAGTAGTACCGATTTCAGGTGATGTCTCAGACTTTGCAGATGCCAAGCGTATGGTAAATCAAGCGATTGCAGAACTCGGTTCTGTCGATGTCTTGGTCAACAATGCTGGAATCACTCAAGATACGCTTATGCTCAAGATGACCGAAGAAGACTTTGAAAAGGTGATTAAGATCAACTTGACAGGTGCCTTCAACATGACCCAAGTAGTCTTGAAACAGATGATAAAGGCGCGTGAAGGTGCTATCATCAATATGTCCAGTGTGGTCGGTTTGATGGGAAATATCGGGCAGGCCAACTATGCAGCTTCTAAAGCAGGTTTGATTGGGTTTACCAAGTCAGTAGCACGTGAGGTTGCCAATCGCAATGTGCGAGTAAATGCTCTTGCACCAGGGATGATCGAATCGGATATGACTGCTGTTTTGTCTGATAAGGTCAAGGAAGCGACATTGGCCCAAATCCCAATGAAGCGTTTTGGACAAGCAGAACATATCGCAGATGCTACAGTGTTCCTGGCTGGACAGGATTATTTGACTGGACAAGTTCTCGCTGTTGATGGCGGACTTAGCATGTAAAAAAAGAAAGATATAGGTAAGACAGATGAAACTAAATCGAGTTGTAGTAACAGGTTACGGATTGACCTCTCCTATCGGAAATACTCCAGAAGAATTTTGGAACAGTTTGCAAACTGGGAAAATTGGAATTGGAAAAATCACTAAGTTTGACCACAGCGAATTTGCTGTGCACAATGCGGCAGAAGTTCAAGATTTCCCATTTGATAAATACTTTGTCAAAAAAGATACCAACCGTTTTGATAACTATTCTTTGTATGCCTTATATGCAGCTCAAGAAGCGGTGACAAATGCTAATCTTGATGTAGAAGCAATTGATAAAGATCGTTTTGGTGTCATCGTTGCCTCAGGTATTGGGGGAATTAAAGAAATCGAAGACCAAGTTATCCGTCTTCATGAAAAAGGCCCAAAACGTGTTAAGCCATTGACACTTCCAAAAGCCTTGCCAAATATGGCTTCAGGAAATGTTGCCATGCGCTTTGGAGCAAACGGTGTCTGTAAATCAATCAATACAGCCTGTGCCTCATCAAATGATGCTATTGGCGATGCCTTCCGTTCCATAAAGTTTGGTTTCCAAGAAGTCATGTTAGTAGGTGGATCAGAATCATCTATCACTCCTTTTGCCATCGCTGGTTTCCAAGCATTGACTGCCCTATCAACTACAGAAGATCCAACTCGTGCTTCTATTCCGTTTGATAAAGACCGTAATGGTTTTGTGATGGGAGAAGGTTCTGGAATGCTGGTTCTTGAGAGTCTTGAACATGCTGAAAAACGTGGAGCAACTATCTTGGCTGAAGTAGTTGGTTATGGAAATACCTGTGATGCTTATCATATGACTTCACCTCATCCAGAAGGTCAAGGTGCAATCAAGGCAATTAAATTAGCTTTGGAAGAGGCAGAGATTTCTCCAGAGCAAGTGGCTTACGTCAATGCCCACGGAACTTCAACTCCTGCTAATGAAAAAGGAGAAAGTGGTGCGATCGTCGCTGTTCTTGGTAAAGGAGTACCTGTATCTTCAACCAAGTCCTTTACAGGACACTTGCTTGGTGCTGCAGGAGCAGTAGAAGCCATCGCTACCATCGAAGCCATGCGTCATAACTATGTACCAATGACAGCTGGAACAAGTGAGTTGTCGGATTATATCGAAGCGAATGTCGTTTATGGACAAGGCTTGGAGCAAGAAATCCCTTATGCTATTTCAAACACTTTTGGTTTTGGTGGACACAATGCGGTTCTTGCTTTCAAACGTTGGGAGAATAAATAATTATGAATTTAAATGAAATCAAGGACTTGATGGCTCAATTTGACCAATCAAGTTTGAGAGAATTTTCTTATAAAAATGGAACGGACGAATTGCAGTTCAGTAAGAATGAAGCAAGAATGGCTTCTGGAGCACCAACTCAAGTTGCTCCAGTGTCAACTGCAGTAGCTGCAAGTCCAGTAGTTTCTGCCCCTTCAACTCCAGTAGAGAGTGAAGTGGACGAAGCTCCGACACCTGCTGAAACGACTGTTGCTCCAGAGGGTGATGTCGTTGAGAGTCCACTTGTAGGGGTGGCTTACTTGGCTGCTGGACCAGATAAACCTGCCTTTGTCACAGTTGGAGACAGTGTTAAAAAAGGTCAGACTTTGGTGATCATTGAAGCTATGAAAGTCATGAATGAAATCCCTGCACCTAAGGATGGTGTGGTGACAGAAATTCTCGTTTCAAATGAAGAAATGGTTGAGTTCGGTAAAGGATTGGTACGTATCAAATGATCGATATTCAAGGAATCAAAGAAGCTTTACCCCATCGTTACCCTATGCTCCTAGTGGATCGTGTCTTGGAAGTGAGCGAGGATACCATTGTTGCCATTAAAAATGTGACCATCAACGAACCTTTCTTCAATGGTCATTTTCCTCAATACCCAGTTATGCCAGGTGTTCTTATCATGGAAGCCTTGGCTCAGACTGCTGGTGTCTTGGAATTGTCCAAACCTGAAAATAAAGGGAAACTGGTCTTCTACGCTGGAATGGACAAGGTTAAGTTCAAGAAGCAAGTTGTACCAGGTGACCAATTAGTCATGACGGCTACTTTTGTTAAACGTCGTGGTACAATTGCTGTGGTTGAAGCAAAGGCTGAAGTAGATGGTAAGCTTGCAGCGAGTGGTACTCTTACCTTTGCAATTGGAAACTAAGGAGGTTCTCCATGTTTCGTAAAATTTTGATTGCCAACCGTGGTGAGATTGCGGTTCGCATTATTCGAGCTGCGCGTGAATTGGGCATTGCGACCGTAGCAGTTTATTCAACTGCTGATAAGGAAGCTCTTCACACACTCCTAGCGGATGAAGCTATCTGTATCGGACCTGGTAAGGCGACAGAGTCTTATCTCAATATCAATGCAATTTTGTCTGCTGCAGTCTTGACAGAAGCAGAAGCCATCCACCCAGGTTTTGGTTTTCTTAGCGAAAACTCCAAGTTTGCCACGATGTGTGATGAAGTGGGGATTAAGTTTATCGGCCCTTCTGGCGCTGTAATGGATACCATGGGTGATAAGATAAATGCGCGAGAGCAAATGATCAAGGCTGGGGTTCCAGTTATTCCAGGATCTGATGGTGAAGTTCATACGGCTGAAGAGGCCCTTGCAGTTGCAGAAAAGATTGGCTACCCAGTCATGCTTAAGGCATCGGCAGGTGGTGGTGGAAAGGGAATTCGTAAGGTTGAAAAGGCAGAAGACCTGGTCGCAGCCTTTGAGACAGCATCCAGTGAAGCCAAGGCCAACTTTGGAAACGGCGCTATGTATCTTGAGCGTGTGATTTATCCAGCTCGTCATATCGAAGTTCAGATTCTTGCAGATCAAGAGGGTCATGTTGTCCATCTTGGTGAACGGGACTGTTCACTTCAACGGAATAACCAAAAGGTCTTAGAAGAAAGCCCATCCATTGCGATCGGCAAAACCCTTCGTCATGAAATTGGTGCTGCAGCCGTTCGTGCAGCAGAGTCTGTAGGCTATGAAAATGCAGGGACGATTGAATTTCTGCTCGATGAAGCCAGTGGCAATTTCTACTTCATGGAAATGAATACTCGTGTGCAAGTTGAACACCCAGTCACAGAGTTTGTTTCAGGTGTTGATATCGTGAAGGAACAGATTCGCATTGCGGCCGGGCAACCCTTGCCTTTCAAACAAGAAGATATCGTCCTACGAGGTCATGCTATCGAGTGCCGGATTAATGCAGAAAATCCAGCATTTAACTTTGCTCCAAGCCCAGGGAAAATTACCAATCTCTATCTACCAAGTGGTGGAGTTGGCTTGCGCGTGGACTCAGCAGTTTATCCAGGTTATACCATTCCCCCTTACTATGATAGTATGATTGCTAAAATCATTGTCCATGGGGAGAATCGTTTTGATGCCTTAATGAAGATGCAACGGGCACTTTATGAACTTGATATTGAAGGAGTGCAAACCAATGCAGACTTCCAGTTGGATCTGATTTCAGACCGCCGAGTTATCGCTGGTGACTACGATACTTCCTTCTTGATGGAAACTTTCTTGCCAAAATACCAAGAAAAAGAATAGACTTTCAAACAGCATGAGAACTAAAAGGGGGAGTTATGGCTCTATTTAGTAAAAAGGATAAGTATATTCGGATCAATCCCAATCGTTCCGTAAGGCAGGCACCACAAGCCAAGCCTGAGGTTCCGGATGAACTCTTCTCCCAGTGTCCTGGTTGTAAACACACCATTTACCAAAAGGATCTTGGGAGCGAACGAATTTGTCCCCATTGTAGCTATACTTTCCGTATTTCGGCTCAGGAACGCTTGGATTTGACGATTGATTCTGACAGCTTTGTGGAGATGTTTACGGGTATTGAAACTCAAGATCCATTAAACTTTCCTGGCTACCAGAAAAAACTTGCTACTATGCGTGAAAAGACAGGTTTGGATGAAGCAGTACTGACTGGTACAGCTAGCATCAAGGGACAAAAAGTTGCCCTTGGGATTATGGATTCAAACTTTATCATGGCTTCTATGGGAACCGTTGTGGGTGAAAAAATCACGCGCTTGTTTGAGTATGCGACGGTAAAAAACTTGCCAGTCGTACTCTTCACAGCTTCTGGTGGAGCCCGTATGCAAGAAGGAATCATGAGCTTGATGCAGATGGCTAAGATTTCTGCGGCAGTTCAACGTCATTCCAAGGCCGGACTTTTTTACCTAACTATTTTAACCGATCCGACAACAGGTGGGGTGACCGCTTCTTTTGCTATGGAAGGTGATATTATCCTAGCGGAGCCACAGAGTTTGGTTGGTTTTGCTGGGCGTCGTGTTATCGAAAATACAGTTCGAGAGACCTTGCCGGATGACTTCCAAAAGGCAGAATTTTTGCTGGAACATGGATTTGTTGATGCAATTGTCAAACGGAGAGAACTGCCTGAAACAATTGCTAAATTAGTAAGATTGCACGGAGGAAGTCGCGGATGAATATTGCAAAAATAGTCAGAGAGGCACGCGAGCAGAGTCGCTTGACTGCACTTGATTTTGCCAATGGAATCTTTGACGAGTTTATCGAATTGCATGGAGATCGCTCTTTCCGTGATGATGGTGCGGTTATCGGTGGAATTGGCTGGTTAGGTGACCAAGCAGTAACTGTCGTCGGTATCCAAAAGGGGAAGAGTCTTCATGACAACCTCAAACGGAATTTCGGCCAACCACATCCAGAAGGCTATCGTAAGGCTTTGCGCCTAATGAAACAGGCAGAAAAGTTTGGTCGTCCAGTTGTGACCTTTATCAATACGGCGGGTGCTTACCCAGGTGTTGGAGCCGAGGAACGTGGACAAGGTGAAGCAATTGCCCGAAACCTGATGGAAATGAGTGACCTCAAGGTTCCAATCATCGCGATTATTATCGGTGAAGGTGGATCTGGTGGGACCCTAGCTCTAGCCGTAGCTAACCGTGTCTGGATGTTAGAAAACTCAATCTACGCAGTACTTAGCCCGGAAGGATTTGCCTCTATCCTTTGGAAGGATGGAAGTCGTGCTATGGAAGCGGCGGAGTTGATGAAAATCACTTCACATGAACTCCTAGAAATGGGAATCGTAGACAAGGTAATCTCAGAAGCAGGGCTGTCAAGTAAAGAACTGCTAGGTTGCGTTAAAAATGAATTGCGTGCAGAACTAGATAGGTTGAAAGAACTACCACTCGACCAACTTATCGAAGAACGTTACCAACGCTTTAGAAAATACTAAGAATGACTAAATGAGACTAGAAAGGTCTCATTTTTTATTGAAAATGCTATTCAGGTTGAAAAATTGACAGTTGAGGAGATAGACTATAAAATAGACAAAAAAGAAATATACTATAAATGTGAGCCTACAACAATCTATTTTTAAGAAGGTACTTGCAATGACAGGTACAGAAACATTTACAGTTCTTTCAACTGAGGACTTAGAGCAAACTTCAGGTGGTCTTGCCGTTTGGGAAGATGGTTATGGTAGATGGTTATATTATAGAGAATTTGCTCCCTATATGGGGCAAGGGGCACTTAATTCTTATAGGGATGCTTGGAAGTACGGTTTCCGAGCAGGATAATCTTTCAAAAAAAGTACGATGAGAAACACAAAGAAACTAAGACAATTTGGAATATTTTTGCTTATTATTTTACTATCTACCTATTTACCACAAACAATTGGATTGTATGTGACGATAATTTTAGGGTTAGGCGCTGATGTTTATTCTCTTATTTTAACAATGGGATTAGTAGGAAATTTCTTTCTATTAATTTGGTGGTTAAAAAAGAAAAAGATGCTCTTTATCTTTGAGAAAAAGAGCTGGAACTGGTCAACTATCTTCTACTTATTTGCAGGTTATGTGGTTTATCAGATTCTCGGTAATTTTTGGGCACGCTATGCTCATTTGATTAATCATAGGAATATTCATGATGAGTATTTTACCGTGGTTCTTTCAAATGGACAACCAACTTTTTTATCGACTATCTTATCTTTTGTACTTCCTGTAATCATCGGCCCTATTTTTGAGGAGACTCTTGATAGAGGGTATTTTATGAACACCTTCTTTCCTAAGTCAAAGTATTATTTAGATGTCATCTTATCAGGTCTTATCTTTGGACTCAGTCATTTGATACTATCTCACCGAGACCCAATTAGTTTATTATATTATAGTCTGATTGGTCTCTTTTTCGCTCTTGTCTATCGCTATACATCTAATCTACGATTGACCATTCTCTGTCATAGTTTTTTCAACTTTCTCAATCATGCAAAACCTATCTGGATTTTTATTTACAATTACATCTATTATCATTTTTTTAGATAGTGGAAGGCAAAGAAAAAAGTGTTTGACAGCTGTCAAACACTTTTTCTGTTTACTGTTCTTCTGTTACAAACTGGCTGAGCAGTCCATTGATAAAACGGGCAGATTTTTGATCTGAGAAGTCCTTTGCAAGCTCGATAGCTTCATTTACAGCAACCAGCTGAGGGGTGTCAAATGAAATGATTTCAAAGACTCCCAAGCGAAGGAGGTTTCTCTCCACGAGTGTTAAACGCTCGATGGTCCAACCTGCTTTTAAATGCTGTGTGATTTGCTTGTCTAGTTCTTCCTTTTTAGCTTGAACACCAGAAACTAGCTCTGTCAAAAAGGCTGGAAGTTGCACATCCGTATCTTCACGATCATGAGTATAGGCGAAACGACAAGCAGTTTCGACATCCGTACCGAACTCAAGGCTCATAAGAGCTTGAAAAGCGCATTTACGGAGTTGGCGTCTAGATTCTAATAGTGGACTAGTCATTGAGGAAGTCCTCGTCAAATAGATCTTTCAATTCTGGTTTTGGTGTTTTATCTGGAACGATACCTGCAACGTGGATATTGATAGCAGCGAGTTCTACATCAGCCATGTTGCGGACAGCATCTTTGACAGCTTTCTGAATAGCAACAGCTACCTTAGGAACTTTTACTCCGTACTCAAGGTAGAGATAGATATCTGCTGTGAGTTCTTCGTCCACATTTTTAAGATAAACGCCACGGCCGAGAGAAAGTTTTGAAAGGGTGTCAGATACTGATTTGTTTGAAAAAGAGTGTACACCCTCTACTTTTGCAGTAGCAATAGCAATGATTTTTTCAAGTACACGTGGGGCGATAACGATTTCGCCAAGTTGTTCTTCAATTCCCATAGAATGACCTCTTTCTAGAGATTAGGCACGAGAAACGTAAGTTCCTTCTGCAGTGTTGATAACGAGTTTTTGTCCTGCTTCGATGAAGTCTGGAACGTTTACGACAAGTCCAGTTTCCATCGTTGCTGGTTTACCAGAACCTGTAACCGTAGCACCTTTGATAGATGGTTGAGTTTCTGCAACTGTCAATTCAACAGTAGTAGGAACGGTGACACCGATCACTTCAGTTCCGTAGAATTGGATCTTCACATCTGAGTTTTCAAGGATGTAAAGCAATTCGTTTTCAACGTTGACTACAGGGATTTCGTACTGGTCGTAAGTTTCTGTATTCATGAAGTATGCTGTGTCATCCATTTTATACAAGTATTGGGCTGGGACAGTCTCGATAATAGCTTGTTCAAATTTTTCCTCTGGACGGTAGCTTGTGTCAAATGTAGAACCAGTACGGACATCACGCAATTTCATACGCATGATTGTGTTTCCTTTACCTGGTTTGTGGTGGCTAGCTTCCAAAACGCGAATCAATTTTCCGTCAGCTGTTTCAAAGGTCATACCAGCCTTTAATTTACTTGCTTCAATCATGTTTTTACCTCTTTAATAAAATAATTTACTCTTTATTGTACCATAAAAGACAACATTACTCAAATGTCAGAAGGAGCTTAATTAGTTGACTGGTACGATATTTCCATCTTCGTCTTTAGTAACGAGGACGTATTTTCCATCGACTTCGATGTAAAAATTCTTGCTGGCAGTTTGCCCAGTTTTTTGAGCCGGCGCTTGATTTTGGACTTGTTGGCTTAGTTGACCACCGAGAGTTTGGCCAAGATTCATACCCATAAACATGTTCATCCCATTGCCATTCCCTTCGTTGGCAGCTGCAGCAATGAGGGCTTCGTTACGAGCACGGCGTTCTTCGATTTCAATCGTGTTGTACTTCATTGCCACGAGCTCACTATCAAGCTTGCGAACGATATCAAGACTTTCTTGATCGTAGCTGAGGTCTTCAAGCAAGATATTAGTTGCTTCAATTCCGTAGAGGCCTGTCCAAACCTTGTTGACCTCTTGTTTAGCGAGTTCGTTAAAGGTATCTTGGTTGGCATTGAGGCTATAGATATCAACCTTGTTTTCGTTAGTGTATTTGGCAATGGCAATCGCGATTTTCGGTGCGATATTTTGACGGAGCGTTCCTTGAGCTACATCTTGGAGAGTAAATGGCTGTCCGTCAGTAATTTGACGGCTAACAGAACTCACGTAGAAGAGGACTGGATCTGCTATTTTTACATCAAACAAGCCATAGAAACGGATGTTAAGCAATTGTTGGTAACGTTCGCTGAAGTATTCGACCGCATTTTGTGTGCCGAACTTATTACCTGCAATAGGTTGCATGCGGATAAAGATAATTTCCTGTTGGGTGATGACTTGTCCACCGAAAGAGAAACGGTTTTTAAAGTTTTCCCAAGTGCCTTTTAAACCACCTTTTTCAAGGAGCCAAGCATTATCACCAGCTTGCCATTCGTGGCTACCAGCTTCGAGGACATCACCAAGAAAGGTACCGTTGTTTACCAAAACAGCGGTATAACCTTGAGGAACGATAACCACACTGCCATCTGACAAGAGGCCTGTATTTTGATTGCTGTGACGAGAACGTCCATCTGGGTCTTTAGTGAGTAATTGACCCTTGACGGCCAAGGCGTTGCCAGAGACATTGTCTGGAAGGACGATGGCTTCCTTGAATTTACTATCATTAAAACTATTTAAGCCTGCTGATAAGGCTGCACGTATAAATCCCATAATTCCTCCTAATTATATAGTTCGTCTTCATCCACAACATCGTAGGTATCAAGTACCCATTGGTTTGGACTGCGAGAGAGATTGGCACCACAGTAGTCGCACTCGCTAACTGCAGAGATTTTCAATGGGGCGCCACAGTTTGGACAGTGGTCGCTCACCACTTGGTCTGGATTAACTGCCTGCGTTTGGCTACCATGTTGACGGATAAAGTTCAATTGGTACACGGTGAAGAGATCTTTTTTAGGATCTCCTTCAAGGACACGGCGAGTCTCATCGTCAATGACATAGTCCCGCAAGGTAGATGACAGGATCACCACTAAGGTATCGTTTCCGTCAGGATTTTCAATGAACTCCTTGATGCGAACATTTTCGATACAAACTTTCTCTAAAACATTAGTTGTTTTAGCTCGAATATGGTCCTCAAGTTGGGTACTATGTTGAGAGTAGAGACTGGTACTTTCCAAAGCGCGGACAGAGTTCCAATTTTTCTCAGTCCAGGCAACCTGCAATTTAAGGTAGACTTCCTTAACCCAAGATGTGAAGGCTTCCGCGTCAAAGTTCGGATCCCCGTATTTCACACGGCTAATGGCCAGTGTGTTGTGTTCAACTCGACGATGAAGCGTTTGATAATCATTACTAGTGTAGGTTGAACTCGAATCTCCAGACTTATTCTGCAAGGATTTGACGATAACAACTAGTATGATTCCTCCGATTAATATGAACATAAATCCTAGATAGGGAGAGCTATTAGAACTGTCAGAGGATGAGCCGTATCCAGAGCGGTAGTAGTGGTAGGATGAGCCGCCAGAACGACTTCCACCTCCACTTGAGCGGCTGCTACTTCTGGAGCTACTGTGGCTGCTCCCTCCACTTCTGGAATGTCCTACACCCGCATCAACGATTTGAGGCACGGATAGAAAAACAAGTAATAAACAGGTCATTAAAAGAGCGTAAAACTTTTTCATGTGTCTCCTAACTATATGATTGAAAAGGTAGTTCCTCTCTTGCTGAGTAGACTACTGGGTGACTAGTAGCGAATTACTCACTGTCTTTCAACTTAGCCAATTCCTGAGCAAGTAGTTTAAGGGCAACTTGTGGGTTGGCTTGACCTTTGGTAGCTTTCATAAGGAATCCTGTGAAGGCCTTGTCTGCGTTGCGTTTACCTGATTTGAAGTCGGCAACGGCAGCTTCGTTATCGGCAAAGACTTGGTGGATGATTGGAATCAGAACATCTGGATCAGAGATTTGCACCAAACCTGCTTTTTCCACGTATTCACGCGCGCCACCGCCATTTTTAGCAAGGTGGACAAAGACTTTCTTGGCAATCTTAGAAGAGATGGTACCGTCTTCGATGATGGCAATCATTTCAACCAAGTTTTCTGGAGTCAATTCGATTTGTTCGAGTGTTTTTCCTTCAGCGTTCAAGAATTGAGCAACTTCACCTTGGAGCCAGTTTGAGACTTGTTTGGCATCACCACCGAGGGCAACAGCTTTTTCAAAGAAGTCAGAAGTGACTTTATTAGCAGTTAACTGACTAGCATCGTATTCTGACAAGCCAAGGTCAGATACATAGCGCGCACGGCGTTCTTTTGGAAACTCTGGTAACTCAGTCCGCATTTCTTCGATCCACTCGTCTGAGATTTCAAAGAGGGGTAGGTCTGGTTCTGGGAAATAGCGATAGTCTGCAGCACCTTCCTTTACACGCATGAGAATGGTTGCTTTGTTAGCTTCATCATAACGGCGTGTTTCTTGGCGGATTTGACCACCTGAGCGAAGGATTTCAGCCTGGCGTTGGACTTCGTATTCAAGCCCCTTACGGACGTTAGAGAAGGAGTTGAGGTTTTTCAACTCAGTCTTGGTACCGAATTTCTCTTGACCATAAGGACGAAGAGAGATGTTGGCATCCACGCGCATAGAACCTTCTTCCATCTTAACGTCGGAAATGCCAGCGTACTGGATAACTTCCTTGAGGGCTGTCAGATAAGCGTAGGCTTCTTCAGGAGAACGCATGTCAGCTTCAGATACAATCTCAATCAAAGGCACCCCTTGGCGGTTGAGGTCAACATAAGAGTAACCATCTGTACCGTGGGTGTTTTTACCAGCGTCTTCTTCTAGGTGGGCGCGTTCGATACCGATTTTCTTGGTCGTACCGTCTTCGAGCTCGACTTCAATCCAGCCGTTGTAGCCGATAGGTTCATCAAACTGAGAAATTTGGTAGGCTTTGGGATTATCAGGATAGAAGTAGTTCTTGCGGTCAAAGTGCATTTTTTTGTGGATGTCCATGTTGAGGGCAAGAGCCGCCTTGATACCAGCATCGACAACACCTTTATTGAGAACTGGCAGAACTCCTGGGAAAGACCAGTCAATCACGTTGGTGTTGGCGTTTTGGTCATTTCCGAAGTGGGCAGAAGTTGGTGAGAAGATTTTTGAATTGGTGTTGAGCTCTACGTGGACTTCAAGTCCAATGACTGTTTCAAAGTTCATTAGTTATCACCTCCAAAAATCACGGGTTGTTGTTTGTGGTAGTCTGTTGTCGCTTCAAAAGCAGCAGCAACTTGGTAAATGGTTTCTTCTGAGTATTTAGGACCGATCAATTGGAGTCCGACAGGGAGACCTTGAGCAAATCCAGCAGGAATCGAAATTCCTGGGAGACCTGCCAAGTTGACAGGGATGGTCAAAAGGTCAGCCAAGTACATGGCAACTGGGTCGTGGTTGAGTGAGTCCAAGTCATAAGCAACACTTGGAGCAGTTGGTCCCAAAATCAAGTCGTAATCCGCAAAGACTTTTTCGAAATCTTGGATGATGAGGGTACGGACTTGTCCAGCCTTCTTATAGTAGGCATCATAGTAACCTGATGAAAGGCTGAAAGTACCCAGCATGATACGGCGTTTTACCTCTTCACCAAAACCTTGACTACGGCTGTTTACATAGATTTCATCAAGATTAGTCGCATCCTCTGCGCGGTAGCCGTAACGAATACCGTCAAAACGTTGCAAGTTTGAGGATGCTTCTGATGAAGCAATGATGTAGTAAACTGCAACACCGTATTTGGAGTGAGGAAGGCTCACTTCTTCGACGATGGCACCAAGTTTCTCAAAGTGTTTGGCTGCCTTGATAATGGTTTCTTTAACTTCTGGGTCAATTCCTTCACCGAGATATTCTTTAGGCAAAGCAATTTTCATGCCCTTGATGTCTTGGCCGATTTTTGAAGTAAAGTCGGCAATGCGGACAGGAGCAGAAGTAGAATCTTTGGCATCTTCGCTGGCAATAGCGTTGAGCAAGAGGGCATTTTCCTTAACAGTTGGTGCAAAAGGTCCAATCTGGTCTAGTGAGCTACCGAAAGCAATGAGACCGAAACGTGAAACTGTTCCGTAGGTTGGTTTGAGACCAACAATCCCGTTGAAGGCAGCAGGTTGGCGGATAGAACCACCAGTATCAGAACCAAGTGATAAACGAACTTGTCCTGAAGCTACAGAAGCCGCAGAACCGCTTGATGATCCACCAGGAACCTTGCTATGGTCCCAAGCATTTTTAGTGGCACCGTAGTGAGAAGTTTCACCTGAACCACCCATGGCAAATTCGTCCATGTTGGTTTTTCCGACAACAATCATACCTTTAGCTTTGGCATTGGCAACGGCTGTCGCATCAAAGATAGGCTCATAGTTGTAGAGCATTTTTGAGGCGGCAGTTGTCAGGATACCGTCTGTAGAGATATTATCCTTAACAGCTAGCGGAATTCCTGAAAGGACATTATCCGAGTCAATTCCAGCTTCATCAATAGCCTTAGCTTGAGCAAGGGCCTGCTCCTCAGCGATGGTGACAAATGCGTTGATAGTTGTCTCGCGAGACTTAATATCTTCAAGCGTTGCTTGGGTCAATTCAGTTGCAGAAATTTCCTTAGAGACAAGGAGGTTGTGCAAGTCTTCAATCGTTTTGTTATTAAAAGTCATTAGGCATCTCCTCCATCATCTAGGATAGCTGGTACCTTGATATAGTAGTTGTCTTTTTCAGGTACGTTTTTAAACAAGCGGTCACGGTCTGTTCCTTCTTCGGCCACATCAGGGCGGAGTACGGTCTTGCGGTCCGCCATGGTCGTAGTAGGTGCGACACCAGTTGTGTCGACTTCGCCTAGCAATTCAACCATGTCAACAATTTTAGACAAGGTTGTCGCAAAGGCAGCAGTTTCTTCTTCAGAGAATCTTAATTTTGAAAGATTGGCAACGTGTGTTACCTCTTCTTGCGTAATTTTCATCTTGCATCCTTTCGTGAAATGATGATTTTTAGTCTGTTCTATTTTACCATATTTTCCTATAAATAAGGGAGCCAAACTGAAAAGAAATAGAAATTGAAAAATCGCTTTTAATTCGCTATAATGGTTAAACTAGAGAATAGAGAAAATAAGGGTTAGGATAGAAATATGTTCCATCAATTTATCACCAGATCTCAAACGGTTCCTCCTCCCATTTCGCTCTTTTGGTATGGGATCATGATGCTTCTCTTAGTGCTTTGTATTTATGGAGCGCTTGTTTATCATAAAAATCCGAAATTTGTCCGCTTGTTTAAGGGGATTCAGATCCTCCAGTTGCTAGCCCTATATAGCTGGTATGTTGGCTTTGGGATCCCATTTTCTAATAGTCTTCCTTTTTATCATTGCCGTTTGGCTATGTTTGCGGTGGTTTTCTTGCCAGATAAATGGCGGAGCAAGCAATATTTTGCTCTCTTAGGAGCAAGTGGAGCGGTATTTGCTTTGGTTTACCCTGTTTTTGACCCCTATGATTTCCCCCATATCACCAGTTTTTCATTTTTGATTGGGCACTATGCCCTTCTAGTGAATTCCTTGATTTACTTGATGAATCACTATGACAAGACCTTGCTTAAGAAGTATATGATTGTAGCCTATACCTTTATTCTCAACCTCTTTTTAGTTGGGGTTAATCAGGTAACGGGTGGAAATTATGGTCTCTTAAGAGATACCCCGTTTATCTCGAATGCTCCTCTATGGATAAAGTACCTCCTTGTGTCGGTCATCCTTTCACTGGCTCTTGTTCTCTTTGATATCTTGTTCAAGAAACGGTGGGAAAATAGAAATCAGGTAAAATCTATACTCTAGCTTGCCTTTTCATCAGATGAGCAATTGAAAAACTCCCCAAAATCCGCTATAATGGAGAGTTGAAAGGAATAGTAAAATCCAATGTAAACATCATTCTTAGCTACTGAAACAACTAAAAATAGAAAATCAAAGAAAGAGAACTTATGACTATTCAAGAAGAAATCAAGAAACGCCGTACCTTTGCCATCATCTCCCACCCGGACGCCGGGAAAACAACCATCACTGAGCAGTTGCTCTATTTTGGGGGCGAGATTCGTGAGGCTGGTACGGTAAAAGGGAAGAAAACAGGGACTTTTGCTAAGTCTGACTGGATGGATATCGAGAAACAACGTGGTATTTCGGTAACCTCATCTGTTATGCAGTTTGACTACGACGGCAAGCGCGTGAACATCCTCGACACACCAGGGCACGAAGACTTCTCAGAAGATACTTATCGTACCTTGATGGCGGTGGATGCTGCGGTCATGGTCGTGGACTCTGCCAAGGGTATCGAGGCCCAAACCAAGAAATTGTTTGAGGTTGTGAAGCACCGTGGAATTCCAGTCTTTACCTTTATGAACAAGCTAGACCGTGATGGCCGTGAGCCACTGGACCTCTTGCAAGAGCTAGAAGAAGTATTGGGGATTGCCAGCTATCCAATGAACTGGCCAATCGGGATGGGGAAAGCTTTTGAAGGATTGTATGACCTCTATAACCAACGTTTGGAGCTTTATAAAGGGGATGAACGCTTTGCCAGTCTAGAAGATGGGGATAAGCTTTTTGGAAGCAATCCTTTCTACGCTCAGGTTAAGGACGATATCGAACTCCTTCAAGAAGCTGGGAATGAGTTTTCAGAAGAAGCTATTTTAGCGGGTGAATTAACACCAGTCTTCTTCGGCTCAGCCTTGACAAACTTTGGGGTTCAGACCTTCCTTGAGACCTTCCTTAAGTTTGCTCCTGAACCACATGGCCACAAGAAAACAGATGGCGAAATTGTGGATCCTTATGACAAGGATTTCTCAGGATTTGTCTTTAAAATCCAAGCCAACATGGATCCTCGTCACCGTGACCGTATCGCCTTTGTCCGTATCGTATCGGGCGAATTTGAGCGTGGGATGAGTGTCAATCTGCCTCGTACTGGGAAGACTGCCAAGCTTTCTAATGTCACCCAGTTTATGGCGGAAAGTCGTGAGAATGTGACCAATGCCGTGGCAGGTGATATTATCGGGGTTTACGATACTGGTACTTATCAGGTTGGGGATACCTTGACAGTTGGAAAAAATAAGTTTGAATTTGAACCACTGCCAACCTTTACACCTGAGATTTTCATGAAAGTTTCTGCTAAGAACGTTATGAAACAAAAATCTTTCCACAAAGGGATTGAGCAATTGGTGCAAGAAGGAGCCATTCAGCTTTATAAGAATTACCAAACTGGCGAGTACATGCTAGGGGCTGTGGGACAACTCCAGTTTGAAGTCTTTAAGCACCGCATGGAAGGCGAGTACAATGCAGAAGTGGTCATGAGCCCAATGGGTAAAAAGACTGTTCGTTGGATCAAGCCTGAGGACTTGGATGAACGGATGTCCTCAAGCCGCAATATCTTGGCTAAGGACCGCTTTGACCAACCAGTCTTCCTCTTTGAAAATGACTTTGCCCTCCGCTGGTTTGCGGATAAATATCCAGACGTAGAGTTGGAGGAAAAAATGTAAATCGTTACAAATGACTAGCAACATAAAGTTGCTGTCATTTGACGGTAACCGCTATGGCGGTCTACCTAAACGCTTCACTAGTAAAAATCCACGAATATTATCGATTCGTGGATTTTTCCGTCGTAATGGTAAGGAATCGAACTACCTAACTGCCTCACTAACTGAGTTTTACAAATCGATTCCATTTGTAAAACTCAGTGTCGTAGCTCAGTAAATTTATTTGAATGTGTAACAATCTAAATAAGTAACGCCAAGTTTCTATGGAACTTGGCTAGGCGCTTCACTAGGCAAAAGATTTTTCTAATTACTCTCTAAATTCTGTATGGATAAATAAGGTGGGTTAGACTAATTTCTGTGCAGTAAAGATAATTGGAGTTAAGGGAAAACAAGAACCTCAGAGGAATTCTCTGAGGTTCTTTGCGTTTTAGTTTCCATATTTTTGGTAAAAATCGACCTTGACCTGGATGAAGGTTTCGGCTTCGCGTAGTAGTTGCAGGAGGGTGGCACGGGTTTCAAACTCCTCACGTGTTTTAGGGAGACTTCGATTGCGGAAGACTTGCAGATAGCGTTCGATGTCATCAAGTAGGTCATGAGCAGGATTGGACTGACTTAGCTGGGCAGCGATCTTGGAAAAGAGCTGGGCCAAAATCAAACTCTCACTTGCGGCCAGATGACAGGTATTAATCTGCTGGGCCATATTTCGCAGGATACGACTTTGTCGCTGTCTCATCTCAAAGTAGTGGATATGGTAGTCCGTCTGGTGAAAGAGATGGTCCGAGTGATCCAGGTAGACCAGTTTGAGAGCTTCATCGAGGAGCTTGTCTAATTGGTCAACGAGTTGAGCTTGATTGCGTCCGTCTCCTCTTGACAGATAGTATTTAAAGCGAAGCAGGATGTCTTTTAACTTTTCTTCGACCTGAAGGTGATAACTTTGGATGGCTTTCTCGCGAGAGGGCATGTAAAGATTGACCAATAGGGCAAAGCTTGTCCCGATGAGAAAGAGGAGCACTTCATTGAGCAAGAGAGCTGGAGAAGTAGACTCCTGTACCAAGAGATGACCAACCAAGACACTGCTAGGTGTGATGCCGATTTCCCAGCCCATTTTGTAAGCAAGAGGGACATAGAGAGCCAGATAGAGGCCTAGGCTCCAGATGTGAAAGCCCGTCAGCTGAAAGGCTAGAACACCGATAGCGAGCGCTAGGATCATGGAAAAGAGGCGGTTTCGAGCTAACTTTAGCGTGCTTCTGCGCGTGTCGGAGAGGCTTAATAGGGCGATAATTCCAGCTGAGACTGCTGATGATAAATCTAAAAAATAAGCGAGAAAACAAGCGAGACAGGTCGCTAAGATCAGTTTTGTCGTACGTTGAGTGAGGGACATGAAAATTTCCTAAACGAATAGAGTCAAGTATTTAATGAGAAATCAGAGACTAGGGGCGAAGTTTTCGGTTTGTAGCATACTCAGCAACTGCTGTAAAGAGGACATCTGTTGAAGAGTTCAGAGCTGTTTCGCAGGAGTCTTGAACGACCCCGATCACAAATCCGACTCCGACAACTTGCATAGCCAAGTCGTTGGAAATCCCAAAGAGGCTACAAGCCACTGGGATGAGGAGAAGCGATCCCCCAGCAATTCCAGATGCCCCGCAGGCAGAAATGGCAGCCACTACACTGAGCACAAATGCTGTCCCAAAGTCTACCGAGATTCCGAGTGTGTTGACGGCAGCTAGGGTCAGGATGTTAATGGTAACAGCAGCGCCAGCCATATTGATGGTCGAACCAAGCGGGATGGAGACAGAGTAGGTGTCAGGATTCAGTCCCAAGTCTTGGCAGAGTTTCATATTGACTGGGATATTGGCAGCAGAGCTACGAGTGAAAAAGGCTGTAATACCACTGACACGTAGGCATTTCAAAACAAGGGGATAGGGATTTTTCCTTATAAAGAGAAAGGCGATGAGTGGGTTGACGATGAGAGCTACAAAGGCCATGGTAGCAATCAAGAGTCCTAGGAGGACACCGTAGTTAGCCAGACTGGCAATGCCCTTGTCAGAGATGGTCTTAAACACCAAACCTAAAATCCCAAAGGGTGCCAGATTGATAATCCATTCCACGATTTTAGAGGTGACATCCGCCATGGTTTTCAGTAATTCTTTGCTGTGTTTACTTGCCTCTCTCATAGCCAAGCCAAAGACGACTGCCCAAGAGAGAATCCCGATATAGTTGGCTTCAACTATGGCATTCAAGGGATTGTCCACCAGTTTGAGCAAGAGGTTGCTGAGGACTTGACCGATACCATCAGGAGCAGCAACTTCTGTATTTGCACTGGTCAGGGTGATTTGCACAGGCAGTAAGAAACTAGCTAGAACGGCTACCAATGCAGCAGCAAAGGTTCCGAGCAAGTATAGGAAAATAACCATCTTCATATTGGTGTTTTGCCCCTTTTGGTGCTGGGAAAGGGCATTGGCAACAAGGGAAAAAACTAGAATAGGAGCGATGGCTTTCAGTCCGCCTACAAAGAGATCTCCAAGCAGACCAATTCCTGTAAGGTTTGGAAAGAGCATCCCCAATGTCGCTCCCAAAATCATTCCAATAAGGATTCGTTTGATGAGGCTTGCCTTGGTCCAGGCTCTAATGATTCGTTTCATAGCAGTCTCCTTCAAAATGTATTGTTTATAATTATAGTATAAATATTCTATAGAGGCAAGTGATATTTTGAAAACGGAGATGATAATTGAATAATTATGAAAGAAAAGAGAAGGACGATTTTATGGTATAATAGGAAAAAGGAGTTTTATATGCAAGATTTTTTTCAACGTTATTTTGATAAACTTGATTTAACAACCATCTTAGAGAATCTCTTAACCAAGGTGATTTCTCTTTTGATTTTGTTTCTGCTATTTTATATAGCTAAAAAGATGCTTCACGCGACTGTACGAAAGATTGTCAAGCCCTCGCTTAAATTTTCAAATCGGGATGCAGGCAGACAAAAAACCATCTCCCGTTTGCTGGAGAATGTTTTTAACTACATTCTTTATTTCTTTTTGATCTATTGCATCCTGTCTATTTTAGGCTTGCCGGTTTCTAGTTTGCTTGCCGGTGCGGGGATTGCTGGTGTAGCCATTGGGATGGGGGCGCAAGGTTTTCTATCCGATGTCATTAATGGCTTCTTCATCCTCTTTGAACGCCAGCTCGATGTGGGCGATGAAGTGGTCCTCACAAACGGACCGATTACCGTTTCTGGAAAGGTCGTTAGTGTAGGAATCCGTACAACACAACTGCGAGGTGACGATCAAGCCCTTCACTTTGTTCCTAACCGCAATATTACCGTTGTTAGTAATTTATCCCGTACTGAATAGTCCGACTTTTTTAGCAGATTTGTGGTACAATAGAAGGAGTTTGGTAAAGGAGAGAGTATGCTATTTGTAGAGAAAAAATTAGGTCACGATCGTACTTGGATAGACCTTGATGTGGATAAGATTAAAAATATGGAAGATCTTTCTGACATCTATGGATTGGACAAGGAAACCATCGAGTATGCTCTGGATAGAAATGAACGAGCCCACATGGATTATAACCGTGAAACGGAGACGGTAACCTTTATTTATAATGTTCTTGATTTAGAAAAAGACAAAGAATATTATGAAGCGATTCCGATGACCTTTATCGTTGAAAAACAACGGCTGATTACTATCAGCAATCACAAGAATACTTATGTGATTAAACGCATGGCAACCTACCTTGAAAGCCATGAAATTATTTCAATCTACAAATTTCTTTTTGCCAGTTTAGAGATTATTAGCAATGCTTACTATCCAGTTATTGAAGAGATGGATAAAAGTAAGGATGAAATCAGTGCACTTCTTCGTCAAAAAACAACTAAAAAAAATCTTTTTGCCCTCTCTGACTTGGAAACTGGTATGGTTTACCTGACAGCTGCTGCTAAACAAAATCGTCTCCTCTTGGAACACATTCAAGGGCATGCACTTTATCGCAATCTTAATGAGGTGGAAAGAGAGCAGTTTGACGATGCTATGATTGAAGCCCATCAGTTGGTTTCAATGACAGATTTGATATCTCAAGTCTTGCAACAACTCTCAGCCTCTTACAATAACATCCTAAATAATAATCTGAATGATAATTTGACAACTTTGACAATTATCTCAGTCTTGCTAGCTATCCTTGCGGTTATTACAGGATTTTTCGGAATGAATGTTCCCTTACCGTTTACAGATGAACCAAATGCTTGGATTTATATTTTGATAGCTAGTCTCATTTTATGGGCAGTCTTAGCTCAATGTTTAAAGAAAATTGCTAGAAATTAAAAAAAGGAGCCAGAATGGCGATTGAAAACTATATGCCAGATTTTGCTGTGGAAGCAGTCTATGATCTGACAGTCCCAAGCCTGCAGGCGCAGGGAATCAAGGCTGTTTTGGTCGATTTGGACAACACCCTCATTGCTTGGAACAACCCTGATGGGACGCCAGAGATGAAGCAATGGCTACATGACCTTCGGGACGCGGGCATTCGCATCATCGTAGTCTCAAATAATACCAAAAAACGGGTTCAACGTGCAGTTGAGAAATTTGGGATTGATTACGTTTATTGGGCCTTGAAGCCTTTCACATTTGGGATTGACCGTGCCATGAAGGAATTTCACTATGAGAAAAATGAAGTGGTCATGGTCGGCGACCAACTTATGACAGATATACGAGCAGCGCATCGTGCAGGTATTCGCTCAATTTTGGTCAAACCCTTGGTCCAACATGACTCTATCAAAACGCAAATCAACCGGGCTCGCGAGCGCCGTGTCATGAAGCAAATTACTGAAAAGTACGGACCGATTACATATAAAAAAGGAATTTAACTATGGAAGAAATTCTCTGTATTGGTTGTGGAGCAACCATTCAGACGACAGACAAGGCTGGTCTTGGATTTACTCCCCAGTCGGCACTCGAAAAAGGTTTGGAGACAGGCGAAGTCTATTGCCAACGCTGTTTCCGTCTCCGCCATTACAATGAAATCACAGATGTCCAGTTGACGGACGATGATTTCCTCAAACTCTTGCATGAGGTGGGAGATAGCGATGCCTTGGTGGTCAATGTCATTGATATCTTTGACTTTAATGGCTCTGTCATCCCAGGCTTGCCACGCTTTGTATCGGGCAATGATGTCCTCTTGGTTGGAAATAAAAACGATATCCTGCCCAAGTCTGTTAAACCGGGCAAGATTAGCCAATGGCTCATGGAGCGTGCCCACGAAGAAGGTCTTCGCCCTGTGGATGTCGTCCTGACTTCAGCACAGAATAAGCACGCTATCAAGGAAGTCATTGACAAGATTGAGCATTATCGTAAGGGACGCGATGTCTATGTGGTCGGTGTGACTAACGTTGGAAAATCAACTCTTATCAATGCCATTATCCAAGAAATCACGGGTGACCAAAATGTCATCACGACTTCGCGTTTTCCGGGGACAACCTTGGATAAGATTGAGATTCCGCTTGACGACGGATCTTATATCTACGATACGCCAGGGATTATCCACCGCCACCAGATGGCCCACTACTTGACGGCTAAAAACCTCAAGTATGTCAGCCCTAAAAAGGAAATCAAGCCCAAAACCTACCAGCTTAACCCTGAACAAACTCTGTTTCTAGGTGGTCTTGGACGCTTTGACTTTATATCAGGAGAAAAGCAAGGATTTACTGCCTTCTTTGACAATGAACTCAAACTCCATCGTACCAAGCTTGAAGGTGCTAGTGCCTTCTACGACAAGCACCTGGGAACCCTTCTCACACCACCAAATAGCAAGGAAAAAGAAGATTTTCCAAAACTAGTCCAGCATGTATTTACTATCAAGGACAAGACTGACTTAGTCATCTCAGGACTCGGCTGGATCCGCGTATCAGGCACGGCCAAAGTCGCCGTCTGGGCACCAGAAGGCGTCGCAGTCGTCACACGAAAAGCCATTATTTAAACACAGAAAGGAAAGAGTTGTCTGGATTAGGGCGAGCTCTGCGAGCCCATAACGAATACTTTTCGCCGTGGTGTCAGTTGGTACAAGGAGTTGTACCAACTGCGGAAAATTTGAGACCTTAGGCTCAAATTTTAGTCATGAAAGTCCAAAGGACTTTGCTGACGTCCGCCACCACCTTAGAAAAGTATAAAAAGAAACTCTTTTAAAGAAATTATGTCATTAACATCAAAACAACGTGCCTTCCTCAACAGCCAGGCACACACCCTCAAACCCATCATCCAAATCGGGAAAAATGGACTTAACGACCAAATCAAAACCAGCGTCCGTCAGGCTCTTGACGCCCGTGAATTGATTAAAGTTACGCTCTTGCAAAACACAGATGAAAACATCCACGAAGTAGCTGAAATCTTGGAAGAAGAAATCGGTGTGGATACAGTCCAAAAAATCGGACGCATCTTGATTTTGTATAAACAATCCAGCAAGAAAGAAAATCGCAAGATTTCTAAAAAAGTCAAAGAAATCTAAAACCCTACTCCAAACAACTGTTTTTACAGAGAATTAAAGGAAGACGAGCCTATGGCAATCGAATTATTGACTCCCTTTACCAAGGTAGAGTTGGAGCCAGAAATCAAGGAGAAAAAACGCAAACAAGTCGGGATTTTAGGGGGAAATTTTAACCCTGTTCACAATGCCCATCTTGTTGTGGCGGACCAAGTACGACAACAGTTAGGACTGGACCAGGTCCTGCTTATGCCCGAATACCAACCACCTCATGTGGATAAAAAGGAAACCATCCCTGAACACCACCGTCTCAAGATGCTTGAGTTGGCGATAGAGGGAATTGAAGGCCTCGCCATTGAAACCATTGAGTTAGAGCGCAAGGGCATTTCCTACACCTATGACACCATGAAAATCTTGACCGAGCAACATCCAGACACGGATTATTACTTCATTATCGGGGCGGATATGGTGGACTATCTGCCTAAATGGTACCGAATTGATGAGCTGGTCGACATGGTTCAGTTTGTTGGAGTTCAGCGCCCACGCTACAAGGCAGGGACTTCCTATCCAGTTATCTGGGTGGATGTGCCTCTCATGGACATCTCGTCCAGCATGGTCCGTGACTTTATTGCCCAAGGTCGAAAACCTAACTTTCTGCTACCTCAGCCAGTGCTAGACTACATCGAGAAGGAGGGGCTCTACTGATGGCATACCAAGACTATATCAACTGTTCCCGTGAGGCTTTGTTGGAAAAAATGGCAGAGCTTCTGCCTGAAAAACGGTTAACCCATTGTTTAGGAGTGGAGCGTGCGGCCATAGAACTGGCTCATCGTTTTGCTGTAGATAGTGAGAAAGCAGGCCTAGCAGGCCTTCTCCACGACTATGCTAAAAAGTTGTCAGATCAGGAATTTCTAGACTTGATTGACCGTTATCAGCTAGACCCTGACCTCAAAAACTGGGGCAATAATGTCTGGCATGGGATGGTTGGCATATACAAGATTCAGGAGGACTTGGATTTGCATGATTCTGAAATCCTGCGAGCTATTGAAATCCATACAGTCGGTGCTGGTCAGATGACAGACCTAGATAAGGTTGTCTACGTCGCAGATTATATCGAGCACAATCGTGCCTTTCCAGGCGTGGACCAGGCGCGTGAAATTGCTGAGCTATCGCTCAATAAGGCAGTGGCCTACGAAACAGCTCGTACCGTGGAGCATTTAGCTCATCAGGGATTCCCCATCTATCCCCAAACCCTTGAAACCTATAACGCCTTTGTGCACTATTTGAAAGAGGACTAAATGAACGAAAAAGAATTACTAGAACTAGTCGTGAAAGCGGCTGATGAGAAACGTGCGGAGGATATCCTCGCACTTGATGTACAAGATTTGACCAGCGTGACGGACTACTTTGTCATCACGAGCTCAATGAATAGCCGCCAGTTGGACGCTATCGCTGATAATATTCGTGAAAAAGTAGCTGAAGCAGGCTTTAAAGGTAGCCATGTAGAAGGTGATGCATCTGGAGGCTGGGTCTTACTAGACCTCGGTGGTGTCGTTGTGCATATTTTCTCAGAAGAAATGCGTGCCCACTATAACCTAGAAAAATTATGGCATGAGGCAGAGTCAGTAGATTTATCTGAAGCTTTGGCGTAGAAGATGACTTGAACTTCGGATGGAAATTACTTTGAAATTCGACAATGTATTGAGATTATTCTTATTTTGAGTAAGAAGTGAGAGATTGCCGAGACTTTCCGTTGTGATAAAAGTTCTTGAAATATTAATGTTTCAAGAACTCGGGAGTTTTGAGATCTTAGGCTCAAAACTAAGTCTTGGAACTTCGAAGAAGGTCGCAGACGTCCGAAATCACCTAAGGAAAGTCTTAAAAAGACTTTGTCTTTAATCGAACTCAGTTGCAGTCAACTGGGTTTTATTTGCTTATTTTAGAAAAAATGGATAGAAAGGTAAAGGGCGTCGTGTTTTGTTCATCTCGAAACTGAACACGAGCTAAAAGCTGCGAGAAAAAGATAAACTTACTTTGTATCTGACGATACAGCAGAAAGTTTCCTATTTTCTCCTTGCTTTTAACGCTCTTTGTATCTTAATTATGGCTACTTATGAAACCTTTGCGGCGGTCTATGATGCGGTCATGGATGATAGTTTATACGATAAATGGACGGATTTTTCGCTACGTCATTTGCCTAAGACCAAGGAGAGAAAGAAGCTTTTGGAATTGGCTTGTGGAACAGGTATCCAGTCTGTTCGCTTTTCTCAGGCTGGCTTTGATGTGACAGGACTTGACTTGAGCGCGGGTATGCTGAAGATTGCGGAGAAAAGAGCTACTTCAGCCAAGCAAAAGATTGATTTTATTGAAGGCAATATGCTGGATTTATCTAAGGCTGGTAAATATGATTTTGTGACTTGCTACTCGGACTCTATCTGCTACATGCAGGATGAGGTAGAGGTAGGAGACGTCTTTAAGGAAGTATACAATGCCCTCAATGAAGACGGAGTATTCATCTTTGATGTGCATTCGATCTACCAGACAGATGAAGTATTCCCAGGCTATTCCTACCATGAAAATGCGGAAGATTTTGCTATGCTTTGGGACACCTATGAGGACGAAGCTCCTCACTCCATCGTGCATGAGTTGACCTTCTTTGTCAAGGAAGTGGACGGTTCCTTTAGTCGCCACGATGAAGTGCATGAGGAGCGGACCTATGAGGTCTTGACCTATGATATCTTGCTGGAACAGGCTGGTTTCAAGTTCTTCAAACTCTATGCGGACTTTGAGGATAAGGAGCCGACAGAGACAAGTACCCGTTGGTTTTTTGTAGCGCAGAAGTAGGAGATTTCTATGACCATCACAGGTATTATCGCGGAGTTCAATCCTTTTCATAATGGGCACAAATACTTGCTTGAGCAGGCGAAGGGACTGAAAATCGTTGCCATGTCTGGGAATTTCATGCAGCGTGGAGAGCCTGCTATCGTGGATAAGTGGACTCGGGCTCAGATGGCGCTTGAAAATGGAGCGGATCTGGTAGTGGAATTGCCCTTTTTAGTCAGTGTTCAGGCGGCAGATTTCTTCGGTCAAGGGGCTGTGGATATCTTGGCGCGGTTAGGTATTGATAGCCTAGCTTTCGGGACAGAGGAAGTTCTGGATTATCAGAAAATTGCTGACTTATACACAGAGCGAGGTACTGAGATGGAGAAATTTGTGGAAAATCTGCCTGATTCACTATCTTATCCCCAGAAAACCCAGGCCATGTGGCAGGAATTTGCTGGTCTTGATTTTTCAGGCCATACCCCCAATCATGTTCTGGCTTTGGCCTATGCCAAGGCGGTTGCAGGACGAAACATCAAGCTTCAGCCGATTCAGCGTCAGGGAGCGGGTTACCATTCTGTGGATAAGGATGTGGACTTTGCCTCGGCAACAGCTCTCCGTCAGCATCAATCAGACCAAGATTTCTTAGAACGCTTTATGCCTTCCGTTGCCCTCTTTGAGCAGGCCCGTAAGGTGAGTTGGGACGACTATTTTCCCTTGCTCTGCTATCAAATTTTGTCAAATCCAGACCTGACGACCATCTATCAGGTCAATCAAGAAATGGCTGTGCGCATCAAGGAAGCTATCAAAACAGCCCAGTCTGTTGACGAATTGGTCGAGGCAGTTGCGACAAAGCGCTATACCAAGGCGCGTGTCAGACGCCTCTTGACTTATATTTTGGTGCAGGCCAGAGAAAGCGACTTGCCAGAAGCTATCCATGTTCTTGGCTTTACTGAAAAAGGCAGACAACACCTCAAATCTCTGAAAGAGCAGGTCCATCTCGTCAGCCGAATTGGCAAAGAGCCTTGGGATGCCATGACCCAAAAAGCAGATCAGATTTACCAACTAGGACAGCCAAGCATCGCGGAGCAGAATTTCGGTAGAGTGCCCATTAGAATAGAATCAAACTAAGTCTAGTGAAAGGTAGGCTTTTTTAGAAGATTTTCGAATAAATAGATAGAAAAGAAGAATCTTGTACAAGTTCCTGACAATTTCTTTCTTTTTGTGTATAATAGTGGAAAAGAGGTAAAATGAGGTATGGTTATGGAAGCAGTTCTTTACTCAACATTCCGAAATCATTTAAAAGACTACATGAAAAAAGTAAACGATGAATTTGAGCCTTTGACGGTGGTCAATAAAAATCCAGATGAGGATATTGTAGTCCTTTCAAAGAGCGAGTGGGATAGTATTCAGGAAACCCTGAGAATCGCTCAAAATAAGGAACTTTCTGACAAGGTCTTGCGAGGAATGGCTCAAGTTCGTGCTGGAAGCACTCAGGTGCATGTGATTGAGGAGTAATGGATGCTGCTCAAGTTTACAGAAGATGCCTGGGCGGATTATTGCTATTGGCAAAACCAAGATAAGAAAACATTAAAAAGAATCAATAAATTAATCAAGGATATTCAACGCGATCCTTTTGTAGGAATGGGGAAACCAGAACCACTCAAGTATGACTACCAAGGAGCTTGGTCGCGGCGCATTGATGCAGAAAATCGCTTGATTTATATGATGGATGGGGATAACATCGCTTTCTTGTCCTTTAAGGATCATTATTAAGTCTACTGTGAGGTGGACTTTTTTATTTTAGAAATTTTAGCTAGCAAATTGGAGATAAAGTCTTTGGAAAATGATAGACTTCCTAAGTTAAAAAATCAGTGAAAAATTTTAGTATAATAACTAGATTCTTGTCCCTTGAATCCGCTTAATAACTCTTATTTTGTGGTATAATCATGATAATATAGATTAAAAGGGGTATATATGAAAAATATAAAAACGAGGATTCTTAATTTTTTTCTGAATTTTAAACGGCTACTGAAATATCCATTTCAAAGACCATCATGGAGTAGTAATGTTAGAATTGTCGAGTGGTACAAAATATTTATAGCCAGTATATGGGTACTGTATCTTGCACTTGAGATTGAACAATTTAAACGCTTTGCTTTACCTATCTATAAATTTTTATCTAATTATAATTTTTTTAAAGATATTATTTCAATTTTGTATGAGAATCGTGTAATAATATTGTTAGCACTGACTATACCAACAATACTGTTCTGGTTTTTAGACATAATTTTTAAAAAAGTTAGTTATAAGAAACTGGACCCAGAGCTATTTCCGGAATATGACTTGGATGACTATCCTTATCAAACTCATCTGGTGGAGTTTTTAAATAGTCCGGCCTCTATTCATAATGTCTTCTGGTTGGATGGTTCTTGGGGAAGTGGGAAAACATTTTTTATAAAGACGTTTTTTGAAAATCAAATTTATAAAAAGAAAGAAATCTACTATATTTCCTGCTTTGGGATAAAAACAAGAGAGCAAGCCGAGAAAATATTGATCAATGAAATAGAAAAACAATCCATACTCGGAAATTTGGACTTTATTCCACTTGTTGGAGGAGTTTTTAAATGGTTCTTTAAAACAGTTGGAACGGATTTGATGAAGCGAGATTCTATCATTATTTTTGATGATTTTGAACGGGTTTCATATGTAGCAAAATCAGATAACCCTTCAGATTACAATGATTTATTGGGTTATATTGACTATCTTTCTGAGAATAAAAGATTTAAAATTATTGTAATTTTAAATAGTGAGGAAATTGGGTCAGCAAAGGAGATTATTGATAATAAATTTAAGTTAAATCATAATAGAATGGAACCTACAGAGGAAGTCATAGATAACATTTTGAAAAAGAGTAAATTGAGAGATGATGACCTTGGGAAAATTCTATCATTAATTTTTAAAATTTATTATGTGGATGTAGACGAAAGAGTCGTAGAAGATAAAAATAAAGATTCAAAAGTTAAAAAACCAAGTTTAAGAGAGTTCCAGAAATCATTAGAAGAACTTTCAAATATAATTGAGAGTGATTATACAACGAATAGGCTTCTACCATATTTTGGTAGAAAGATATCAAATTACATCGTTGATTGCATGAATGGACGCATGGGAACTGATAGTATTCTAGTATTATTTTTTGAATTTTTTAATGGCATTTATGAAGTAGACGAGTATGAGCAGTTCTATGAGTTAGACTCATATTTTCATTTTGAAATGTTAGAGAAGTTTGTAGTTTTAAGTTCTTTGGGTTCTTTACCTACTTCAGAGGAGGATATGTATTTTGATTACCCCCAAGAACCTATATATTATTTCCAATTGTTATCGTGTCTATGGGAAGTCAAACTAAGGAATCTATTTATCTCAAAAACAGGACACAAAGTGTATTATGATGCTCATGACATACTCTGTGGCCGAACAAAGGGCTGTTTAGTTGAAATTTATTATGATATTTTAAATGATAGAATAAAAAATAATTATCAAGTGATTAACATAGATGAATTGAAAGACGCGAAATGTCAGAACTTTATAAAAAAATGCTTACCTTTAGAATCAAAAGGGCAAATTACAATTAATCATATTCCACTAGATAATTTAATACAATAGAGCTTAGAAGTAGATGACTCTTTGTCTAAAATTCACACAAAACTCTTCAATTTGGGTTTGTGAAAATCGGTTTTTTATGATAGAATATTAAGGAATGTATGTCATTCGATAAACAAATTTAATGAGGTAAAAACATGGAAATCATGACACTTGCGATTGCTGTTTTTGCCGTCATCATTGGTTTAGTCATTGGATATGTCAGCATCTCAGCTAAGATGAAATCATCTCAAGAAGCTGCAGAGTTGATGCTTCTAAATGCTGAACAAGAAGCAACTAATTTACGAGGACAAGCTGAGCGCGAAGCGGATTTATTGCTAAATGAAGCCAAGAGCGAAAGCAAGTCTCTTAAAAAAGAAGCACTATTGGAGGCCAAAGAGGAAGCCAGAAAATACCGTGAAGAAGTGGACGCTGAATTTAAGTCAGAACGTCAGGAGCTCAAGCAAATTGAAAGTCGTTTGACGGAGAGAGCTACGAGCCTTGACCGTAAAGACGACAATTTGACGAACAAAGAAAAAACACTTGAACAAAAAGAACAAAGTATTTCTGATAGAGCAAAAAACCTTGATGCACGTGAAGAGCAATTAGAGGAAGTCGAAAGACAAAAAGAAGCTGAACTGGAACGTATCGGCTCTCTTTCCCAAACTGAGGCTCGAGATATTATCTTGGCTCAGACAGAGGAAAACTTGACCAAGGAAATTGCTAGCCGCATTCGTGAGGCAGAGCAAGAAGTGAAGGAACGTTCAGACAAGATTGCGAAAGATATCTTGGTTCAGGCTATGCAGCGTATCGCTGGTGACTATGTAGCAGAGTCAACAAACTCGACAGTTCACCTACCAGACGATACCATGAAGGGACGCATTATCGGACGCGAAGGGCGAAACATTCGTACCTTTGAAAGTTTGACAGGGGTTGATGTGATTATCGACGATACACCAGAAGTGGTAACCTTGTCAGGATTTGATCCGATTCGTCGTGAAATTGCTCGTATGACCATGGAAATGTTGCTCAAGGATGGCCGCATCCACCCAGCTCGTATCGAGGAGTTGGTGGAGAAAAACCGTCAGGAGATTGACAATAAAATCCGTGAATATGGGGAGGCTGCTGCCTATGAGATTGGTGCGCCAAACCTCCATCCAGACTTGATGAAGATCATGGGACGCTTGCAGTTCCGTACTTCATATGGACAAAATGTCTTGCGTCATTCGATTGAGGTTGCTAAGTTATCTGGTATCATCGCCAGTGAACTTGGTGAAAATGCAGCTCTTGCCCGTCGTGCTGGATTCCTTCACGACATCGGGAAAGCTATTGACCGCGAGGTTGAAGGTAGCCACGTTGAGATTGGTACAGAGTTGGCTCGTAAGTACAAGGAACACCCAGTTGTGGTGAATACCATTGCTAGCCACCACGGCGATGTCGAAGCCGAAAGCGTCATTGCAGTGATTGTTGCTGCAGCAGATGCCTTGAGTGCAGCGCGTCCAGGTGCTCGTAGCGAGTCTCTTGAAAACTATATCAAACGTCTCCACGATTTGGAAGAAATCGCCAATGGCTTTGAAGGAGTGCAAAATAGCTTTGCCCTTCAAGCAGGACGTGAAATTCGTATTATGGTTAATCCAGGACAAATCAAGGACGACAAAGTCACAATCTTGGCTCACAAAGTTCGTGAGAAAATTGAAAACAATCTCGATTACCCAGGAAACATCAAGGTAACCGTGATCCGCGAACTTCGTGCAGTAGATTATGCTAAATAAATAAGAAAGAGCAGTTGAAAAATTACTGCTTTTTTGTTACACTAGATAGAAAGACTGTAGAAGGATAACTGATGCTATCATCACTATCCGAGAGAATTTCACAGACTAACTAAAGGAGACATAATGGCAGACCGAGGCTTGCTAATCGTTTTTTCTGGTCCTTCAGGAGTTGGGAAAGGAACGGTTAGAAGAGAGATTTTTGAGAGTTCTGAGAATCAATTTCAATACTCTGTATCGATGACGACGCGTGCGCAACGTCCTGGTGAAGTGGACGGAGTGGACTATTTCTTCCGTACTCGTGAAGAGTTTGAAGAACTGATTCGTCAAGGTCAGATGTTGGAATATGCAGAATATGTCGGTAACTACTATGGAACTCCTCTGACCTATGTCAACGAAACTCTGGACAAGGGAATCGATGTCTTTCTTGAGATTGAAGTGCAGGGAGCCCTTCAGGTTAAGAAAAAGGTTCCAGATGCTGTTTTTATCTTTTTAACGCCACCAGATTTGGATGAATTGCAAGATCGTTTGGTAGGTCGTGGAACAGATAGTGCTGAAGTGATTGCCCAACGAATCGAAAAAGCCAAGGAAGAAATTGCCCTCATGCGTGAGTATGATTATGCCATTGTCAACGATCAGGTGCCCCTCGCTGCTAAACGTGTCAAGCGTGTGATCGAAGCAGAACACTTCCGTGTGGACCGTGTCATTGGTCACTACCAGGAGATGTTGCCAAAATCTCCAACTACTCGATAAACTATAGGAAACAGGTACAAGCAAATGATGTTAAAACCCTCTATTGATACCTTGCTTGACAAGGTACCATCTAAATATTCACTCGTAATTTTGGAAGCAAAGCGTGCCCACGAACTAGAAGCAGGCGCGCCAGCAACTCAAGAGTTTAAGTCTGAAAAATCAACTCTTCGCGCTTTGGAAGAAATCGAGTCTGGAAATGTAACCATTCACCCAGATCCAGAAGGAAAACGTGAAGCGGTTCGTCTCCGTATCGAAGAAGAAAAACGCCGCAAAGAAGAAGAAGAAAAGAAAATCAAAGAGCAAATCGCTAAAGAAAAAGAAGATGGTGAAAAAATTTAAGGTTGGGGGGACTCAATCTTATTTTTTCTATTGCAAGAATTTACTGACAAGAAGGAGGTGAGAAAATGGCTATCGCAAAGATTATCGTGGATGTTCCCCTGATGCAGACGGACCAGCCCTATAGTTATAAGGTCCCTGAAGAATTTGTAGAGATGCTGGAAGTCGGTATGCGGGTCCATGTCCCCTTCGGCAAGGGCAATCGTTTGATCCAAGGAATTGTGCTAGGTTTGGAGTCCCAGTCGGGAGAAGTAGCTGATCAGGACTTGAAGGAGATTGCAGAAGTGCTAGACTTTTCCCCCGTCTTGACTCAAGAGCAACTCTGGCTGGCTGAGGAGTTACGCAAGTCTGTCTTTTCTTACAAAATCTCCATTCTAAAAGCCATGTTGCCGGGATTTTTAAACTCTAGTTATGATAAGATTCTCTATCCTCTGGAAGGTCTGAGTCAGGCAGACAAAGAGCGTTTGTTTGGTTCAGAAGCTTCGCTAGCCTTTTCTTCTCTAGACTTTGCCAAACAGGCAGAAATGATGCGTTTGACTAGAAAAGGGCTACTCCGTTTAGAATACCAGGCAGTCGATCAAAAGAAGGTCAAGACCCAGTCTTGGTATGAGGTCCATGTTGACCAGTTAGAACGTATTGAGATTTCTGCGCGTGCTAAGAAAAAGGCAGAGCTGAGAGACTATTTGCTGTCTCATCCTGAGAGTGCTCCTCTGGCTAGTTTGTTAGAGTCCTACTCACGCGAGCAAGTCAACTTCTTTGTGGAGCAAGGAGCTCTAACTCTAGTCCAAAAGGAAGTGCAACGATCAGCGGCTTATTTTGAAGGCATTGAAGCAAGTACACCTTTGGAATTGAATCCAGAGCAAAGACAGGCGCGTGATGTTGTTGTCAGTGCTATTGGTAGTCAACAGCCTCCATTCCTCCTTCAAGGGATTACAGGAAGTGGGAAAACTGAGGTTTACTTACAGATCATCCAAGGAGCCTTGGACAAGGGTAAGACAGCCATTCTACTGGTACCTGAGATTTCTCTGACGTCACAAATGACGGAGCGTTTTATTGCTCGATTTGGTGAGAAAGTAGCCATCCTTCATTCAGGCCTGTCTAATGGTGAAAAGTACGACGAATGGCGCAAGGTTGAACGTGGCGATGCCCAAGTTGTTGTTGGTGCCAGATCAGCCATCTTTGCTCCACTGAAAAATCTGGGTGTCATGATTATCGATGAGGAACATGAAGCTAGCTATAAACAAGACAGTAATCCCCGTTATCATGCCAGAGAGGTCGCCATCTTACGGGCCCAGTACAATCAAGCAGCCCTAGTCCTTGGCTCAGCAACACCGAGCTTAGAAAGCCGTGCGCGGGCTGGAAAAGGCGTCTATCAACACTTACGTCTGACCCAACGGGCCAATCCTTTAGCCACTATTCCTGAGGTTCAAGTGATTGACTTTCGGGACTATATCGGGCAGAATGAGACGTCAAACTTTACGCCTCCTTTGCTAGAGGCCATTCAAAATCGCCTGGATAAAAAAGAGCAGGCAGTCCTCATGCTCAACCGTCGGGGTTATTCTAGCTTTGTTATGTGTCGGGAGTGTGGGACGGTAGATAGTTGCCCCAACTGCGATATTTCTCTGACTCTCCACATGGATACCAAGACCATGAACTGCCATTACTGTGGTTTTTCGAAGGGGATTCCTCATGTCTGTCCCAACTGTCAGAGTCGCAGTATTCGTTACTACGGGACGGGGACTCAGAAAGCCTATGATGAGCTAGCAGAGCTCTTTCCTCAGGCACGCATTCTGCGGATGGATGTGGATACGACCCGCAGGAAGGGCAGTCACCAAACTCTTCTTGACCAGTTTGGTCAAGGGCAAGCAGATATCTTGCTGGGAACTCAGATGATTGCCAAGGGCTTGGATTTTCCAAATGTGACCCTAGTCGGAGTCCTCAATGCGGATACGGCCTTGAATCTACCTGATTTTCGTTCTTCCGAGAGAACCTTCCAACTCTTAACTCAGGTGGCTGGTCGCGCAGGTCGTGCAGAAAAAGCTGGGCAGGTCTTGATCCAGTCTTACAATCCGGAACACTATGCCATTCGTTTTGCCAAGGACCAAGACTATGAAGGCTTTTACGCTTATGAAATGAGTATCAGACGCCAACTTGGCTACCCACCTTATTATTTCACCATTGGGATTACCCTCTCTCACAAGAAAGAAGAAGAGGTTGTCAAACGTGCCTATGAAGTCATGGGGATTTTGCGCTCAGGTTTATCGGAAACTAGTAAAATCCTTGGACCAACGCCAAAACCAATCGCCCGTACCCACAACCTTTATCATTACCAGATTTTGATTAAATACCGTTTAGAAGATGAGCTGGGACAGACTCTCAACCAGGTTTTGGCCTTGACTCAAGAACGGGACAATAGCGAGCTTCGTCTCAGTATTGACCATGAGCCGCAGCAATTTTTATAAGAAGGAGAAGAAATGACAAAACTAATCTTTATGGGAACTCCCGATTTTTCAGCAACAGTTTTGAAGGGGTTGTTATCAGATGATCGTTACGAGATTCTAGCTGTTGTGACCCAGCCAGACCGCGCTGTCGGCCGTAAAAAAGTGATCCAAGAAACCCCGGTTAAGCAGGCTGCCAAAGAAGCAGGCCTTCCCATCTACCAACCTGAAAAATTATCTGGGAGTCCAGAGATGGAAGACATTATGAAGCTAGGGGCGGATGGGATTATCACTGCTGCTTTTGGGCAGTTTCTCCCAAGTAAACTCCTTGATAGCATGGATTTTGCGGTCAACGTTCACGCTTCCCTTCTTCCAAAACACCGTGGTGGTGCGCCTATCCATTATGCCTTGATTCAAGGGGATGAGGAAGCTGGTGTGACCATTATGGAGATGGTTAAGGAAATGGATGCAGGAGATATGATTTCTCGTCGTAGCATTCCTATCACAGATGAGGACAATGTCGGGACCTTATTTGAGAAATTAGCGATTGTAGGTCGTGACTTGCTTTTAGATACTCTTCCTGCTTATATAGCTGGTGAAATTCAGCCAGAACCGCAAGATCCAAACCAGGTTACATTTTCTCCAAATATCAAACCAGAGGAAGAAAAATTGGACTGGAATAAGACTAATCGTCAACTCTTCAACCAAATCCGTGGAATGAACCCGTGGCCTGTTGCCCACACTTTCCTTAAAGGCGATCGCTTTAAGATTTATGAAGCCCTTCCAGTAGAAGGTCAGGGAGCTCCAGGTGAGATTCTGTCTATTGGCAAGAAAGAATTGAACGTTGCTACGGCAGAAGGGGCTCTGTCTCTCAAGCAAGTGCAGCCAGCTGGTAAGCCTAAGATGGACATTGCTTCCTTCCTCAACGGAGTGGGACGGACATTGACTGTAGGAGAACGATTTGGTGACTAAAGTAGAAACAGCTAGAAGTCTAGTTCTAGCAGTGCTAGAGGATGTTTTGGTTAATCAAGCATACTCCAATATTGCCTTAAATAAACACCTCAAGGGGAGTCAGCTCTCAGTAGCAGATAAGGGCTTGGTGACAGAGATTGTCTACGGAACGGTAACCCGAAAACTGACTCTGGAATGGTACCTGTCCCACTTTATCGAAGACCGGGATAAGCTAGATAACTGGCTCTATATCCTGCTCCTTCTGAGCGCCTACCAACTTCGGTATCTGGATAAGATTCCTAATCACGCTGTGGTCAATGAAGCAGTGGAACTAGCCAAAGCCCGTAAAAAAGGCAGCGAAAAATTGGTCAATGCCGTCCTGCGTCGTATTTTGCGAGAAGGCTGGCCAGATGTTGACAGCATCAAACGCAAAAACAAGCGTGATTCCATTGCTTATTCTCTCCCAGTTTGGCTCGTGTCTAAACTCAAGGAAGAATACGGTGAAGAGCGAGCACAAGCCATCTTTGAAAGTCTCTTGGTGCGCAACAAAGCCAGTATTCGTGTAGCCGATTTGAGCCGAAAAGAGGAAATCAAAGCTTTGTTAGAGGCGACCGATTCCCCTTTAGCGGCCACTGGTCTGGTCAAGGAGCAAGGCCACTTTGCAGGACATGATTTGTTCGCAGAAGGGGCTATAACCATCCAAGACGAGTCCAGTCAACTGGTTGCTCCGACTCTTGATCTACAAGGTGATGAACAGGTCCTGGATGCCTGTGCCGCTCCGGGCGGTAAAACAGCCCATATGGCCTCTTACCTCATATCTGGTAAGGTGACAGCTTTGGACTTGTATGACCATAAGTTGGACTTGATCCAAGAAAATGCGGAGCGTTTAGGTGTGGCAGAACGAGTGCAAACGCAAAAATTGGATGCCAGAAAGGTACATGAGTTTTTCGGTCGGGACTCTTTTGATAAGATTTTAGTAGATGCTCCCTGTTCTGGGATTGGACTTTTACGTCGTAAACCAGACATCAAATACAATAAAGAAACAGCAGATTTCACATCATTACAGGAAATTCAGCTGGAAATATTAGGTAGTGTTTGTCAAACGCTACGAAAAGGTGGTATAATAACGTATAGTACCTGTACTATCGTCTCTGAGGAGAACTTTCAAGTCGTTGAGGCATTTTTAGAAAGTCATCCCGAGTTTGAGCAGGTTAAACTAGAACACGAATGCAAAGATATCCTGAAAGATGGCTGCATCCTGATCACTCCTGAATTGTATGGAAGTGATGGATTCTTTATCAGCCAATTTCGTAAGATATCAGAATAGGAAGGAACTGACACAATGGAAATAGCATTATTAACAGATGTTGGTCAGAAACGGACAAATAATCAGGACTATGTCAATCACTTTGTCAACCGAGCAGGACGCACTATGATCATCTTGGCTGACGGAATGGGAGGACACCGTGCAGGAAATATCGCTAGTGAGATGGCGGTCACAGACCTCGGTGTAGATTGGGTGGATACCCAAATTGACTCAGTCAATGAAGTTCGTGAGTGGTTTGCCCACTACCTGGAGATTGAAAATCAAAAAATTCATCAACTAGGTCAGGACGAAGCATACAGAGGCATGGGAACAACGCTAGAAGCTGTTGCGTTTATTGATAACCAAGCCATCTATGCTCACATTGGAGATTCTCGTATCGGTTTGATTCGTGGAGAAGAATACCACCAGTTGACGAGTGACCATTCCTTGGTCAATGAATTGCTCAAGGCTGGTCAATTGACTCCAGAAGAAGCAGAAACTCACCCTCAAAAGAATATCATCACACAGTCTATCGGACAAAAAGATGAAATCCAGCCTGATTTTGGGATGATTACACTGGAGTCAGGAGATTATCTCTTGCTCAATAGTGACGGCTTGACCAATATGATTTCGGCAAGCGAGATTTATGATATCGTAACCAGCGATATTTCCCTGGCAGACAAGGCGGCAACCCTCATTCGTTTCGCTAACAATGCAGGAGGTTTAGACAACATTACGGTTGCCCTTGTTTACATGAACGAGGAGGCAGCAGAATGATCCAAATCGGCAAGATTTTTGCCGGGCGGTATCGGATTGTCAAGCAGATTGGTCGAGGAGGCATGGCAGATGTTTACTTGGCCAAGGATTTGATCCTAGATGGGGAAGAAGTGGCAGTTAAGGTCCTGAGGACCAACTACCAGACGGACCCGATTGCTGTGGCACGTTTCCAGCGGGAAGCGAGGGCTATGGCGGATCTGGACCATCCTCATATCGTTCGGATAACAGATATTGGTGAGGAAGATGGCCAACAGTACCTAGCTATGGAATACGTAGCAGGACTCGACCTCAAGCGTTATATCAAAGAACACTATCCTCTTTCAAATGAAGAAGCGGTTCGGATTATGGGACAGATTCTTTTGGCTATGCGTTTAGCTCATGCTAGAGGAATTGTTCACCGAGATTTGAAACCTCAAAATATCCTCTTGACACCAGATGGAACTGCTAAAGTTACTGACTTTGGGATTGCAGTGGCCTTTGCAGAGACGAGTCTGACCCAGACCAACTCGATGCTGGGTTCGGTTCATTATTTGTCACCTGAGCAAGCGCGTGGTTCTAAAGCGACTTTCCAGAGCGATATCTATGCGATGGGGATTATCTTCTATGAGATTCTGACGGGACATATCCCTTATGATGGAGATAGCGCGGTTACGATTGCACTCCAGCATTTCCAGAAGCCACTTCCGTCCGTCATTGCTGAAAATCCATCTGTCCCTCAGGCTTTGGAAAATGTTGTCATCAAGGCAACTGCTAAGAAATTGTCTGATCGCTATCAGTCTGTTTCAGAAATGTATATGGACTTGTCAACTAGCTTGTCTTATAATCGTCGGAATGAACCGAAACTGGTCTTTGACGATGCGAGTAAGGCGGATACGAAGACTTTACCTAAAGTCCCACAAAGTACATTGACCTCGATTCCAAAAGCTCCGGCGCAGGAAGAACGTCCTCAGTCAAAGAAACCAACTCAACCAGTGGCAGAACCGGCTCCAGCGCCAAAACCTGCCAAGAAACGGAAGTTTAAGGCTCGCTATATGATTCTTTTGGCCAGTCTTCTATTGGTTGCAGCCTCTTTGGTCTGGATTTTGTCTAGAACACCTGCAACGATTCCTATTCCTGATGTGGCTGGACAAACTGTTGCAGAGGCCAAAGAAGCACTCAAAAAATCTAAGTTTGAAGCTGGTGAGGAGAAATCTGAAGCTAGTGATACAGTAGCGGAAGGACGCGTTATTCGAACCGATCCTGAAGCTGGCAGCGACCGAAAAGAAGGAACCAAGGTCAATTTGATTGTTTCTTCTGGTAAGAAATCCTTCCAATTGAGTAATTACGTCGGACGCAAGTATACGGATGTCGTAGCTGAACTCAAGGGGAAGAAGGTTCCTGAGAATCTAATCAAGATGGAAGAGGAGGAATCCAGCGAAAGCGAACCTGGAACCATTCTCAGACAAAGTCCTGCGGCAGGTACGACTTATGATCTTTCAAAAGCCAGCACAATTACTTTAACGGTTGCTAAGAAAGTAACAAGTGTTTCTATGCCAAGTTATATTGGTTCAAGTCTCGAATTTACAAAGAATAATTTAACTCAGATTGTCGGTGTAAAAGAGGCCAATATTGAGGTTGTCGAAGTTTCGACTGCTCCTGAAGGCACAGCAGAAGGTACAGTTGTAGATCAAACACCAAAAGCGGGTGAAAAGGTTGACCTTGCTAGCACGCGTATCAAACTTTCCATCTACAAACCGAAAACACCACCGTCAACTTCATCTTCTAATTCTGCACAGCGTGGGAACCAAAGTTCTTCTTCAACTCCAAATCAGGGGAACCAACAAGGAAACACTCCTTCAACTAGTCAATCAAATAGTGAAGGAACGCGTGAAAGTTCTCGAGATTAAACGAATCTTTGTCATGATTTCATGACAAAGATTTTTTTTCATTGATTTTTGTGATAAAATATAGGAAGCAGAAAAGGAGGAGAAAATGGACGAATCGAGAGAGTTGAACGCCGTTATTGATGTCATTATGTTAGCTGGAACCATTCTCTTAAAAAGCGGTTCGGAGATTTATCGGGTTGAGGACACCATGATCCGTATCGCTCATTCACAGGGAATAGTGGATTGTAACGTTCTTGCCATGCCAGCAGCTATTTTCTTTTCTATTGAGAATACCAATATTTCTCGTATGAAACGAGTAACTTCTTCCTCCTACAACATCGAAAAAGTTTGTGATGTCAACCAAGTATCTCGAGAACTTGTAGGTGGCCAGATTGATCTTTCTACAGCCTTTACAAGGCTCAAAGAAATCGGCAATCAACCCCTTCCTTATACCAAGTTCCAAGTGACTATTGCAGCAACTCTCAGTGCCCCTTTTTTCTCGATTATGTTCGGGGGGAATACCTATGATGCTTTTGGTGCGGCCATTGCGACCTTGCTTGGTTTTGCTTTCTCTCTCTATGTAGAGAAGTTTGTCCGCATTCCTTTTGTAACCGCCTTTGCGGGAGCCTTTGTTTTTGGCTTGATTGCCCAGTTCTGGGCCCGCTATACAGGATTTCCTTCGACGGCAGACTTGATCATAGCGGGAGCCGTCATGCCTTTTGTTCCAGGGATTGCTCTGACAAATGCAGTTCGGGATATCATGACCAACCATATCAACTCTGGTATGAGCAAGATGTTTGAATCCCTGCTCATTACCCTCGCTTTAGGGGCCGGTACCTCCGTCGCCCTAGTTTTGATGACATAAGATGACTCTAACAAGTATTTTACTCCAAGCAGTAGCGAGTTTACTCGCCATTATCACCTTTCTAATCGTACTGAATGTTCAACGCTCTATGCTCCTACCTGGTGGTGTTCTGGGAATGGGTGTCTGGCTCCTCTATCTTGTACTTAAAGAACCAACCAATGTTATTGTTGCGACCTTTATCGCAGCGGTGGTTGGTTCTTGCATCAGCCAGATTCTAAGTATTGTCTATAAGACGCCAGCAGTGGTCTTTGTCTTGGCCATTCTTGCTCCCTTGGTGCCAGGTTATCTATCCTATCGAACGACAGCTTTCTTTGTGACAGGTGATTACAGTCATGCCCTTACCAGTGCAACACTAGTAGTTATGTTGGCTCTAGTCATTTCTATCGGGATGGCCAGTGGAACAGTGATTCTGAAGCTTTATTACTATATCCGAAAACAGCGAGGCATATCCTCCTAATGCTGTCAAAGCAAAGACTTGATTTGTTGAATCAGGTCTTTTTTCTCTCATTTGTTCCTATTTGTGATAAAATAGAATAGAACGATTTTTTACAATGAATGAAAAAACAGAGGTAAATATGACAATCGGTATTGATAAGATTGGTTTTGCAACCAGTCAATATGTCTTGAAATTACAAGACCTAGCAGAAGCAAGAGGAGTTGATCCGGATAAATATAGCAAGGGACTCTTGTTAAACGAAATTAGCATTGCACCATTGACTGAGGATGTTGTCACCTTAGCTGCCAGTGCAAGCAACTCTATCCTCACAGATAAAGAAAAAGAAGAAATCGATATGGTCATCGTGGCGACCGAGTCAGGAATTGACCAGAGTAAGGCAGCAGCGGTCTTTGTTCACGGTCTATTAGGTATCCAGCCGTTCGCTCGCAGTTTTGAAATCAAAGAAGCTTGTTACGGAGCAACAGCTGCCCTCCATTATGCCAAGTTGCATGTGGAAAATTCTCCAAAGTCCAAGGTCTTGGTCATCGCCAGCGATATTGCCAAGTATGGTGTAGCGACTCCAGGTGAACCAACTCAGGGAGCTGGGAGTGTGGCGATGTTGATTACGCAAAATCCGCGTACCATGGCCTTCAACAATGATAATGTTGCCCAAACGCGTGACATTATGGATTTCTGGCGTCCGAACTATTCAACCACTCCTTATGTAAACGGCTTGTACTCAACTCAGCAATATCTTGACAGTCTTACGACGACTTGGGATGAATACAAGAAACGTTATGATTGGACTATGAATGATTTTGCGGCCATCTGCTTCCACTTGCCTTATCCCAAATTAGCCCTAAAAGGCTTGCGCAAGATGATGGATAAGACTTTGTCTCAGGAAAAAAAGGATAGTCTGCAAGAAAACTTTGATAAGTCCATTCTCTACAGTCAGATGATTGGGAATATCTACACAGGTTCCCTCTTCCTTGGGCTTCTCTCCCTTTTGGAAAATGCAGAAAATTTGAAGGCTGGAGATAAAATTGTCCTCTACAGTTACGGAAGTGGAGCGGTTTCAGAGTTCTTTAGTGGAGAACTGGTAGAAGGCTACGAGGCCTACCTTGATAAGGATCGCTTGAGCAAACTCAAGCAACGTACAGCATTGTCTGTTGCAGACTATGAAAAAGTCTTCTTCGAAGAGGTAGAGTTGGATGAATCTGGTTCAGCCCAGTTTGCAGGTTTTGAAAATCAAGACTATGCCTTGGTTGAAATTCTCGACCACCAACGTCGTTATAGCAAGGTTGAAAAATAATGAAGTTAAGTTGGAATGGATTTTCTAAAAAGTCATACCATGAGCGCCTTGAGTTACTGAAAGCTCAGGCGCTCCTTAGTCCTGAAAAGCAAACCAGTCTGGAGCAGGATGAACAAATCAGCTTGGCAATTGCAGATCAGCTGAGTGAGAATGTAGTGGGAACTTTTTCTCTGCCTTATTCTATCATTCCAGAGCTTTTGGTGAACGGTCAGGACTACACAGTTCCCTATGTGACAGAAGAACCCTCAGTGGTTGCTGCGGCCAGCTATGCAAGTAAAATCATCAAGCGAGCAGGTGGCTTTACTGCTCAAGTACATGAGCGCCAGATGATTGGTCAGGTAGCCCTTTATCAAGTTGCTAATCCAGATTTAGCGCAAGAGAAGATTGCCAGCAAGAAGGCAGAGCTCTTAGAACTTGCCAATCAAGCCTATCCCTCCATCGTCAAACGTGGTGGTGGGGCGCGTGATTTGCATGTAGAGAAGATCAAAGGTGAAACAGACTTTCTCGTCGTCTATCTCCATGTCGATACTCAGGAAGCCATGGGAGCCAATATGCTTAACACCATGCTGGAAGCCTTAAAATCAGTCTTAGAAGAACTCAGTCAGGGACAGAGTCTTATGGGAATTTTGTCCAACTACGCGACCGATTCTCTGGTGACTGCAAGCTGTCGTATCGCCTTTCGCTACTTGAGTCCCCAAAGGGACCAAGGACGAGAAATTGCGGAGAAAATAGCTTTGGCTAGCCAGTTTGCACAGGCTGATCCCTACCGAGCAGCTACTCACAATAAAGGGATTTTTAATGGTATTGATGCCATTTTGATTGCCACTGGTAATGACTGGCGTGCCATCGAAGCTGGGGCCCATGCCTTTGCCAGTCGAGATGGACGCTATCAAGGTCTTAGTCAATGGACACTGGACATGGAAAGAGAAGAATTGGTCGGTGAGATGACCCTACCCATGCCGGTAGCGACCAAGGGTGGCTCAATCGGTCTCAACCCGCGTGTAGCCCTCAGTCATGAACTACTGGGAAATCCTTCTGCCAAAGAATTAGCTCAGATTATCGTGTCTATCGGTCTCGCCCAAAACTTTGCGGCCCTCAAAGCCTTGGTAAGTACGGGCATCCAGCAAGGCCACATGAAATTGCAGGCCAAATCCTTAGCTCTCCTAGCAGGTGCTAGTGAGTCCGAAGTTGCTCTTCTCGTTGAGCGCCTCATCGCAGATAAAACCTTTAACTTAGAGACAGCCCAGCGTTATCTCGAAAACTTAAGATCATAAAAAACTCAGACAAATCAGTCTGAGTTTTCTTGTGCTTATAGTCAATGAAAATCAAAAAGAAAACTAGGAAGCTAGCTGCAGGCTGCTCAAAGCACTGCTTTGAGGTTGTAGATAAGACTGACGAAGTCAGTTACATATATCTACGGTAAGGTGACGCTGACGCGGTTTGAAGAGATTTGCGAAGAGTATTAAATACTTTTTCCTGGTAATAGGGTGACTGGTAAGAAATAACCAGTTGTCGCGACTTCCTTACCTTCAATCTTCTGCAAGAGGAGATCAACAGTGAGGTGGGCAATCTCTTTCATAGGTTGCTTAATCGTTGTCAAATGAGGATAGTAGTTCTCGATAAAGTAGGTCCCATCATAGCCGATGACCTTGAGCTCTTCAGGAACAGAAATTCCCAGCTCCTGAGCGATTTTGATCACCAGAATAGCTGTCAAATCATCCGAAGCAAAAATCGCATCTGGTTTCTGATGGGTCAAGATATTCTTGATTTCCATTTCTTTTCTGACGGGAGAAAAGTCACTCGAAACATTGATAATAGGAGCTTTTGGGAGAACAGAGGCAAAGCCAGCATGGCGCAGTCCAGTCGGTGAGTTAGAGTTATCATTTCCTGTAATCATGATGATAGACTGAGCGCCTGTCTTAACCAGAGTTTGGGCTGCGAGGACCCCGCCACCGTAGTTATCAGAGGAGACGACAGGGATGTCTGGCGATAGGTTTCGGTCAAAGGAAATGATCGGTGCCGTCACACGATTGTAGTCTTCAATTCCCAAGTTGTGACTTCCAGAAATGATACCGTCTACCTGATTGGCCTCCAGCATTTCAATGTACTCCCGTTCTTTTTCAGAGTCATGTTCGCTGTTACAGATGATGGTCTTGTAGCCATTCTTAAAGAGTTGGTGTTCCAACTTGTCAATCAACTCCGCATAAAAGACATGACTGATGTTTGGGAAAATAAGTCCAATCAACTTGGCTGATTTTCCTTGGAGACTTCGAGCCAGATTGTTGGGCTTGTAGCCTAGTTCTCGCATGGCTTCATTAACCTTTTGAATGGTTTTCTCAGATAGATAACCCTTTTTATTGATGACCCGTGAGACGGTAGTAGGGCTAACGCCTGCAAGTTTGGCGACATCAGTTAGTTTTGCGACCATAATCTAATTCATAGTAGGTTCCGGTTGGATTTCCAGATTTGATCAGGATACCGTTTTGATCCGCATGTGGGAAGACACGACCAGAAAATACTTTTTCTCCTTTATTGATGAAAATTTCAAAGACAGAATTGTCGATGAAGATGTTAGCAGTAGTAGTTTGCTTGTCGATTGGGCAAGAACGAGTGCTTCCAAATTCTTGGGCATACTGTTCTCCAGCCTGGCTACGGTCTACTGTAACTTGACCATTTACAAGGTCAAAGTTGATTGAAAGTCCCTTACCTTCTTTGTCAGCAAGTAAGACAATCTCGCTCTGGCCATTGGCTTCCAAGTTGAGCTCCAGTTCGTAGGTGTTATTGGTTTGAGCACGGTTTGAGAAGGGTTCCTCAGAGGCACGAAGGTCCTTGATAGCTGCGACAGGGTATTGGTAGAGTTTCCCATCTTTGATGGTCAGTTCCTTAACCAGTGAGAGGGCACCTTGATAATCAAATCGATCAGATGGGTAGGCTACATCTGGTAAACCAAGCCAACTTACTGCTAGTGCACGTCCGTCAGGAGCGTTGAAGGCTTGAGTTGCATAGGCTTCGAAACCATAGTCTAAGTTGTGAAGGGGTGACACATCCACCATTTTAGCATTTTCAGGATCAAAGGAAGCACCGATTTTGTACATGTTTGGATAGATATTGTCATAGTCTAGAACACTCTTATCCAATCCTTGTGGACAGTAGAGAAGGACAGGTTGCTCACCGATAAAGATCAAGTTTGGACATTCCATCATATAGGCAGTGCGGTCATTGGCAAAGTCAAGATTGCCAACTGCCTGCCAGTTTGTGTAGTTATTGTCCACAGCCTTGTAGAGACGAACAAATCCTTTTTTCTCCAAGTCCTGACCACCCACGATGGCATAGTATTGCCCCTTGAAGTTAAAAATTTGCGGGTCGCGGAAGTGGTCGGTAGAGTCTGATGGCTGGTCTATCAAGACCTTGTCAATCTTCGTGATTTTGCCACTTTTGTCCAAAAGAGCTCCAATCTGGTAAGGGTGACGAATCCAGTTTTCATCACGGACATTTCCTGTATAAAATAGGAACAAGTTATCGCCAAATTGCATGGCAGAACCAGAGTAGGCACCGTGGCTATCTAATGGAGTATCTGGCAAAACTTTGACTCCAGTTTCTGTGAAGTGCACTAAATCATCACTTTCTAGCTGTGCCCAAGATTTTAAACCGTGGGCTGCACCAAAGGGGAAGTTTTGGTAAAAGAGGATCCACTTGCCATCAAAGTAAGAGAAGCCATTTGGGTCGTTGAGAAGTCCTGTTTTTGGCTCAACATGGTAATGAGTATGCCAAGGAGATTGTGCCATCTTTTCCTTTATATGTTGAATTTCTTCTTGCGTCCAATCTTCATAAGGTCTGTAACGACGCTCGGTTGTCCATTCCATTTTATCTTTCCTCCATAAGTTCTATTCTATTATTAATAGTAAACGTTTTCGGCAAAAAAAGCAAGTCTTTTATGTTAAAAAAAAGAAAAATATGTCAAACGATTGCCAGAAATCAAATAAAGGGAATCTGACAAATTTTCACGAAAAAATGAAAGAAAATGTAAATAAAAGCCTTGATCCCTCAAATATAAAGATGTTTTTTTGAGGAAAAAGATAATTTCCTCAAAAACGAGCAAGAATAATCAGAGAAAAAATAAAGGAAATAAAAAGTTCTGCAAAACGCTTGACATATTTTAGAAACGTGATAAAATAATAGTCGTAGGGCGAATAAAATCGCTTTCAAATAAGAACAAAATTTTATAAGGAGATTTTTGCTATGGATTATAGTAAAGTTGCTGCCGAGGTCATTGAGGCTGTCGGCAAAGAGAATCTTGTAGCTGCAGCACATTGTGCGACCCGCCTTCGTCTGGTATTAAAAGATGAAACAAAAGTAAACCAAGCAGCTTTAGATAACAATGCTGATGTTAAAGGTACATTTAGCACAAACGGACAATACCAAATTATTATTGGTCCCGGAGACGTTAACTTTGTATATGCAGAAATCATCAAAAAAACAGGTTTGAAAGAAGTTTCCACAGATGATTTAAAAGAGATTGCGAATAAAGACAAAAAATTTAATCCATTGATGGATTTGATTAAGCTTTTGTCAGACATCTTTGTTCCAATCATTCCTGCATTGGTTGCGGGTGGTCTTTTGATGGCATTACGTAACTTCTTGACATCACCAGACTTATTTGGACCTCAATCTATTGAAGACATGTACCCTGCTATCAAAGGGATCTCAGCGATGATTCAATTGATGTCTGCTGCCCCATTTATGTTCTTACCTGTTTTAGTAGGGATTTCAGCAGCTAAACGTTTTGGGGCAAACCAATTTCTTGGTGCGGCTATCGGTATGATTATGACCACACCAGATTTGGGTGGTAAAGAAGCTTTTTGGGATATTTTAGGTTTCCATGTTACACAAACAAACTATGCTTATCAAGTAATCCCAGTCCTTGTAGCTGTCTGGTTGTTGGCAACTTTAGAAAAATTCTTCCACAAGAAATTGCCTTCTGCGGTTGACTTCACCTTTACTCCGCTTTTATCAGTTATGATTACAGGATTCCTAACTTTTACAGTTATTGGTCCTGTGATGTTGGTGGTTTCTGATGCGATTACTAATGTTATTGTATGGCTATACAATACTACAGGTGCATTTGGTATGGGGCTCTTTGGTGGTACATACTCATTGATTGTTATGACGGGGCTTCACCAATCATTCCCTGCTATTGAAACTCAGTTATTATCGGCATACAATAATAACGGTACTGGATTTGGTGACTACATCTTTGTTGTTGCTTCAATGGCAAACGTGGCGCAAGGTGCAGCCACTCTCGCAATCTACTTCTTGACTAAAAATGCTAAAACTAAAGGATTGTCAAGTTCTGCGGCTGTCTCTGCTTTCCTTGGGATTACTGAGCCTGCCCTATTTGGGGTGAACTTGAAATATAAATTCCCATTCTTCTGTGCTCTTGCTGGTTCAGCAGTTGGTGCCTTTGTGGCAGGTTTGACCCATGTCATTGCTGTTTCTTTGGGAGCAGCTGGATTTATCGGATTCCTATCTATTAAAGCGGGTTCAATCCCTATGTATGTAGTTGCAGAAGTGATTTCATTTGTTGCAGCCTTTGCTTTAACTTATTTCTATGGTAAAACAAAAGCGGCAGGTGTCTTTGCTGATGAGGCTGCAGCAGCAACTGCAGAAACAGTTACTGAAACTACAGTAGAAGCACCAGTAGTGGAAGAGTTTGATACTCTTCAAAATGAAACAATCCAAACTCCAATCGTTGGTGACGTAGTTGCTCTTGAGAATGTCAATGACCCAGTATTTGCAAGTGGTGCAATGGGACAAGGGATCGCTGTAAAACCAAGCCAAGGCGTGGTTTACGCACCAGCTGATGCTGAAGTATCGATCGCCTTTGCTACAGGACATGCTTACGGTTTGAAGACAGCAAATGGAGCTGAAATCTTGATCCACGTTGGTATCGATACTGTATCTATGAATGGTGAAGGTTTTGAAGCAAAAGTTGCTCAAGGAGACAAGGTCAAAGCAGGTGACGTTCTTGGAACCTTTGACTCAAACAAAATCGCTGCTGCAGGTCTTGACGACACAACAATGGTTATCGTAACCAACACAGCAGACTACGCTTCTGTGACACCAGTCGCAAGCGGTTCAGTTGTTAAGGGTGATGCCGTTATTGAAGTGAAAATCTAATCAATCCTTTCTAAAGTGAAAACGAACAAATGTCATGTTTGTTCGTTTTTACTTGAATGGTAAGATTTACAGAGGAAAATCTAAAATATAGAGAAATGTAGACTTTCAAAATGTGCTATAATAGAGAAAACAAAGATAAGAGGTTTATCATGACAAAATTATACGGAAGCTTAGAAGCAGGCGGTACAAAGTTTGTCTGTGCTGTCGGAGATGAAAATTTTAACATTGTAGAAAAAACACAATTTCCTACAACAACTCCTATCGAGACCATCGATAAAACCATTGAGTTCTTTTCAAAATTCGATAACCTTGCTGGTCTTGCTGTCGGATCATTTGGTCCGATCGATATCGACAAAAACTCAAAAACTTATGGCTTTATCACAACAACTCCAAAACCACATTGGGCAAATGTAGACTTGCTTGGTGCTCTCCGTCGCGCCCTCAACGTACCCATGTATTTCACTACAGACGTAAACAGCTCTGCTTATGGTGAAGTGGTTGCCCGTAACAATGCTGGCGGTCATATCGAAAACTTGGTCTACTACACGATCGGTACAGGGATTGGTGCAGGTGTTATCCAACGTGGTGAGTTTATCGGTGGTGTAGGTCACCCTGAAATGGGGCACTACTATGTAGCCAAACACCCAATGGATATTGAAAAAGAATTCAACGGTGTTTGTCCTTTCCACAAAGGCTGTTTAGAAGGCTTCGCGGCTGGACCAAGTCTGGAAGCTCGTACAGGTGTTCGTGGTGAAAACATCGAACTCAATAATTCTGTCTGGGATGTTCAAGCCTACTATATCGCTCAAGCTGCGGTCAATGCTACAGTGACTTTTCGTCCAGACGTGATCGTCTTTGGTGGTGGGGTTATGGCCCAACAACACATGCTGGACCGTGTACGTGAGAAATTCACAGCTCTCCTCAACGGCTACCTACCAGTACCAGACGTGCGTGACTATATCGTGACACCAGCAGTCGCAGGTAATGGTTCTGCCACACTTGGAAACTTTGTCCTTGCTAAGAGTGTCGCAAAATAAAACAAACAAAAAATCCGTTTGGGAAACCAAACGGATTTTTCTATTCTCAAAACATCTGCCAGAAGAAATCAATAATATAGGTCAAACCATAAGTATAGACTACTAGTGTAAAGGGCTTGGTCAAAACGATGATAATCATATAGCGCTTGAAGGTCATCTTGGTCAGGGCAGCCAGCATGCAGAGAAAGTCAGCTGGGCTAACTGGCCAGATCATCATAAAGATAAAGAAACGTTCGAAACGATTGCCCTTATCTAACCAACCGATGTATTTGTCATAAGTGCGCTTGCTGACGACGGACTGGACAAAGGCAGCTCCGTAGAGGCGCACGAGGTAAAAGATAATAGCACAGCCAATCACGATGCCGATATAATTATAGATGGTTCCAATGATGTGGCCGTAAATAAAGACCCCAGCCACTGAGGTCAAAGCTCCCGGAATGATCGGAACAACGGTTTGTAGGATCTGTAAAAAGATAAAGAGTGGTGGTCCCCAAACACCGGCTTGCTGGATAAAGGCCGATAGGGTTTCCTTGGACTGTAAAACACCCGCCTGATAGGCCCAAATACAGAAAATCAAGGTGCCGACTCCCCCGATGATAGATGAGATATTGATGACTTGCTGTAGAAGGGGAGAAACAGCTTTCATTTGCTTATCCTGTGACATGTAAACTCCTCATAGATAGTATGATTCTACTATACCATATTTTTCTTATAAAGACTAATTTGATTCCTTATCTTGCTTTTTATATAAGTGTGGTACAATTAAAGGAGTAAGTCAAGAGATATAATGGTGAAAGAAATGTTAGATTTAAAATTTAAAGGAAGATGGAGAAAGTATCAAAAGGAAGTCTTAGATCGTTTTCAGAGCTATCAAACAGATGGTCATGTTCACCTAGTGGCGGCACCAGGGTCCGGCAAGACCACCATTGGTATCGAGCTGATCGCTCGTTTTGGCAATCCAGCCCTTGTCTTGGTTCCAACTGTCACCATTCGTGAACAATGGGTAGATAGGATCCAAACAGCCTTTTTAGAGAACGAACAGAAGATTTCAGATCTCGTTTCCCAAAACTTAAAGGAGATGAAAGCATTAACGATTGTGACCTATCAGGCTTTTCATAGCGCCATGAACCAATTGCAATCACAAGAAGATGGAGAAGCAGAGGATTTTGTGGGGTTTGATTTGCTTGCAAGTCTAAGAGCTCAGAAAGTTGCGACTCTTTGCTTGGATGAATGCCACCACCTGCGCAATGAATGGTGGAAAAGTCTGGAAGCCTTTCGCAAGCAGTATGAACAGCTGCAAGTCATCTCCCTGACAGCGACACCACCTTATGACAGCGAGCCTGAACTCTGGGAACGCTATATCCGTATGTGTGGGGAAATTGACCAAGAAATTACGGTACCTGAACTAGTCAAGGAAGACACCCTCTGTCCTCATCAGGATTTTGTTTATATCTGTTCACCAACAGCTGAAGAGTCGGAACACCTCAGGCAGTTTGAAGATAGAAAGTGGGAGTATATCCATCAGCTTATAGTCGATTCTGATTTTCAAACATTTGTAGCAGGGTCTAAGGTCCTCAAAGGGGATATTTCATCTGATTTGCTCTTAGAAGATCCCAAGTACTTGTCTGCTATGTTGATTTATATGCATTCTCAGGGGTTAACGATTCCTCCCTCTTTGCAAAATTTACTGGGAACCCAGAAGCTTCCAGCATTGACCTCCTACTGGCTGGAGACGCTGTTGCAGAGCATACTCTATCAGACACCAGATTGGTATGAGGATCCAGATGGATATAAGAAAAAGTTAGAGGCTGACTTGAAGGCGCGTGGGTTGGTGGAAAAACGTCAGGTTTATCTGGTTAAGTCTAAGGCTTCTGACCAGCTTTTAACCCAATCTCTGGGGAAGTTGTCTGCCATTGTCGATATCTTCTTGACGGAGTATGAGAGTCTAGGTCAGGAACTGAGACAGTTAGTACTAGCTGACTATATTCGCAAGGATTTTGCTACCTATCTGGGAGATAATCAGGCAACCATTTCTCAGTTGGGGATTCTCCCTTATTTTGAAAGCATTCGTCGAAAAGCTCAGGAGCAAGAGATTCCTGTATCTTTGGCTGTCTTGTCAGGTAGTGTCGTTATTTTGCCTACCGATGTGGTAGCAGAGTTGAAGGAACTCTTGCCTCAGGTTCCTCTTAGTTTCTCATCTATTGGTCACTTAGATCAAAAAGATTATGTGCAGGTCGGTTTTCCGAGCTCAGCTAAGGGAATCGTAGCGGCAGTGACGGAGCTTTTTCAACGAGGGCGGATTCAAGTCCTAGTCGGAACCAAATCTCTCCTCGGAGAGGGATGGGATGCTCCTTGTGTTAATTCCCTAATCCTCGGAAGCTTTGTGGGGAGCTTTATGCTGAGTAACCAGATGCGCGGGCGTGCCATTCGTATCTGGCCGGGGCATCCAGAAAAGACCAGCAACATCTGGCATCTGGTAGCCGTTCAAGCGCAAGCACTTATCACTCTTCCTGGTGAGGAGCCTAGACCAGAGAGCAATCAGGATCTGCAGACCTTGTCGAGACGGATGGAGCATTTTCTTGGCTTGGCCTATAATCAGGAGAGTATTGAGACCGGTTTGGATCGTTTGGATTTTCCAAAGCCCCCCTTTAGGAAAAAGCAAATCAGCGAGTATAATGAGCGAGTTAAGAGTCTCTCCAAGGATCGAGCATGCTTGCGCAAAAAATGGCAAGATGCTCTCGTAGTGGCAAATCGATTTGAGATTGTCACTGAAGTCGCTGCTCAACAACAGAAGATCCCAGTCATGCTCTTGCTTGATGCCTTAAAATGGGTTCGCCTGTCTTTGTTGCTCCTAGCAGTGGATTTATTGCTCTTGTTGTTTAGATTGAGACTGATTAGAGTTTGGTGGCTTACAGCAACCTGCCTCCTCTTCTTGGCCTTTGCATCTTGGCGCTACCTCTCCTATAAGAGCCCCTATAAACGTTTGCAATCTCTGGGTGAGCAGATCCGAAAGGCTCTGCTAGATTCGGGGCATCTAGCGGATGATCAATCCCGTGTTCATGTAGAGGAGGACAAAGAAAACTACATGGTCTTTGCCTATCTCAAGGGAGGAAGCATGAGGGACAAGGAGTTGTTTGCTCAGACTGTGGGAGAGTTCTTTGCTCCAGTGGACAACCAGCGCTATCTCTTGAAGGCAGAGAAAGTCCGACAAGATCAGTCACCTTACTATGCCGTGCCTAGTCTTTTTGACAAGCGCAAGGAAGAAGCGCAGAAATTCCTCGACTTTCTGACTCCGACTATCGGACATTATCACCTCGTCTACACACGAACAGAGGCCGGACGGAAAACTCTTCTCGAAGCTCGTATCAAAGCTCTCTCCAATAAAAACGACCGTACCTTGACTAAGAAGAAGGTTAAGAGCCGGTTGGAGTAGGGGAGTTTACAAGAGATAAATAAGTAAATTCTCTTAAAATATAAACACAATTAGAGACAGTAAGAGACGATTGACTAGCTCAAGTAAGAAGGAGAAGAAAGTTAAAGTAGAAGAAATAGAACAAGTAGCTGGATAAGGACAACCCCTTAGAAATGGATTTCTAAGGGGATTTTTGTGGATTCGTGGTATAATTTTTATAAGAGTAGGCGCTATGAAATATTTTGTTTTTTAGAAAGAAATACTATGGATGATAGATTTATTACATTAAAGCACATTGATACTTCAGTAGCAGCTAAAAATGTTGCTAAATTACTTGAAGAAAATAAAACTTATTTCTTAAATGGGAACTGGGGTTCTGGAAAAACAGAATTTCTAGTTGAAGTTGGTAAGAATACTAATAAAAAATTAGTTACGATAGACTTTTGGAGATTAAGCGATAACCGCTCAACGATTGAGATTGTTTTTTCAAAATTACACCCGTTGGTATATAGCCTTTTAAGGATTTTCATAGTTTTATGTGTCGCAGTTTCTATCTTAATGACTAATGTAGTTGATTTGGGTTTAAGTTCTTTTTTTGAATCTTTTTGTGTTAAATTAATTATTGGGAGTATTGTTTTATTAGTAGCAATCTATCAATTTTTTAAAATCAAATCAGATGGTTTTTACAGTTGTTTACTAACTTCTAAATGTCTATCATTATCTCGAAAAGTATTAGTTATTGATGATTTTGATCGAATGTCTAACAAACAACAAGAGGAGAGTTATAAAATTTTTAGCTTGCTTAATGGCAAGATTCCAATTGTTTTTGTTGGAGATATTGAGAAAGTACATCTTAACGACAATAATTTCCTCTCTAAAATTATTGATAGACGGATAGAACTACCATTTGTTCTTCACCCATCAAATATTTGGCAAGATTATTTTGAGTTGTTAAGTAAAAAACTCAATACGAGTTTGTCAGATGATTTTTGGAGAAGGTTTAGCTTTGAAAACAGAAATTTGCGAGATCGTAATCATTTTAATGACTATGTCAATCAAGAATTCTTTTCAAGGAAGAAGTTTGAACATGTTCAAGAAGAACAGCAACTTTGGATTATCTACGCTTATCTTTTTTATCCTGAATTATATAAACAACTATTAAAGAACGAAGAAATAAAAGTTAAGGATGATGAAGAAACAAGTTTTACAGAGATTTTCAAGTTTGGACGAAGCATACAGGAAATATTATCTGACATTCAGCAATCAGACCATAACCAATATCCACCGAACTATAAAAAGAATAAACCAGCCTATTTTCTCTATGAAGAACCTCTAAATCATACAAAAGAGGAATTTAATACATTACTTGAAACAGACAGTAATGAATTATCCAGAGAACTAAGAGAGGCAAACTATAACAAAGATTTTTATCAATATCTCTCAAGCGAATATAAATCTTTTTCTGAAATTCAGAAAGCTAAACTACTACGTATTACTATACAGGAATCTCTGAAATCTTATAATAGCTCTGCAATGGACTATATTGTTGAAGAAAAATTGAATGAAGAAATCCCTAGATATGAGAGAAATACTCCTTTAAGCAAGGAAACAATAGCTAGGATTGTAAATTTTTGGGAAACTATTCTTAGGAAAGAAGGTTTAGACCAGTCTGAAATCATTTATTTTATGGAAAAGCATAGAGTACTTAGCTTCCATGATTTGGGACTTCACTATACAAAATTAGAGATTAATAATGAAAATTTTGCCAAGCTAAATCGGAAAGATTTCTTCCTATTGACCTATCTAAGTGCGGTTAATAAATTTGGGCAATTTAAGAAATGGGATAGTAGTATATGGAATGCGATAGATTGTTTTGGAGATAAGGAATTTTTATCATTTTGGAAATTTCAAGGGATTCTATCTACTGATGAGAATTATTTTGATTTTGATATTATCCCAGAAAATATGATCTATACTCTTTGGATAGGTAAATACACTTTTGAACCACCACATGATTTTGAAGATTATAGGGAGGATGTTATTAAAAAGATTCGCCTGAAACTTGATCAGCTGGAATCAAAAGGATTCACATTTGATGAGAAAATAGATGGAGAACATAGACGCAGGGATTAGGATTTTAAAATTTGGGTATTTTTCTAGTTTATTGCTTATTTCTTACCGTTACACTAAATTAGCATTTTATATAAAAATTACTTGCTCTACTCAGGTCGAGTGGTTTTTATAGAATTATGATAAAATAGGAGAAATAATACATTTTTTGAAAGAGGTTTAGACAAAACTTTGTTTCCATATTTCCTGGAAACGGATAGATAGCAAGGAGAAACATGGAACAAACTAACCAAAAATCCCAGTGCCAACAACTCTGGGCTAGAAACAAATATCTCGTTTTGAGCCATTCCAGCAATATTTACAATGAGATTCGTCAATATCTCAAGAATGAACAGGTGGAGGTAAGTCATGTTCAAGAACTGATCGACCGTGCCTGTCAAATCCCAGAGCATAGAGGTCAGGTTTGCAATGCCTTTCAGCATATTTGGGGTTATTTCAAAAAGAAAGCGACAGATGTTGAGCGCAAAGACTATATGCTTTTGCTTGATCGCTATCGCTTTGGTCAGGCTTCTAAGGAAGACTTGATTACTAAAACTCGAGAGTTGCTTAATCGCTATCCAAATACCTACTTGCAACATTCGACTTTACTGAAAGGAGACTCCCATGAGACTTTGGCATGAGGCTTTGATTTCACAGCTTCCCCGTCCTCAACTCTTGGGGCAACATCGAGAGTGCTGCGCCCTACGTGGCAATGGCTGGGGCAGAAAGCATGCGACGGTTGATTATGTCTTTACCCACTCGCCCTATCGTCTCTATGCCTATCATCGCTTGATCATGGAGGAGATGGCTGACCGTGGCTATAAGGTCAGTCCAGAGTGGCTGGACAAGAACTACCGCGGTAAGACCTGCTCTTCTTATCAAGATTTAGCAGAGGAGAAGCTAGGCAAGCCCATCTATAGTGAGCATGATGCAGGATACTATGAGGAATGTCTGGCTAATCTCCGAGAGAAAGGCATTGAGCTGGAGTAAGAGTAAGGATTAGCTCCACATTATAACTCTTCTCATAATTTTTTCGAATAATAAAGATGAGACCTTTAGAATGATTCTAAGGTCTTCTTTTTATGGGTATTAGAATTTACTTTTAATAACTTTTGAGTTATAATTGAATTAGAAATAGGCTATTTGATGCATACGATTTACTTCTATAAGGACAAAAATGGAAACGAGCCAGTCTTAGATTACATGAGAGAATTGGCTAGAAAGAAGAGTAAGGATAGTCGCATCAAACTCAATAAACTAAATGACTATATCGAGTTGCTTAGTCATCATGGGACTAGAACTGGTGAACCCTATATCAAACATTTAGAAGATGAGATTTGGGAACTAAGACCTCTTAGAGATAGGATTTTATTTGTAGCGTGGCTTGATGGGAGTTTTGTTCTCTTACATCATTTTGTCAAAAAGACTCAGAAAACTCCTAGGAGAGAAATTGATAAAGCCAAGCGTGAACTGAAGGACTTAAAAGAAAGAGGGTTAAGTGATGAAGAATAGTGCCATTGGAAGTAATTGGAAGGATGTTCGGTCAGAACTTTTTACCAAGGAGGAAATACTTGAAAGTGATATGCGAGTAGCTATCATGAGTGAGTTGATTGAGGCCAGACGAGATCAAGGAATCAGTCAGAAAAAGCTAGAGGAACTCAGTGGAGTAAGTCAGCCCGTCATAGCTAGGATGGAAACAGGCAAGACTAGCCCTCAATTGGATACGGTTTTGAAAGTTTTAGCCAGTTTAGGCAAGACACTAGCAGTCGTCCCACTTGAACAGGAAAAAAATTGATAGGGATGAAATTTCTAGGATTTCTAAAATCATCCACTGGACAATTTCATCTTCCGTCCGCACTTTTCAAGGGAAATATCAAAAATACCAAAGGAAAACCAACCTATAGTTTTTTCTAATAACAAGCCATAGGCACTTATAAGAATCGTCAATAGCTCGTTTGAGCATTCCAACTAATATACAGCCACCAAACAAGCTATACAAAGGATTTGAGATGCTGGTCTCAAGTCTTTTTCTTTTGACCAAAAGAGTGATATAGTTTCAAACTATATCAAAGCCTAATTATTTACAATTATACAGACAGTTTCTTTTCTGTTAAGATAGTTTCAACAACAATTTTTGGAGGACACATCATGTCAACTACTATCATCGGTTTCCCTCGTTTGGGCGAATTCCGCGAATTAAAATTTACAACTGAAAAATACTTTAGAAAAGAAATCTCAGAAGAAGAACTCCTTGCAGCCGCAAAAGACTTGCGCGCAAAACACTGGAACATTGTCAAAGAAAAAGGCATCACTGAAATCCCATCAAATGACTTTTCTCACTATGACAACTTCCTAGATGCGGCCTTCCTCTTCAACGTGGTTCCTGCATCTGTTCAAAACTTGGAATTATCAGAACTTGAGCGCTACTTTGCTTTGGCGCGTGGTTACCAAGGTGAAAAAGGGGATGTTCGTGCCCTTCCAATGAAGAAATGGTTCAACACCAACTACCACTACATCGTTCCTAAGTTTGAAAAAGACACTCAAGTTAAATTGGCTGGTCATAAGATCTTTGATGAGTTCCAAGAAGCAAAAGAACTTGGATTGAACACTCGTCCTGTTCTTGTAGGTCCATTCACTTTCCTTCAATTATCAGACTTTGAAGAAGGCGTGAAAGCAGAAGACTTTGTAGATAGCTTAGTAGCTGCTTACCAAGAAGTTTTTGCTAAATTGGCGGAACTTGGTGCGACTCGCATCCAACTCGACGAAGCGGCTCTTGTCAAAGACTTGACAGCTGAAGAAAAAGCTCTCTTCTTGAATCTCTACAACAAACTCTTGGCTGACAAAAAAGGTCTTGAAGTCTTGCTTCAAACTTACTTCGGTGACGTTCGTGACGTTTACGCTGATCTTGTGAACTTGCCAGTAGATGCCATCGGTTTGGACTTCGTTGAAGGTAAGAAAACTCTTGAACTCGTTAAAGGTGGTTTCCCAGCGGACAAGACTCTTTATGCAGGTATTGTCAATGGTAAAAACATCTGGCGCAACAATTACGAAAAGAGTTTGGCTGTTCTTGAGCAAATCCCAGCTGAAAACATCGTTTTGACAAGCTCATGCTCCCTTCTTCATGTACCATTTACAACTGCTAACGAAGAATTTGAGCCAGCTATCTTGAACCACTTTGCCTTTGCGGTTGAAAAATTGGAAGAACTTCGTGACTTGGATGCTATCCGCAACGGTCAAGGCGCAGAAGCTCTTGCAGCTAACAAAGAACTTTTTGCGACTGAACGTGTGGGTGAAAATGCAGAACTTCGTGCGCGCATCGCTGGTTTGACGGAAGCAGACTACACTCGTTTGCCAGCCTTTGCTGAACGTGAAGTCATCCAAGAAGACGCTTTCAAACTTCCAGCTCTTCCAACAACAACCATCGGTTCATTCCCTCAAACAAAAGAAGTTCGTGCAAAACGTTTGGCCTTCCGTAAGGGTGAGTTGACTCAAGAAGAGTATGACGCTTTCCTTGCTGAAACCATCGATGAATGGATTAAATGGCAAGAAGAAGTTGGATTTGACGTACTTGTACACGGTGAGTTCGAGCGTAACGACATGGTTGAGTACTTCGGTCAAAACTTGTCAGGTTACCTCTTCTCTAAGAATGGTTGGGTACAATCATACGGTATGCGTGGGGTGAAACCACCAATCATCTGGGGTGATGTCACTCGTCTCAACCCAATCACTGTCAAATGGTCTAGCTACGCACAAAGTCGTACGGACAAACCTGTTAAGGGTATGTTGACTGGGCCTGTTACCATCCTCAACTGGTCATTCCCACGTGAAGACATCTCTATCAAGGATTCTACTCTTCAAATCGCTCTTGCTATTAAGGATGAAGTTCTTGACCTTGAAGCTGCAGGTGTGAAAATCATCCAAATCGACGAGGCTGCTCTTCGTGAAAAATTGCCACTCCGTCGTAGCGACTGGTACGAAGACTACCTTGACTGGGCCATTCCTGCCTTCCGCTTGGTACACTCAACAGTTGCGCCAGATACTCAAATCCACACTCACATGTGTTACTCAGAATTTACAGATATCATCCCAGCTATCGACAACATGGATGCGGACGTTATTTCCTTTGAAGCAAGCCGTTCAAACCTTGAAATCTTGGACGAACTCAAAGCGAAAAACTTCCAAACAGAAGTGGGACCTGGGGTATACGATATCCACTCACCTCGTGTGCCAAATGAAGGCGAAATCGACCACACAATCGATGCTATTCTTGCCAAAGTTCCAAGCAAGAAAGTTTGGATCAACCCTGACTGTGGTTTGAAAACACGTGGTATTCCAGAAACAAAAGAAAGCTTGATCCGCCTTGTAGAAGCTGCAAAAGCTGCGCGTGAGAAATTGTAAGATTCGATTTCTCTCCATACAATGGTTGTTCAAAAAGAAATCAACTAGAAAAGGTTATTACATATGTCACGCCAAACACCGTCACTCTCATTTGAAGTGTTCCCTCCAAACCCAGCAGTGGGTAATGATAAAATTATTTCTGCCTTGCAGGATATGCGAGAGTTAACACCGCACTTTATCAGTGTGACTGCTAGCAATAATAAATTTAATATCAAGGAAACAACGGTTCGTTTGGCTGACTTTATCCAGAATGACTTGGCGATTCCAACTATTGCCCACTTACCAGCTATCTATCTGACCAAGGACAAGGTTGCTGAAACCATTGCAGACTTGGATAAGGTTGGGGTACAGAAAATCTTGGCCCTGCGTGGAGATATCATCCCAGATGTGGAACCACAAAAGGATTTCCGCTATGCAACGGACTTGATCGAGTTCATCAAGGAACAAGCCCCTCACTTTGATATTGTTGGCGCTTGCTATCCAGAAGGGCACCCTGACTCGCCAAACCAGATCTCGGATATTCAAAATCTCAAGAAGAAAGTGGATGCAGGCTGTTCAAGCCTTGTAACGCAGCTTTTCTTTGACAATGAGCGTTTCTATGATTTCCAAGACAAGTGTACCTTGGCAGGGATTGATGTTCCTATTCATGCGGGGATTATGCCCATTCTGAACCGTAACCAAGCGCTTCGTCTCTTGAAGACTTGTGAGAATATCCACCTTCCACGTAAATTTAAGGCCATCTTAGACAAGTATGAGCATGACCCTGAGTCGCTCAGAGCAGCAGGACTTGCCTATGCCGTGGATCAGATCGTGGACTTGGTGACCCAGGATGTCGCAGGTGTGCATCTCTACACCATGAATAATGCTGAAACAGCCAAATACATCCACCAAGCAACCCATGCCTTGTTTAATCATAAGTCTTTAGGATAATAAAAAGCAAACCATTCTTCTCAGGTGAGGGGAATGGTTCCTTTTTAATAGAAAAGCCCGCACTTTTTAAGAAAAATATGATAAAATAGACTCTGTACGTACTTGATACAAAGATGAGGGTATAAAATAATACAATGCATTCAAATTGCAAGATTTAGCGACACGAGCGAGTCAAATCGATATTATTTGACAAAGGAGTTAGTAAAGCATTTAGCTAATCGCATGATAGCGATTAGCGTGAAAGGCTTAGATGCTTTAGCATCAATCCTTTCTAATGATTTGTATCTTGATAATTGAACACGCCTACAACTCTGTGGAAAAAGATAAATCTACCTAGGAGCAGTCGCTCCGTCGTTCGATTTCCTATTTTCCTTTGAGTTGCTTAACGGCTTAGTATCTTGATCTTTGTAGGCAAGGCGTATAATTTCATCAATCCAAAGGGGATTAAAATGACAAAACAAGTGTTTCAAACGACTTTTGCGGGTCGTGAGTTAATCGTAGAGACTGGTCAGGTTGCTAAGCAAGCAAATGGCGCTGTTGTTGTGCGTTACGGTGAGTCAACTGTACTGACTGCGGCCGTTATGTCTAAGAAAATGGCAACTGGGGATTTCTTCCCACTTCAAGTCAACTACGAAGAAAAAATGTATGCGGCTGGGAAGTTTCCTGGTGGCTTTATGAAACGTGAAGGACGTCCTTCAACAGATGCGACTTTGACAGCGCGTTTGATTGACCGTCCAATCCGTCCGATGTTTGCGGAAGGTTTCCGTAACGAAGTGCAAGTGATCAACACTGTGCTTTCTTATGATGAAAATGCATCTGCACCAATGGCAGCCATGTTCGGTTCATCTTTGGCATTGTCTATCTCAGATATTCCATTTGACGGACCAATCGCTGGGGTACAAGTGGGCTATGTCGATGGTCAAATCATCATCAACCCTACTCAAGAACAAGCAGAGCAATCTCTTCTTGAATTGACAGTAGCTGGTACCAAGCACGCTATTAACATGGTTGAGTCTGGTGCCAAAGAATTGTCAGAAGAAATCATGTTGGAAGCCCTTCTCAAAGGGCACGAAGCAGTCAAAGAATTGATTGCCTTCCAAGAAGAAATCGTTGCTGCAGTTGGTAAAGAAAAAGCAGAAGTGGAACTGCTTCACGTAGATGCTGAATTACAGGCTGAAATCATCGCAGTCTATAACAGCGACCTTCAAAAAGCCGTTCAAGTCGAAGAAAAATTGGCTCGTGAAGCTGCTACTCAAGCAGTTAAGGATCAAGTAACTGCTGTTTACGAAGAAAAATATGCAGACCACGAAGAATTTGACCGTATCATGCGTGATGTGGCTGAAATCTTGGAACAAATGGAACACGCTGAAGTGCGCCGTTTGATCACAGAAGATAAGGTTCGTCCTGACGGTCGTAAGGTCGATGAAATCCGTCCTTTAGATGCGCAGGTTGACTTCCTTCCTCGTGTGCATGGTTCCGGTCTCTTCACTCGTGGCCAAACTCAGGCTCTTTCAGTCTTGACCTTGGCTCCGATGGGGGAAACTCAAATCATCGATGGCTTGGACCCAGAGTACAAGAAACGCTTTATGCACCACTATAACTTCCCACAATACTCTGTCGGGGAAACTGGTCGTTATGGTGCGCCAGGTCGTCGTGAGATTGGTCACGGTGCTCTTGGTGAGCGTGCTCTTGCTCAAGTCTTGCCAAGTTTGGAAGAATTCCCATATGCTATCCGTCTAGTAGCAGAAGTTTTGGAATCAAACGGTTCTTCATCTCAAGCATCTATCTGTGCGGGAACACTTGCCCTTATGGCTGGTGGTGTGCCAATCAAGGCGCCAGTAGCTGGTATTGCTATGGGACTTATCTCAGATGGAAATAACTACACAGTATTGACAGATATCCAAGGATTGGAAGACCACTTTGGAGATATGGACTTCAAGGTTGCAGGTACTCGTGACGGGATTACAGCTCTCCAAATGGATATCAAGATCCAAGGGATTACTGCGGAAATCTTGACAGAAGCCCTTGCCCAAGCCAAGAAAGCTCGTTTTGAAATCCTTGATGTGATTGAAGCAACCATTCCAGAAGTTCGTCCAGAATTGGCGCCAACTGCTCCGAAAATTGATACCATCAAGATTGATGTAGACAAGATCAAGATTGTCATCGGTAAAGGTGGAGAAACCATTGACAAGATTATCGCTGAAACAGGCGTTAAGATTGATATCGACGAAGAAGGTAATGTATCTATCTACTCTAGCGACCAAGATGCCATCAATCGTACTAAAGAAATCATTGCTGGTTTGGTTCGTGAAGCCAAAGTGGATGAAGTTTACCATGCCAAGGTTGTTCGTATCGAGAAATTCGGGGCCTTTGTCAACCTCTTTGATAAGACAGATGCACTTGTGCACATTTCTGAAATGGCTTGGACTCGTACCAACCGTGTCGAAGACTTGGTAGCTATCGGCGATGAAGTTGATGTTAAGGTTATCAAGATTGATGAAAAAGGCCGTATCGATGCCTCTATGAAAGCTCTTCTTCCTCGTCCACCAAAACCTGAGCATGATGAAAAGGGCGAAAAGTCTGAGAGACCTCACCGTCCACGTCATCACAAGGACCACAAACCTAAGAAAGAAGTTACAGAAACACCAAAAGATTCAGAATAAGAAAAGGAGAAATGTATGGGATGGTGGCGCGAAACCATTGATATTGTAAAAGAAAATGATCCAGCGGCACGCAACAGTTTGGAGGTTCTACTGACCTATCCAGGTGTCAAGGCCTTAGCTGCCCACCGTCTCTCGCATTTTCTCTGGAAGCACGGCTTCAAACTCCTGGCTCGGATGCACAGTCAGTTTTGGCGTTTTTGGACCCAAATCGAGATTCATCCGGGTGCCCAGATTGACTCAGGTGTTTTTATCGACCACGGTTCAGGATTGGTAATTGGAGAGACAGCGATTGTTGAAAAAGGCGTTCTTCTCTATCACGGAGTGACTCTTGGTGGAACAGGGAAGGATGTTGGCAAACGCCATCCGACTGTGCGTAAAGGAGCTCTCATATCGGCCCATGCCCAAGTTATCGGACCGGTAGAAATCGGTGAAAATGCCAAGGTCGGTGCTGCTGCAGTAGTCGTCGCAGACGTACCTAGTGATGTGACAGTTGTCGGTATTCCAGCTAAGATCGTCCGAGTTCATGGACAGAAGGATGAACCAATGATCCACGAAGTCGAAGAAAAACGAGAGTACTACGTCAATAAACTCGAGCATGCTAGAGAAGCTAGTCACAGGTCTTCTGGTTTGTAGAGAGTTGTAATGCTTTAGGTAGGAGGTTAGGTAAATGCTGTTAGAAGAATTCGAAAATGTACCTGCTGTTATCGAACCAACTGATCGAAGTATTCGTGGTGGTGGAGAAATTTGTGATACGATTATTTTATCTTTTAATGGAGAAATCGTTGAACGAGTGAAGCAGTTTGAAGGTGTTTATGAAGCTGGCTATCTAACCAATCTAAATGGCAAATTCCCATGGTATATCTATGAAAAAGAAGGGAGAAAGGTAGCAGTTGCTATGGCTACTATTGGAGCCCCAATGGTTGTAGGACTCTTAGAAGAACTCAAGGCAAGAGGATTTAAGAACTTTATTGTTTTGGGTTCTTGCGGAGTTTTAGATCAGTCTATTCAGGCAGATAAAATAATCCTACCAAGTTCAGCTCTACGTGATGAAGGTACAAGTTACCATTATGCTCCTGCTAGTGATGAGGTAGTTTATGACGAAACTCTGCTCTTAACCATGGAAGAGGCTTTGAATAAATCTGGTATTGAGCACATTCGAACAAAGGCTTGGACTACAGATGCTTTCTATCGTGAAACAGCCGATAAGGTCAAACGTAGACTAGCAGCAGGTGCGACTGTTGTGGATATGGAAGCCTCAGCAATTATGGCTTGGGCACAATTTCGACAAGCAAAAGTTTATCAATTTTTTTATACGGCTGATTATGTTGACTATCACAATCATGAGTGGGATGCAAGATATGAAGAAAGAAAAGCAGATGCTGTGACTTTTTTTGAGATAGCATTAATGATTGCTAGAGAGTTGGATTGAAATTACTCTCTACTAATAAGTAAGAAAGGAGACAGTGAGTGATTAAAATCTATGACACCATGTCTCGTGAATTGCGAGATTTCGTCCCTATTGAGGATGGTAAGGTTAAGATGTATGTTTGTGGGCCAACCGTGTATAACTATATCCACGTGGGGAATGCCCGTTCGACGGTGGCTTTTGATACCATTCGTCGTTATTTTGAGTACCGTGGGTATGAGGTTACCTATATTTCAAATTTCACGGATGTGGATGATAAGATTATCAATCGCGCCAAGGAAGAAGGCATCACGCCTCAGGAGGTTGCGGACAAGTACATTGCGGCCTTTCGTGAGGATGTATCAGCTCTGGGTGTAAAACCTGCGACTCGTCATCCGCGGGTGGTGGAGTTTATGGCTGACATCATCCGTTTTGTGGAAGACTTGATTGAAAAAGGTTTTGCCTATGAGAGTCAAGGGGATGTTTACTTCCGTGTGGAAAAATCTCACAACTATGCTAAATTAGCCAATAAAACCTTGGAAGATTTGGAGCTGGGTGCTTCAGGTCGTACAGATGAAGAAACGGCACGTAAGGAAAATCCTGTGGACTTTGCCCTCTGGAAGGCAGCCAAGCCGGGCGAGATTTCCTGGGACAGTCCTTGGGGAGCAGGTCGTCCGGGCTGGCATATCGAATGTTCGGTTATGTCAACAGAGATTTTGGGCGATACCATTGATATCCACGGTGGTGGAGCTGACCTTGAGTTTCCTCATCATACCAACGAAATTGCCCAGTCTGAAGCTAAAACAGGTAAGACCTTTGCTAACTACTGGATGCACAATGGCTTTGTCAATATCGACAATGTCAAGATGTCCAAGTCCTTGGGCAACTTTATCACTGTCCATGATGCATTGAAGACTATCGACGGCCAAGTGCTTCGTTTCTTCTTTGCAACTCAACACTACCGCAAACCCATCAACTTTACGGAAAAGGCAGTTCGGGATGCCGAGACTAATCTCAAGTATCTAAAAAATACTTACGAACAACCATTTACAGGAACTGTAGATGCTCAAGAATTACAAGCATTTAAAGATAAGTTTGTAGCCGCTATGGATGAGGATTTCAACTCTGCCAACGGTATCACAGTAGTCTTTGAAATGGCCAAATGGATCAACTCAGGCAACTATGATGTAAGTGTCAAGCAAACTCTTGCGGCTATGTTAGAGGTCTTTGGTATTGTCTTTGTTGAGGAAGTTTTGGATGCAGAAATCGAAGCCTTGATCCAAAAACGCCAAGAAGCGCGTGCTAATCGTGACTTTGCCACAGCAGACCAAATCCGTGACCAATTGGCGGCTCAAGGAATTAAGCTCCTTGACACCAAGGATGGAGTGAGGTGGACACGTGATTGATGTCAATCTCATTAACGGTATTGCCCTCGCCTTTGAGGGGGATGCTGTCTACTCCATGTATATCCGCCGTCACCTCATCCTTAAAGGCATGACCAAGCCCAATAAACTCCATCAAGAAGCGACCAAGTATGTCTCGGCCAAGGCTCAGGCTCGTCTGATTTCTCTTATGTTGGAGGAGCAAGTCCTTACGGAAAAAGAAGAAGAAATCTATAAACGTGGCCGCAATACCAATAGTCACACAAAGGCTAAAAATGCGGATGTCGTGACTTATCGTATGTCGACTGGATTTGAAGCAGTTATGGGCTATCTTCATCTGACAGAAAATGTGGAGCGCTTAGAGGCCTTGATTTCGTGGTGTATCCAAAAAGTGGAGGAGTAGAAATGCTTGCAAAAGAATTACTAGACTGGTTTCCTGAGGCACAGATTTCAGATCAGCCGATAGAGAAGCCAGGATATCTTACTCTTCCTCTGTCTTCGCAGCAGTGGATTTTACTGGAAGAGAATAATCTCACTGAGCGTGAAAAGCAGTTAATTTCCCTTTTAACCCAGCAGGAGCAGGCTCGTTCGCTCAATCCCTGGTATTCCTATCTGATTGAGGGCAAGGGGCAGGCGCCTCAAACTTTTAAAAAGATACAACTGGTGTATTGCCATCTTTCCTATTTTCAGCAGGAAAATCTAGCCTCTTGGCTGGATATGATGCAGACCCTCTTTCCTAACTGCCAGACAGTGTTGCAGGTCGGAGCACAGGATTATGTCTTCGTGCTCCAACAAGATAGATACACCTCTGTACGAGCTATTTTAAGTGATACGATTGAAGCGGTTGAGTATGACTTTGGACTTCGTCTCTCTATCATGTTAGGTCAGATCTGGTCACAGACTGGATATCAGCCCCTGTCAGATTTAATCCAAGCAGAGCGGGACTTGTTTAAGACTTGGTGGCGTCAAGGGCATCAAGGTGTTCATACTTTTTCACAGCTCTATCTCTGGAGTCTTGGGGAAGGGTTGGTTGACCTTAGAATTATCAAAGACTGCCTTCGTCAGTTGATTCTGGGTCAAGATCAGATTCAGGAAATTATTCTTTCTCTCTGGGAAAACAGTGCTGTCTTAACGAAAACAGCCCAGCAACTCTACCTGCATCGCAATTCTCTCCAATACAAGATTGACAAATGGGAAGAATTGACTGGACTGCAGTTAAAAGAATTGACAGATTTGACCTTATGTTATCAGTTGATTTTACCAGATATTCTCTAAAGTTTTGTGCAAGTTGCACAGAACTTTTTTGTTTTTTTGGTCACCTTGCCATAGAAATGTAAAGCGTTTTCATTTATAATAAAACTATCAAAATATAAAAGGAGTTCACCTTCCATGGTAGAATTAAATCTTAAAAACATTTACAAAAAATATCCAAACAGCGAACACTACTCAGTTGAAGACTTCAACTTGGACATCAAAGACAAGGAATTTATCGTTTTCGTAGGTCCTTCAGGATGTGGTAAATCAACAACTCTTCGTATGATTGCTGGTCTTGAAGACATTACAGAGGGTACTGCATCTATCGATGGTGTGGTTGTCAACGACGTAGCTCCAAAAGACCGTGACATCGCCATGGTATTCCAAAACTACGCTCTTTACCCACACATGACTGTATATGACAACATGGCTTTCGGTTTGAAATTGCGTAAATACAGCAAAGAAGACATCGACAAACGTGTACAAGAGGCTGCAGCAATCCTTGGCTTGAAAGAGTTCTTGGATCGTAAACCTGCTGACCTTTCAGGTGGTCAACGTCAACGTGTTGCCATGGGTCGTGCCATCGTCCGTGATGCAAAAGTGTTCTTGATGGACGAGCCTTTGTCAAACTTGGATGCCAAACTTCGTGTATCAATGCGTGCAGAAATTGCGAAAATCCACCGTCGTATCGGTGCTACAACTATCTATGTAACTCACGACCAAACAGAAGCGATGACACTTGCAGATCGTATCGTTATCATGTCAGCAACTAAGAACCCTGCTGGTACAGGTACTATCGGACGTGTAGAACAAATCGGTACTCCTCAAGAAGTTTACAAAAACCCAGTTAACAAATTTGTAGCAGGATTCATCGGAAGTCCAGCTATGAACTTCATCAACGTAAAATTGGTTGGTGGTGAAATTGTTTCTGACGGTTTCCGTTTGAAAGTTCCAGAAGGAGCATTGAAAGTTCTTCGTGAAAAAGGCTACGAAGGTAAAGAATTGATCTTCGGTATTCGTCCAGAAGATGTGAATGCAGAACCTGCTTTCCTTGAAACTTTCCCAGAATCAGTTGTAAAAGCAACCATCTCTGTATCAGAATTACTTGGTTCAGAATCTCACCTTTACTGCCAAGTTGGTAAAGATGAATTTGTAGCCAAAGTTGACGCTCGTGATTACTTACAAACAGGTGCAACAGTTGAACTTGGATTTGACTTGAACAAAGCACACTTCTTTGATGTAGAAACTGAAAAAACAGTCTACTAAGCAAATGAAATGTCAAAACACTGCTAGAGAAATCTGGCAGTGTTTTTTTAATGATTGGTATTGGCATAAAAACAGGTTTTTCTAGTTTTCATATCCTTAAAAAAGTGATAAAATGGTAGGAAGAATTGGAGAGTATAGATGCCGAAAGAAGTGAATTTGACGGGCGATCAGGTAGTCGCTTTAACGAGAGAATATTTAACAAAGGAAGACGTTGCTTTTGTACAAAAAGCTTTGATTTATGCGGTAGATTGTCATAGTGGGCAGTTTCGGAAATCAGGTGAACCCTATATTATCCATCCCATTCAGGTAGCAGGAATTTTGGCTAAGCTTAAGCTGGATGCCGTAACCGTTGCCTGCGGTTTTTTGCATGACGTTGTTGAAGACACAGATGCGACACTGGATGATCTGGAGAGAGAGTTCGGTCATGATGTTCGGATTATCGTTGATGGGGTGACCAAGCTTGGTAAGGTTGAGTACAAATCACTCGAGGAACAATTAGCTGAAAATCACCGCAAGATGCTTATGGCCATGTCTGAGGATATCCGTGTTATCTTGGTTAAATTATCGGACCGTTTGCACAATATGCGGACTCTCAAACACCTACGAAAGGACAAGCAAGAACGGATCTCCAGAGAAACCATGGAAATTTACGCACCACTTGCTCATCGTCTAGGGATTTCCAGTGTCAAGTGGGAGTTGGAAGATCTATCCTTCCGTTACCTCAATCCAACTGAGTTTTACAAGATCACCCACATGATGAAGGAAAAACGTAGAGAGCGAGAGGCTTTGGTCGATGAAGTCGTAACCAAGTTGGAGGACTATGCTACCGAACGCAATCTCAAAGGGAAAATCTATGGTCGTCCTAAGCATATCTATTCGATCTATCGCAAGATGCAGGATAAGAAGAAACGCTTTGAGGAGATTTATGACCTGATTGCCATTCGCTGTATCTTAGATACCCAGAGTGATGTCTATGCCATGTTGGGTTATGTGCATGAACTTTGGAAACCCATGCCAGGCCGCTTCAAAGACTATATCGCCAATCGTAAGGCCAATGGTTACCAGTCCATCCATACAACCGTTTATGGGCCAAAAGGGCCGATTGAATTCCAGATTCGGACCAAGGAAATGCACGAAGTGGCTGAGTACGGGGTAGCAGCTCACTGGGCCTATAAGAAAGGCATTAAAGGGAAGGTCAACAGCAAGGAGTCTGCTATTGGGATGAACTGGATCAAGGAGATGATGGAGCTCCAAGACCAGGCTGATGATGCCAAGGAATTTGTGGACTCTGTTAAAGAAAACTATCTGGCGGAGGAGATTTACGTTTTTACCCCAAATGGTGCAGTTCGCTCCCTTCCAAAAGATTCAGGACCGATTGACTTTGCCTATGAAATCCATACCAAAGTCGGTGAAAAAGCGACTGGTGCCAAGGTCAATGGCCGTATGGTTCCACTGACAACCAAGCTCAAGACAGGGGATCAGGTTGAAATTATCACCAACCCCAACTCCTTTGGACCGAGTCGTGACTGGCTCAACATGGTCAAGACCAGTAAGGCGCGCAACAAGATTCGCCAGTTCTTTAAAAATCAAGACAAGGAATTATCCGTTAACAAGGGCCGTGAGATGTTGATGGCCCAGTTCCAAGAAAACGGTTATGTGGTCAATAAATTCATGGACAAGCGTCACATGGACGAGGTCCTTCAAAAGACCAGCTACAAGACAGAGGAAGCTCTCTATGCAGCCATTGGTTTTGGAGAAATTGGCGCTATTACCGTCTTTAACCGTTTGACCGAAAAGGAACGCCGTGAGGAAGAGCGTGCCAAGGCCAAGGCGGAGGCAGAAGAACTTGTCAAAGGTGGCGAAGTTAGGGTTGAAAATAAAGAAACCCTCAAGGTCAAGCATGAGGGTGGTGTGGTCATTGAAGGGGCCTCAGGTCTCTTAGTGCGGATTGCTAAGTGTTGCAATCCAGTTCCGGGTGACGACATTGTTGGCTACATTACCAAAGGTCGTGGTGTAGCTATTCACCGTGTGGACTGTATGAATCTCCGCGCTCAAGAAAACTACGAGCAACGTCTCCTTGATGTGGAGTGGGAAGATCAATTCTCAAGCAAGGAATACACTGCCCACATCGATATCTATGGTCTCAATCGTACAGGGCTCTTAAATGATGTTCTGCAAGTTCTCTCCAATACGACCAAGAATATCTCAACCGTTAATGCTCAGCCAACTAAGGATATGAAATTTGCTAATATCCATGTCTCCTTTGGTATTTCCAACCTCTCTACACTGACCACAGTCGTGGACAAGATTAAGAGTGTGCCAGAGGTTTACTCCGTCAAACGGACTAACGGCTAATTCTCCCTTCAGTCACTAGAAAGGCTATTATGAAAATCATTATCCAACGGGTTAAAAAAGCCCAAGTGAGTATTGAAGGTCAAGTTCAGGGAAAAATCAATCAGGGACTCTTATTGCTGGTTGGTGTTGGACCAGAGGACCAAGAGGAAGATTTGGACTATGCTGTGAGAAAGCTCGTCAACATGCGAATTTTTTCAGACGCGGAAGGCAAGATGAACCTGTCCGTCACGGATATCAAGGGGGAAATCCTCTCTATTTCTCAGTTTACTCTCTTTGCGGACACTAAGAAGGGCAATCGTCCCGCCTTTACAGGTGCAGCCAAGCCAGATATGGCAGCCTCCTTTTATGAGCATTTCAATCAAAAGCTAGCACAAGAAGTGCCCGTTCAGACAGGTATCTTTGGAGCGGATATGCAGGTTGAGCTGGTCAATGACGGACCAGTTACCATTATCCTTGATACTAAAAATAGATAAGAAAACCAAGCCCAGCTGGCTTGGTTTTTGTTTATAGACACTCCCAGAAAGAGATATGTTTGTCGTAAAAGTCTGGATAGTTTTCTCTTATGTGGCTAGCCATTATATAATAAAACGTAGAATGACAAGAAGTAACGATTGGCATAAGAGAGGAAAATTGCTGATAACTGGTGAAGACTAAAAGGACAAATAATAGAAAATCGCTAATGAGCACCCCCAAATAGTAGAAGCAAATCTTTTTATTGATTTGAGGATAAATCTCAGCGAAATGATGTTTGAGTCGGACAACCAAGCGAAATAGCAGTAGTGCCTGAGCAAGGATGAAAATAAAACCAGAGAGCAGGAGCCAGTCTACAGAGGGATCGGTTTTGGAGATAAAAATTGCGAATAGTAGCAAATCGCTGACTGCAATGGCTGCAAAATGGATTCTAAAGAGCTTTTTCATAGGAAAACCTCCCTCTTTTATCTAGTTTCATTCTACACCAAACGAATGGGACTTACAAGCAAAATAATAAAAAATCCCTGAAAGGAACTTCTTTCAGGAATAAGGGGTTAGTTGATTTTTTCGACATAGAGTTGTTTGGCGATATCGATGCTAACTTGGAGATCTTCACCCTTGTTGACTAGAGTAAAGCTATTGGAAAAGCCATCAAACTGCTTAACTTGGAGTTGGTCACCAATATGAATCTCATACTTTTCTAAGTATTTGAGCAGATCAAAGCTATCGTGAACCCGAGTCAGGAGGTAGGTACCGGCTTCTTTGGTCTCTGCTAGTGGTAAGTTGTTGATTTCGACCAAGAGCTCTCCCTTGGCTGGGATGGTTCCTCCGTGGGGGCAGTTTTTAGGGAAGCCCAGCAGTTTATCCAGTCTCTCTACGAAGAGATCGGATACAGTGTGCTCTAGGACCTCAGCTTCTTCGTGGATCTGGTCACTGGTATAGTCGAGATGGTGAACTAGAAAGACTTCAATCAACCGGTGTTTGCGATAGAGTTCTGAGACCAGTTTGAGGCCAATATCTGTCAATAGATAGCCGTTCTCCTTATCCTTGAGGATGAGATTTTCACTTTTCATGCGTTTGATCATCTCTGTTACGGCAGGTGGAGAGACTTGCATACGGGCAGCAATTTCTTTATTGGTAATTTTTTGCATCTCCGTACCGATTTCATAAATACATTTTAGATAATCTTCTTTGTTTGGCGTCATTCGTTTCCTCTTGTCTTTTCTCTCCATCTAGTATATCAAAAAAAGCTAGATTTCTCTAGCCTTCTGCCCTAATGGCTTTGATTTTAGTCCAGTTCTTTCACTGCAGCAATGGCAGCTTCAAAGTCTGGTTCCGTGTTGATGTTATCAACGTATTCTACGTAACGGATGACATTATCAGTGTCGAGAACAAAGACAGCACGTGCAAGGAGATGCCATTCGTTGATCAAGAGGGCATAATCGCGCCCGAAAGAATGGTCAAAGTAGTCTGAAAGCATGATGGCATTGTCAAGGCCTTCAGCTCCACACCAGCGTCCTTGTGCAAATGGTAGGTCCATAGAAACGGTAAGAACGACGGTATTATCAAGGTTGGCAAGTTCTTGGTTGAATCGACGTGTTTGCGTTGAGCAGATACCAGTATCGATAGAAGGGACAACACTCAAAACTTTTTTCTTTCCATCAAAGTCAGCTAGTGTTTTTTTAGAGAGATCGGTTGTAGTGAGAGAAAAGTCAAGTGCCTTGTCTCCGACTTGCAGTTGTTTACCTGTAAAGGTTACAGGATTTCCGAGAAAAGTGGTCATGAAACTACTCCATTCTTTTTTCTTTTATTTTACCGAGAATTGTCAGATTTTTCCAATGATTTGACTGGAAATTAAGGGACAAAAAAACGCCCATTCACGTGAGAACGACGTTTTTTAATGGATTACTTAGACAAACCTTCAGCAATCTTGTCAAGGTTGTATTTCATCATGCTGTAGTAGCTGTCGCCTTCTTTACCTTCTTCAGCGATTGAGTCAGTAAAGATTTGTGCGTAGATTGGGATATTTGTGTCTTGTGAAACAGTCTTCATTGGACGGTCATCGACACTTGATTCAACAAAGAGTGATGGAACTTTTGTTTGGCGAAGTTTTTCAACCAAGGTCTTGATTTGTTCCGGTGTTCCTTCTTCTTCTGTGTTGATTTCCCAGATGTAGGCACTTGGGACACCGTAGGCTTTAGAGAAGTATTTGAAGCATCCTTCGCTGGTTACGATGAGTTTCTTCTCAGCAGGGATATTGTTAAATTTCTCTTTGGCTTCCTTGTCTAGTTTATCTAGTTTTTCAGTATAGTCTTTGAGATTTTTTTCGTAAAATTCCTTGTTGTTAGGATCTTTTGCAATCAGCTGTTTAGCGATATTTTTAGCATAAATCATCCCATTTTCGAGGTTGAGCCAAGCGTGTGGGTCTTCTTTGCCTTTCTCGTTTTGACCTTCAAGGTAGATAACATCAACGCCTTCGCTAACTGCAAAGTAGTCTTTGTTTTCAGTTTTCTTGGCATTTTCGACCAATTTGGTAAACCAAGCATTGCCACCTGTTTCAAGGTTGATACCGTTATAGAAAATCAAGTCAGCTTGAGAAGTTTTCTTAACGTCTTCAGGAAGTGGTTCGTATTCGTGTGGGTCTTGACCAACAGGAACGATACTGTGAAGATCAATCTTGTCACCAGCGATATTCTTGGTAATATCAGCGATGATTGAGTTTGTAGCAACAACTTTTAGTTTTTGACCAGAAGCTACATCTTTTTTTCCGCTAGCACATGCGACAAGTGCAATGACGGAAAGAAAGAGTACAAGCAATGTACCTAATTTTTTCATTAGATTCCTCCAGAAGGGTTTCCCCGTTATTTAATGATTTTTTTGTTTTTCAGTTTCAAGTATCGTTGCTTAGGAGAGATAAAGAAACTGATTAGAAAGAAGCTGGCGGATGTGAGCACGATGCTAGATCCTGCTGCGAGATTGAAACTATAGCCGATAAAGAGTCCTACAACAGAAGCCAGAGCTCCAAGACTTGATGAAAGAAAAATCATGCTCTTTAGGCTATTAGCATAGAGATAAGCCGTCGCGGCTGGAGTGATTAGCATGGCCACGATAAGAATGGTTCCAACACTTTGCATTGCGGTGACAGACACAAGGGTCAAGAGCACCATGAGCAGATAGTGGTAGAAATTAACGGGCATTCCCATGGCCTTAGCCAGGAGCTCGTCAAAGGATGTAATCAATAGTTGTTTAAAGAAAATCCCGATAATCAAGAGAATGACTGCGCCCACACCAATGGTAATCCACATGTCCGTATCTTGGACAGCGAGGATATTCCCAAAAAGGATATGGAAGAGGTCTGTTGAACTCTTGGCAACACTAATCAAGATGACACCTAAGGCTAAGAAAGATGAAAAGGTAATACCAATGGCAGTGTCACTCTTGATGATAGAGTTTCCCTTGATGTAGGTAATGATGATGGAAGCCATCAAACCAAAGATGATCGCTCCAATAAAGAAATCAATTCCCAGGATAAAGGAAAGGGCTACGCCAGGCAAAACTGCGTGAGAGATGGCATCTCCCATGAGAGACATCCCACGTAGGATGATAAAACATCCCACAGCTCCAGCAACAACTCCGATGACTATAGCTGTTATCAAGGCGTTTTGTAGGAAATGGAAATGTTGTAATCCATCGATAAATTCTGCTATCATAGGTCACCTCCATTGAAAAAGAGTTTGCTACCGTAGGCCTTTTTGAGATTGGCCTCGGTAAAGGTTTCTTCGGTCGGACCAAGGTCTATTAATTCTCGATTGAGAAGCAAAACTTGGTCGAAATAATGGGGGACTTTACTGAGGTCATGATGGACGATGAGAACTGTTTTACCAGCTTTTTTAAGGTCTCTCAGCGTATTCATGATAATCTCTTCACTGATCGAGTCAATCCCGGCAAAAGGCTCATCTAAAAAGATGTAGTCAGCTTCCTGCACTAAGCAACGGGCAATCAAAACACGTTGGAATTGTCCTCCTGAGAGCTGGCTGATTTGGCGATCAGCATAGTCTGAGAGCCCAACGATTTTAAGTGCATCTGCCACTTTTTTCCAGTGGCTGGACTTTAAAGTGTGGAAGAGCGGGATGGATGGATAGAGTCCCAGAGAGACGCATTCCTTGACCTTGATAGGGAAATTGTAGTCGATATGGATTTTTTGCTCGACATAGGCAACTCGATGTAAAGATTTCTTGAATTCTTTGTCATCGAGAAAGGCCTGACCTTCATGTGGGATAATTCCCAACATACTTTTTAGTAAAGTTGATTTTCCAGCACCGTTTGGACCAATAATTCCGGTAATAGTTGGTCCGTGGAGCACTAGTGAAATATCCTTTAGTGCCAACGTTTCTTTGTAGGAGACACTGAGGTGTTCAATACGTATCATAACAAATTCCTCCCTCCTGTATTTAATATACCTTAAAAAAAAAATTAAGTCAAGTTAATTTTTAAAAAATTTAAAATAATAACTGAAAAATGAGAGACCGTTTTTAATTGCATTCCCAAGTGTTTTTTGCTAAGCTAAGAATAAGTGAAAAAATGAAAGCGAGAACAAGATGACACGTTATCAAGACGATTTTTATGATGCGATTAATGGCGAATGGGAAAAAACAGCTGTCATTCCAGCTGACAAATCTCGAGCAGGCGGTTTTATTGACCTTGACGAGGAAATTGAAGAGTTAATGCTGGCAACAACGGACAAGTGGTTGGCAGGAGAGGATGTCCCAGAGGATGCTATCCTCGCAAACTTTGTTAAGCACCATCGCATGGTACGCGATTTTGACAAGAGAGAAGCAGATGGGATCAAGCCCGTCCTTCCTCTGCTCAAGGAATACCAAGACTTGGAGAGTTTTGCAGATTTCACTAGCAAATTAGCCGAGTTTGAACTAGCTGGTAAACCAAACTTCCTTCCCTTTGGAGTATCACCTGACTTTATGGATGCCAGAACCAATGTTCTATGGGCTAGTGCACCAGGAACAATCTTGCCAGATACAACCTACTATGCTGAAGACCATCCTCAACGTGAGGAACTCTTGACGCTTTGGAAGGAAAGTACTGCGAATCTTCTCAAAGCCTACGATTTCTCAGATGAGGAAATCGAAGACTTACTAGAGAAGAGATTGGAATTGGACCGTCGAGTTGCAGCTGTGGTGCTTTCTAACGAAGAAAGTTCAGAATATGCCAAACTCTATCATCCATACGCTTATGAAGATTTCAAAAAGTTTGCCCCTGCCCTACCTCTAGATGACTTCTTCCAAGCCGTTCTTGGACAAGTGCCTGACAAGGTTATCGTAGACGAGGAACGTTTCTGGCAAGCAGCAGACCAATTCTATAGTGAAGAAGCGTGGCCTCTACTTAAAGCAACATTGATTTTGGGCGTTGTCAATCTCTCAACAAGCTATCTCACAGACGAGATTCGTGTCTTGTCAGGTGCTTATGGTCGTGCTCTTTCAGGTGTTCCAGAAGCTCAGGACAAGGTCAAGGCAGCTTATCACTTGGCTCAAGGTCCTTTCAAGCAAGCCCTTGGTCTCTGGTACGCGCATGAAAAATTCTCTCCAGAAGCTAAGGCAGACGTAGAGAAAAAAGTAGCGACTATGATTGATGTTTATAAGGAACGCTTGGCTAAGAACGACTGGCTCACGCCTGAAACGCGAGACAAGGCCATTGTCAAACTCAATGTCATCAAGCCTTATATCGGTTATCCAGAGGAATTGCCAGAACGCTACAAGGACAAGGTAGTGGACGAAACTGCTAGTCTCTTTGAGAATGCCCTAGCTTTTGCGCGTGTGGAAATCAAGCACAGCTGGAGCAAGTGGAACCAACCGGTTGACTACAAGGAGTGGGGCATGCCTGCTCACATGGTTAATGCCTACTACAATCCTCAGAAGAACTTGATTGTCTTCCCAGCTGCCATTTTACAGGCTCCATTCTATGATTTGCATCAGTCGTCTTCAGCTAACTACGGTGGTATTGGTGCTGTTATTGCCCATGAAATCTCTCATGCCTTTGACACAAATGGTGCGTCCTTTGATGAAAATGGTAGCCTCAAGGATTGGTGGACAGAGAGTGACTATGCTGCCTTTAAAGAAAAAACGCAGAAAGTTATCGACCAGTTTGATGGGCAAGAATCTTACGGTGCAAGAATCAACGGAAAACTAACCGTGTCTGAAAACGTTGCTGACTTGGGAGGAATTGCTGCAGCCCTTGAAGCTGCTAAGAGAGAACCAGACTTCTCAGCTGAAGAATTTTTCCACAACTTTGCTCGTATCTGGCGTATGAAAGGCCGTCCTGAGTTGATGAAACTCATGGCCAGTGTCGATGTGCACGCGCCTGCCAAACTCCGTGTTAATGTCCAAGTACCAAACTTCGATGACTTCTTTACAACATACGATGTCAAAGAAGGCGATGGTATGTGGCGTTCACCAGAGGACCGTGTGATTATTTGGTAAGACAAAAACCAAGGAAATTTTCCTTGGTTTTTTGCTTGCTAGAAAAAGGGATTAAAAGTCTTTTCGTGAGCGATAGTCGTAGCTGGACCATGCCCAGGATAGACATCGTAGTTAGGAAGAGTAAAGAGTTGCGTCTGAATGCTATGGAGGAGTTGTTCCGTGCTACCGGTAGGAAGATCGGTCCGTCCGATGGTTTCTCGGAATAGAGCATCTCCCGTCAAGACTAGATGAGCATCAGGAAAGACCAGAGAAACACCGCCAATAGAGTGGCCTGGGGTCGGTAAAACTGTAAAACGAAATTCCTCAAGCTGGTATTCCTCATGAAAGACAAAGGTGTGCTCTGCTGGTTTTGCGACCACATCTGCCATATCATCATGACGAGGGAGACCAGAGAGATTATCGACTGGAGTGTAAAGCCAGCTAGCTTCGCTCTCTGCTACATAAACTGGAGGATTTCCAAAAGTTTCACGAACCAAGTCCAGACTCATAATATGGTCGTAGTGGGTGTGGGTCAGGAGAATCGCACAGACGGGTTTGTTGATTTTCTCAATAGTCTTGCGAATAGCTTCCCAATGGCTACCTGGGTCAACCACAATCAGGTGTTGGTCCCCTTCCAGATAATAAGTGTTTTCATAGGCAATGGGATTTACGGTTTTATGGATTTTCATACTGGCTCCAATCTCAAAGAATGTACTAAACTAAGTATAGCATAGAAGAGGATACTTAGGGTATCAAAAAGTCTTTTTCGTGCTTTGACGATTTTTCCAAGCTTGATAGCGGGTGTCAATCAAGAGTTGGGTTAAGCGCCCCATGGTTTCTCTTTCTTCGGGAGTGAGGGATTGAGCTTGTACAAAGAGTTGATGAATGTGTTCAATGGCATTGAAGGAAGAAAGATCGTTGATAGAGGAGATGCCCGCATCGAGAATGATTCCAAAAAAGAGGTCAAAGTAGAGCTGCAGTTCTTCGTCAGGAACTGTTTCAACCCATTCCTTGAAGGTTGTATCGACTTGCTGACTATCACTATTGGTCTCGTCTAGTTGGACAAAGTGTTTGTCTTCAATCTGCCAACTAAAGGTGTCGTGCTGGGCAAGGCCACCTAAGGCGGTGCTTCGAACGACGATTTTTTTATCCGGAATTTCCAGCATCATCCCGATGATAGACCCTTGTGGGACAAATACTTTCGTTCTTTTCATCATATTTTGATAGCCAGGTGTTTCGGTTAGTTCCTTGTGAAGTCCAGGGGCATCAAAAGTGTAGACAGCGACAATGTTTTTCTGCAAGTTTGGATCAAGTTGACTGGCAGCATAGACAGCTAGATTGCCCCCTTTTGAGTGTCCTGCTAGGATAACCTTTTGGTTAGGATGTTGAGCAAAAAAGTTCTCTAAATATTGGAGGGCATGTTTTTGAGCTGGGATTTCCTTCATATAGGTCATATGGAAATCTTCTTTCCAACCGATGATACTATCATCCGTCCCACGAAAAACAAGCAAATAGGTATCGAGACTGATACGATAAGTCATAGCCGCAAACTGTTTTTGCAATTCAGGATCGATATCGTTGATAAAGTCTGAGAGCTTGCAATTTTTAAAGCGTTTGTGTTGAGAGAGTTGATCCAACAACTGGAGACGGTTTTTATTGGTCAACATCGTCGTGTCTCTAGGAATTTGAGGTGCTAGATCTATGAGACGCTTTGGTTCTTGGGTGATTACATTATCAAAAGCAAGATAGGTTAATTCAGTCAAGGCAAGAACATCTAACTCATTCACGGGGAGGTCATAAAAGGAATCGTATGCTACATCATTGAGGTAGTCAAAAATATTGGCCATAAAAGCTCCTTTCTCTATGTTTATCCTATCACATTTACCAAGAATTAGCTAGTAGGCTTACTAGATTTTGCTATATTGCTAGCGAGCTGGTTTAAATACAGGTTTGCATTTTATCCATGGGGAAAATCTGTTATAATAAGAGCAAAGGAGGAGCGCATGCACAAGATTTTACTAGTAGAAGATGACCAAGTTATTCGGCAACAAGTGGGGAAACTGCTCTCTGAGTGGGGCTTTGAGGTCATTTTGGTAGAAGATTTTATGGAAGTATTGAGCTTATTTGTCCAGTCTGAGCCTCATTTGGTCCTCATGGATATTGGTCTGCCTCTTTTTAATGGTTACCACTGGTGTCAGGAGATTCGTAAGATTTCTCAGGTACCTATCATGTTTCTGTCTTCGAGAGATCAGGCGATGGATATTGTCATGGCGATCAATTTGGGTGCGGATGATTTTATAACCAAACCTTTTGACCAGCAGGTCCTCCTTGCCAAGGTTCAGGGCTTGTTGCGCCGTTCCTATGAGTTTGGCCGAGATGAAAGTCTGCTGGAGTATGCGGGTGTGATCCTCAATACCAAGTCTATGGACCTGCACTATCAGGGGGAAGTATTGAGTTTGACCAAGAATGAATTTCAGATTTTGCGGATTTTGTTTGAACATGCGGGTAATATCGTGGCGCGTGATGACCTGATGCGGGAACTCTGGAATAGCGATTTTTTCATCGATGACAATACCTTGTCTGTCAACGTTGCTCGCTTGCGCAAAAAGTTGGAGGAGCAAGGCTTGGCAGGATTTATCGAAACCAAGAAGGGAATAGGGTACGGACTGAAACATGCTTGATTGGAAACTATTTTTTCTGGCCTATCTGCGTTCTCGCAGTCGTCTTTTTGTCTATATTTTTTCATTGGGTTTTCTTGTTTTTCTCTTTCAGTTTTTATTCGCTAGTATAGGATTTTATTTCTTCTATTTTTTCCTCCTCAGTAGCTTTTTGACCCTTTTATTTTTGGTTTGGGATATTTTTGCAGAAGCTCAGGTTTACCGGCAGGAAGTACTCTATGCTGAAAGAGATCCCAAGTCCCCTCTGGAATGTGCGCTGGCAGAGAAACTCGAAGAGCGAGGGTCTGAATTGTATCAAAAGAAGTCGGAAGCCCAAAGCAAGCTGACGGATTTGCTTGACTACTACACCTTGTGGGTTCATCAGATAAAGACTCCTATTGCAGCGAGCCGTCTCTTGGTAGCAGAAGTATCTGATCGTGAGGTCAAGCAGCAACTGGAACAGGAAATCTTTAAGATTGACTCCTATACCAATCTGGTGTTGCAGTATCTTCGTTTGGAAAGCTTCCACGATGACTTGGTATTTGAAAAGGTTCAAGTGGATGACTTAGTTAAGGAAGTGGTTCGTAAGTATGCTCTTTTCTTTATCCAGAAGGGGCTGACAGTCAATCTACATGACTTAGACAAAACCATCGTGACCGATAAGAAGTGGTTGTTGGTCGTCATTGAACAAATCCTCTCAAACAGCCTCAAATACACCAAGCGAGGTGGACTAGAGATTTATATGGAAGGCCAGGAGCTCTGTATCAAAGATACGGGAATCGGGATTAAAAACAGTGATGTGCTCCGAGTCTTTGAACGTGGCTTTTCAGGATATAATGGTCGCCTAACCCAGCAGTCATCTGGACTTGGACTTTACCTATCTAAGAAAATTTCTGAAGAGCTGGGGCATCAGATCCGTATTGAATCTGAAGTTGGAAAAGGAACGATAGTGCGGATTCAGTTTGCTCAAGTGAACTTAGTCCTTGAGTGAGAAGAGTAGATAAGAGCCCAGGATAAGACAACTGGGCTTTTCTATCTTTAACTGTGTATCCTAGTAAATTATTTTATCTACTATAAACAAATCTCTGAGGGATATGAAGACCACGAACGAAAAGGTAGGTCTAGATCAAAAGCAGATTAAGCAAACCATTAATAAGCAAATCTTGACAGTTTTCTTCCTTCCTGTAATTTTTGCATTTCTCCATTGGCCTTTGCTTATTATATGCTTAGTTTAGTTCTCAAGGTCATTGAAGTAGTCGATGATACCATGAGGTTGACGATAACTTTCTCTATCTGTTCAATTGATAGATTTCTTCAGATAAAGACTGTAAAATTTTTGATATAATGTTAAGGATAGACTGACGGATGCTTAAAGGATAATTTTCAAAAGCATAACAGGTGAGAAGAAAAATATGTAAGATTGGACAGAAGTCTCTCTGCCATCATCCAAGTAGAAACAAGAGTATATGAAATAAAAGGAGTAACCAATGACCGGAAATTATTCAACACGTGAATACCGTGAGAAATTATATGATGATCTTCATGTTCGATTAAGAGATATAGTGATTTTGATGTGTGCGATTTTTATTGCCTCTATAGGTCTAAATATGAATTCAACAGCTGTTATTATTGGAGCCATGCTGATTTCCCCTCTTATGACACCGATTGTTGGACTGGGTTTTGGTTTAGCTATTTTTGATACCCGTTTAATCAAACAATCTCTAGAGGTTTTATTTACTCAAGTATTGGTCAGCTTGCTTGTCTCGACTCTGTATTTCTGGATTTCTCCCTTATCTTATGCAAGTAGCGAACTGATTGCACGAACCTCTCCAACCATTTGGGATGTTCTCATTGCTATTGCTGGTGGGATAGCAGGTGTAATTGGATCAAGGAAAAAAGAAGCAAACAATATCGTGCCAGGAGTAGCCATTGCAACAGCTCTGATGCCACCTATCTGTACTGCAGGATATGGTTTAGCTAATGGAAATGTACGATTTTTATTTGGGGCTCTCTATCTTTTCTTGATCAACTGTGTCTTTATCATGCTAGCCAACATTGTTGGAACAAGAATTTTGATGAGAAAATCTCCCTTAAGTTCATTTAAAGAGCTAAATATTAAAATGAGAATTGGGTTGATATCCTTGATTGTATTATTGGTTCTTCCAGCCAGCTATTCAGCAGTCACTCTGTCGATAGATCAAGCGCGAAAAGAAGGAATCAAACAGTTTATAGCAAAAGAGTTCGCCAATCACACGGTCATTAATCAAGTCTACAAGTCAAGGAACAATGAATTGGTTTTGACGGTTGTTGGAGATCCGATTTCAGACGAAGAATTAGAAACGCTCCATCAAAAACAAGCCTCTTACGGTATTCAATCTGTTCAATTGAAAGTCAATCAAGTTCATAATTCGACAAAATTAGACGGTGATACGACCAAGGAATTTTATGAAACCATTAACAAGTATATCGATCAAAAACTCTCTGAAAAGGATTCACAAAAAGATCTTGTAAAAGAAAATGAAGCAGATAAGGATTGAGGATATTGACCTTATCTAACTCATGAAAGCAAATCTTGTGTGGTGGTTTGGCCAATCACTACTAGCTCAGATTAAATAAAATATAAAAAGCAACAGCTGAAATAGTTGTTGCTTTTTCTGGCTCTGAAAAATATTTCTCAGACTGTGATTGTTTTATTTCTCAACGCGTGATTTGTTGGCGATATCAGCTAGGATAGCTTGAACAAAGTCATCAACTGAGACAGTTTGTGTTTCTTTTTGGCCATAGCGACGAACGTTGACAGTTCCGTCTTCCATTTCCTTGTCCCCAACGATCAATTGGTAAGGAATCTTGCTTGTTTGTGAAGCACGGATCTTGAACTGCATTTTTTCATTGCGCTCATCTACATCTGCACGGACACCACGGTCACGGAGTTTCTTGGCTACTTCCCAAGCGTAATCCACGTGTTTTTCGTTAGAAACGGGGATGAGGGTCACTTGGTGTGGTGCAAGCCATGTTGGGAAGGCGCCCTTGTAGTTCTCAATCAAGATAGCTGTGAAGCGTTCCATAGTTGAAATAACACCACGGTGGATCATGACTGGACGGTGTTCCTCACCATCTGCTCCAACATATTTGAGGTCGAAGCGTTCTGGAAGCAAGAAGTCAAGCTGGATAGTAGAAAGGGTTTCTTCTTTACCGAGGGCAGTTTTAACTTGGATATCCAATTTTGGTCCGTAGAAGGCTGCTTCACCTTCAGCTTCAAAGTAGTCCAGTTCCATATCATCCATAGCTGCCTTCAACATGCGTTGTGCATTTTCCCACATCTCATCGTTGTCAAAGTATTTGTGTTTATCTTCTGGGTCACGATAAGACAAGCGGAAACGGTAATCTGTCAAATTAAAGTCTTCATACACGTCGATAATCAATTGAAGAATTTTCTTGAATTCTTCCTCAATTTGTTCTGGAGCTACAAAAGTATGACCATCATTTAGGGACATTTCACGTACACGTTGAAGGCCTGTAAGGGCGCCAGATTTTTCATATCGGTGCATCATGCCAATCTCAGCGATACGGATTGGTAATTCACGGTATGAGTGTACATGGTGTTTATAAACTTCGATATGGTGAGGACAGTTCATTGGGCGGAGGACAAACTCTTCACCGTCTCCCATGTCCATAGTTGGGAACATATCTTCACGGTAGTGATCCCAGTGACCAGAAGTTTTATAGAGTTCCACTGAGGCAATTGGTGGAGTGTAAACATGTTGGTAGCCTGCAGCGATTTCCTTGTCGACAATGTAGCGTTCCAATTCACGACGGATAGTGGCTCCGTTTGGTAACCAGAATGGTAAACCTTGTCCGACTTCTTGTGAAATCATGAAGAGGTCAAGTTCTTTACCGAGTTTACGGTGGTCACGTTCCTTGGCTTCTTCACGCATTTGAAGGTAGTTCTTCAAGTCTTTCTTGTCAAACCAAGCTGTACCGTAGATTCGTTGCATCATCGCGTTGTCGCTATTTCCACGCCAGTAGGCACCAGCTACGTTGAGCAGGTGGAAAATTTGGATACGACCTGTTGATGGGACGTGAGGACCACGGCAGAGGTCCACGTATTCGCCCTGACGGTAGATAGTCAAACCGCCTTCGTCTTCTGAGTGTTCTTCAATCAATTCCAATTTGTAAGGGTCGTTCTTGAAGATTTCACGGGCCTCGTCCTTAGTCACTTCTTCACGGATTGATGGGAAGTTTTCTTTAACGATTTTTTTCATTTCTTCTTCGATACGAGGCAGGTCTTCGTTGGAGATTTGGCCAGCAGTATTGTCGGTATCGTAGTAGAAGCCGTCTTCGATAGCTGGACCGACACCCAAATGAATGTCTGGGAAGAGGCGACGAGCTGCTTGGGCAAACAAGTGAGCAGCTGAGTGGCGCAAGATTGGCAGAGCATCTTCGTGATCAGGCGTCACGATTTCGATGCTTCCATCTTCAGTGATAGCACGAGTTGTATCGATGAGTTTGCCGTTAAATTTACCAGCCAAGGCCTTTTTAGCAAGGGAATTGCTGATAGATTGGGCAATTTCAAAAGTTGTCACGCCAGATTCGAATTCACGAACAGCGCCATCTGGGAAAGTAATCTTAATCATGGTTTTCTCCTTAAATATTTATTCTTTTTTTGTTGGACAATTTTAAGAGCCGAGCAACTTCTTCCGCAGTCTGATTTTCTGGTTGACTACCATCTGTTACGAGACTAGAATAGCCTAATTTCATCGCTTCCTTACGAACCATTTGAGCAAAAAGAATATCTCGTTGCATCCAGTTTTCAAAAGCTTGCTCAGGGTTGGTTGTACCCTCTAAGACATAAGGAACTCATTCTCTCTGTATATAATGCTTTTTTTGAAAATCGGCTGTTGGAGTCAAGCATAGATAGGAAGACGCTGGACATTCAAGATCCTTTACCAAGTGAGGCAAAAGTCCAGCTCCCTCCACCAAGAGAGGTCTGTTTTGATTTTTTATCACGTAAGATTTTACATAAGGAAAAATCTCTTCATAAAAGTGCCATTCTTCATCTGCCATCTCTTCTGGATTTCTCATCCAGATTTGTTCTGGATTTCTATCCTGCCTAAGAAGGCAAATCGGCTGTGAGTCTGCACTTGCTTGACTCATCATCTCTTCTATCAAATCATCCAGTTTGATATGAAGTAGTTGATACTGTCTAGCAAGAAGTGAAGCAATTGTTGACTTTCCACTGCAAGGTGATCCGCCAATCATATAAAGCATCGTTCTTCTTCCTTCTGATAAAACAAAAAGCGACATCCTTAAAAGGACGTCGCAACGTGGTTCCACCTTCATTTATGTTCCTCAAAAAAGAGGGACACCTCAGATTGGCTTTAACGTAGCCACCGTTTTATGTTTGCATAAAAGTCAGTAGAGTAGTATCAGTTTAGGCTTTCTATGCGTTTCCAGCAACCACGCACTCTCTAGTAGAAAGGGACTAAGTGACTTGTCTCTATGCATTATTATAGCATGATTGCGAGATTTTTCAAGGATTTTGTGAAAGTTTTTTATTTTTTCCTCGCTGTAGCATGTATTTAATACCCGAACCTGAAGCCATACCAAGTAGGGCAAAGAGTTCATAAGCTAGGAAATAAACGAGAATGAATTCATTAAAAGTGATGATGGTAAAGCAATAGAGCAATCCGACACCAAGCAGCCACCACAGTGAGAATTGGAAACGGTAGCTATAAAGAAGGGACACGATGAAGGTTGCCAAAGGTGAAAAGAGGAGAATGTTGTAAGTGTACAGTCCCTTCAGTGTATATGGGTCAGTGATGAGTAGTGAGAATAGCTCATAGAGGGGCCAGTAAAAGAAGAAAATGACAAGGTAGTATGGGAGATACTTAAGATAGTTACGCATGGCAATAGTCCTCCAATCTACAAAAATTGAGAGAGGTTGAATACCACATAATCTTAAATGAAGGGGAACTCTCTACTTATATTATAGCACGTCTCGGAAGCCTTTACAAGTTAATCCAGTGAGTAGTGATAGTGCTCTTTTTGAGTGTTTTCTGCTATAATACTAACAAAAGAAGTAAGAGGAAAAGAGGAGAAAGGATGACGAAAATAGCAGTTCTTTCAGACATACATGGGAATACGACAGCCTTGGAAGCTGTACTGGCTGGTGCTAAAAAGGCAAAGGTAGATGAGTACTGGCTTTTGGGGGATATTCTTATGCCGGGAACGGGACGTAGAAGGATATTGAATCTTTTAGCGGCTTTGCCTATCACTGTAAGAGTTCTTGGTAATTGGGAGAATAGTCTCTGGCGAGGTTTGCATCGTAAGCTAGATTTGACAAAAGCTAGTCATCGCTACCTCCTACGTCAATGCCAGTATATATTAGAAGAAATCAGCCCTGAAGAAATCGAAGACCTCCACAATCAACCCATGCAAGTTCATCGTCAGTTTGGTGATTTGATGGTGGGAATCACTCACCATCTCCCTGATAAAAACTGGGGTAGGGAGTTGATTCATACGGGAAAACAAGAAGATTTTGATAGATTAGTGACGGAACCGCATGCCTCCATCGCAGTATATGGTCATATCCACCAACAGTTGCTTCGTTATGGAAGTGATGGACAGTTGATTCTTAATCCAGGGTCCATTGGACAACCCTTCTTTTTAGATGCGGGATTACGTAAGGACCTACGGGCCCAGTATATGATTTTAGAGTTTGATGAAGCAGGTTTGTCTGATGTTGATTTTCATCGAGTGGATTATGATGTAGAAGCCGAATTGCAGTTGGCCAAAGATTTAAAGCTCCCCTATTTCCAGGTCTACTATGAAAGTTTGGTAAATGGGATTCACCACACTCATAACCAGGAACTTCTGTATGAGATTGCCCAAGAACAGGGGCATGATATTGAGTTGGATGCATGGTTAGATAGTAGTAATGATTGACATGACATCAAAAAGAGGTATAATGAGTATGAGAAGAGAGATGATGAGAATCTCAGGTGAAAGGGGAACAAAATGCAAATTTCAAGTCGATTTACCATTGCGACCCATATGCTAATTATCATTGCTATCAAGGGCCGGGAAAGCAAGGTGACCAGTGATTTTCTCGCAGCTAGCGTTGGAGTTAATCCAGTCATTATCCGTAAGACTTTGTCGCAACTCAAAAAAGCAGGATTGATTTCAGTTGCTCGTGGGACGGGTGGTACCGAAATTATCAAAGACCTCCAAGATATTAGCCTTTTTGATGTTTATCAGGCAGTCGAATGTTTAGGAAAATCTGGTAAGCTCTTTAGTTTCCATGACAATCCCAATCCTAACTGTCCAGTAGGGGCTAATATTCATAAGGTCTTGGATCAGAAATTGCTGGATATCCAAGTAGCTATGGAAAATCAACTTCGTCAGATGAGTCTGGCTCAGGTTGTGGCAGATGCAGAAGCAAGAATTGTAAAATAAGAGGGCTAGGCTCCTCTTTTTCTATTGCCACAATTATGGTACAATGTAGTCATCAAAGGAGGAGACTATGTACTTTATCACAGGATTTTTTGTCCTACTTTTTCTCGTTTCGTTTTTAAGGGACAATCGCAGTCTCTGGAATCCAGCTCTCTTACTTTTGTCTCTGCTCTTTTCTTATATGTCCATTGCCAATCTTTTTTACGAAGCTGGACAGAAAGAAGTGCACATGGTTTTCTTTGCAGGGATTTTTCTCCTGCTGCCTCTTTTAGTTTTTCTAAGTGGTTTTTTCCTTATTTATAATGGATTTGTGTTATTGAAAAAAGAAGGAAAATCCAAGGCAAATTATTTGTCTCTAGGATTAGGTTGTGTGATTCTATTCTTTTTTGTGATCATGGCGATTCGAGTGAGCGATACCAAGGGCTTGTTTTATACCAATCATCTAGTGAATATTATCTTTTTCTTTTTGATTTATTCGTATTTGATTTTTGGTTTTGCCTTTGCAGGATTTCTGCTTTATTCTATCCTGTACCTTTTTATTCCTAAGAAAAAATATTATGATTTTATTATCATTCACGGAGCAGGTTTGTTGAATGGAGAAAAAGTGACTCCCTTACTGAAGAGTCGCATTGACAAGGCAGTAGAAGCTTATCACCAGTCTCTCAACCCCAATGTTCAAATCATCGCAAGTGGTGGTCGAGGTGGGGATGAGAAGATTTCCGAAGCTCAGGCAATTTGTAATTATTTGTTGGAAGAGACAGATGTTCCGAGAGAAGTGATTCTCCTAGAGGAAGACTCAACGACGACCTATGAGAATCTTCTCTTCTCAAAAGAAATGGGGGAGAAGCTGGTGGCTAGTCCACGTTTTCTCTTTGTGACCAATGATTACCATGTTTTTCGTACTAGTACCTATGCTCGCCGTATTGGGATGAAGGGAGATGGTCTTGGTTGCCGTACGGCCGCCTACTATATTCCATCGGCTTTTATTAGAGAATATATTGCTCTATGTGTGAAGATGAAATGGCTTTTTATCACCTTCTATATTTTATTAATTTTAGCTCTGATTTTCTCCTATAGAGGTGTTCTATAGTAATATGTAAAATTCATATTGTAATTCTTGTTAGAATCTCTAAAAAATCTTGTAGTAACCCTAAGGGAAAAATTGTCACTAGTAATGAAAGAGCAGGGTAAGTGATTGTGAGTGCGGTTTTTGGAACGGCTTCATGATTGCTCGTCAATCAATTGAACAATTTCTAACCTAGTTGCAGATTTTCAGAGAGAGCCAAAAATAGGCAACTGAATATGAGTAGACTAGAATTTTACAGTCAACGACAAATAAAAATGTGAACAACAACAGAGGTTCACATTTTCTTTTTGGTCTATGGCAAAATGGCTTTTAGTTCCTTCAGGATAGTTTGCAAGGTTACGATCGCTTGCTCTCCTTGTTGTGGTTGATAGAGTAGTTGGAAATACTTGCGAATAGTTTCTTCAAATTGTTTAGGGAGGAGAGTACAATTGGTCTTAGCGTAGTCAAGCATTCGTTTTTTACCAGGATGGGTTTGCTCATTGAGCGCAAACAACAAGTCAAAGTAGGAAGCAAAAAATTCACTTGAACGATGATTCATACTGAGAAGATCTTGACGTTTGATAGCTTTTTCTATTTGGATAGAGAAGGCAGGCATGGCTTGATCCAGCAAAAGGAGTTGCTTTTCAATAATATTTTTTTTGAGTTTTTGAGGATAGGGAACCTGATAGGCTTTTTGAAGAGAAGCATAGCGCCCATTCGGGTCGTATAGAATCTTGCTGTGGAGTAGATTGTGCCACATACAGGTTGTATAAGCGTTTTGGGCTTGATGCTGAAAAACAGTTGAGTTTAATTCTTGTTCGAACGACTTCAGCGAACGATAAATCAACTCGATTTGGATACCGTTGTTTAGTATACAGTCATCCTCTAATTCCCAAAACTGGTTTCCAATTTCCATGTAGGAGCAATAGTTGCTCAGGATGATTTGACGAGTTTCTTCGTCAATAGGTGAGTTGAGGTAGATATAGACATCATAATCAGAATTTTGATCATAGTCTTGTCCTGCACGTGAACCACCTAGAGCAATGGCCTCTACTTGCTCCAGTTGAGAGAATTCTTTGCAAAGTTCTTGGATCATTGTTTTTCTCCTTGCTTTATGCTTTTAAAGTCATTTTACCAAAAAGTAAAACGTTTGCATAGCATTGAGTTGCCCTTTTTCATTTATAGCAAAAAATGTGAACCCTTGTTTTGAGTTCACATTTCTTTCTTTATTCTGCGGCTTGTTGCCAACGTTTTGCTAGCATATGAGACAGGCTAGAAATGGCAAAGTTAAAGATAAAGTAAATCAAGGCAATCAGGATATAAAGACTGAAGACCTGCTCTGGTTCGAAATAACGTCCCATGAGAATTTGGCTGGCGCCAAAGAGTTCTTGTAGAGCGATAACAGAGTAGAGAAGGCTGGTATCCTTAATCACGGTCACAAACTGAGAAATGATAGCTGGCAACATTTTACGGATTGCTTGTGGAAGAATGATATGGTAGAGGATTTGCACAGAGGTAAATCCTTGAGACATTCCTGCTTCGTATTGCCCTTTGTCTACGGCATTGAGACCGCCTCGGATAATCTCAGCTAGGGCTGCTGAGGTAAAAAGGGTGAAAGCGGTAATGCCAGCTGGTGTCGACTTCATCTTGAATACCAAAAAAATGGTGAAAATCCAGAGAAGGTTGGGAACATTACGCACAAATTCGATATAAATGCTTGAGATGATTCGCAAGACAGGATTTTTCCCATTTCGCATAACCGCAAGTACCGTCCCGATAAAGGTAGAAAGGACGATAGCAATCAGAGAAATGTAGAGGGTCAAGCCGAAGCCTTTAAAGATAAAGACTAGGTTATCTGGGGTCAAAACTTCTAAAATAGATTCCATAGTAACCTCCTAAAGTGAATAGGCTTTTTTATTGGCTTGCTCCATCTTGCGACCAAACTGGGCGACAGGGAAGCAAAGGGCAAAGTAGAGTAGGGCAGCGCCTAAAAAGGCTGGGATATAATTTCCATTGAGAGCTGACCAAGACTTAGTCACAAACATCAAGTCTACTCCAGAGATGATGGCAACTGTAGAGGTATTCTTGATGAGGTTAACGATTTGGTTGGTCAAAGGTGGGAGAATGATACGGAAGGCCTGAGGCAAGATAATCAAGCGCATAGCACTGATATAGGTGAAACCTTGTGATAAGGCGGCCTCCATCTGACCACTAGGAATAGACTGAATCCCTGAACGAATAACCTCAGCAATATAGGCACCGTGATAAAGTCCCACGCAGAGAACAGCTGTCCAATAAATCGGAATCATGATGGTATGGTCACTGATAAGAGGTAGACCATAAAAAACGATGACAAACTGCACCAAGAGGGGAGTATTTTGGTAAAATTCGACAAAGATACGAGCTAGAATTCGCAAAATTGGACGTTTACTGGTCGACATAGCTCCGAAGAAGATGCCCAAAACCATGGCTAGGATAAAGGATCCAATTGCTAGGACAAGAGTGAAGAGAAAACCATTGAAAAATTGTCCAAAATCCTGAAAATAGGCTGTCCAAGATGATAAATCTGTCATGGGGTGTCCTCCTTAATCTGCAGTATGGCTAGATGGTTTGAGCTTGTAACGGTCATAAAGTTTCTGCAAACTACCGTCCTTGGTCCATTTAGTGACCAAGCTATCAAGATAATCGTTGAGCTCGGTGTTTGATTTCTTGGTAACAATACCGTAGTCAGATGGCTTGAAACTATCATCTAGTAGTTCTGTCCGTTTACTAATGTAGCCAGAGAGGATAGAGCGGTCAACGGAAAAGGCATCAATACGGTGAGCGTGAAGGGAAGTAATCAATTCTGGATAGGAACCAAGTTCTACGAATTTAAACTTCAGACCTTTCTTTTTACCCAGTTCAGTAATCAGGCGTTGGGTGATGGAACCTTGGGCAACCCCAATGGTTTTGCCGTTTAGGTCCTCAATGCTTTTGATGTTGGCAGACTTATTGACCAAAAAGCCAGAAGCATCTGTGTAGTAGGGACTGGTGAAGTTGTAGAGTTTTTTACGTTCGTCTGTGATGGTGAAGGTCGCGATATCCATGTCGACCTGTTCGTTGTCTAGTAGTGGACCGCGGGTTTGAGCGGTAACAGGCACATAGCGAACCTTGACCTTGAGTTCATCAGCTACCATCTTGGCTAAATCAGTTTCAATACCAGAATAGGTCCCTGTCTTGGGATCTTTGTAACCAAAATTGGGAACGTCTTGTTTGACACCGACAACCAGTTCGCCTCTTTTTTGAATGTCTGCGACGCTGGTATCAGCCTGAACTGGTTTGGCAGCAGCAAGGCTGAAAAGGCTAATCAATAATGCGGATAAAAAGAATTTCTTTTTCATAGGCGCCTCCTTATTTGACTTTGTCACTTTCGTGGTTGATAATTTTGCTGAGGAATTGTTGGGCACGAGGTTCGCTTGGATTGTCAAAAAAGTCATCGACATCTGTCGTATCTACTAAAACCTCTCCGTCGGCCATAAAGATAATGCGGTCCGCAACCTCTCGAGCAAAGCCCATTTCGTGGGTAACGATGATCATGTTCATCCCGTCATGTGCCAGTTTCTGCATAACTGCTAGAACATCACCGATAGTCTCAGGATCAAGAGCAGATGTTGGCTCATCAAAGAGGAGGAGTTCCGGATGCATAGCGAGGCCACGTGCGATGGCGATCCGCTGTTTTTGTCCACCAGATAGCATGGCGGGATAGGAATCTTTCTTGTCCCACATATTTACAAATTCCAGATATTTTTGGGCTGTTTTTTCAGCTTCTTTTTTATCAATTCCTAGAACTTTCATGGGTGCGAGTGTCACGTTTTCTAACACTGTTTTATGCGGATAGAGGTTGAAATGTTGGAAAACCATGCCGACTTCCTTACGAAGAGGAACTAAATCTTTCTGACTGGCACCTGCTACTTGGTGTCCATTGACCAGGAGACTTCCTTTGTCAACAGCCTCCAAACCATTGATCGTACGGATAAGAGTGGACTTCCCAGAACCAGAAGGTCCAAGCAGGACAACAACTTGTCCTTTTTCAAAACGGAAATTGATGTCGCGGAGTGCGTGATAGTCTCCGTAATATTTTTCGACGTTTTTAAATTCTACTAAAGCCATGAGAGATCTCCTTTGTGTTAGATTTTATAACATGATTCTACAACAAAAGAATGTTCTTGTCAAATCATATCTGAAAAAATTCACTAAAATGTTATAAAAAAGCAATCTGGATAGAGAAAATGCCTAAATCATGTTATAATGAAACGATAGAATTCTTAGAAAGAGTGGATGTTTTTTTGATAACTCCTACTTATGAATGGCAGTTTGCTCCGCAAGTTGAAGATGCGGATTTTACAAAGATAGCCAAGAAGGCTGGACTGGGTCCTGAGGTGGCGCGGTTATTATTTGAAAGAGGAATTCAAGACGAAGAAAGCCTGAAGAAGTTTTTAGAACCTTCCTTGGAGAACTTGCATGACCCCTACTTGCTCCATGATATGGACAAGGCAGTGGAACGGATTCGTCAGGCCATTGAAGCAGGGGAAAATATTCTCATCTATGGAGATTACGATGCGGATGGCATGACTTCAGCTTCTATTGTTAAGGAAAGTTTGGAACAACTTGGTGCCGAGTGCCGTGTTTACTTACCCAATCGCTTTACCGATGGCTATGGTCCCAATGCCAGTGTCTATAAATACTTTATCGAGCAAGAGGGAATTTCCTTGATTGTGACAGTGGATAATGGAGTTGCTGGTCACGAGGCCATTAAACTGGCCCAGTCTATGGGAGTGGATGTCATTGTGACTGACCACCATTCCATGCCGGAAACCCTGCCAGCTGCCTATGCCATTGTCCACCCTGAGCATCCAGACGCGGACTATCCTTTCAAATATCTAGCTGGATGTGGAGTGGCCTTTAAGCTAGCTTGTGCCCTTTTAGAAGAAGTGCAAGTGGAACTACTGGATTTGGTTGCTATCGGAACTATTGCCGATATGGTGAGTTTGACGGATGAAAACCGTATCATGGTTCAGTATGGTCTGGAAATGTTGGGGCATACTCAACGCATCGGTCTACAAGAAATGCTGGACATGGCTGGGATTGTTGCCAACGAAGTGACGGAAGAAACAGTTGGTTTTCAGATTGCCCCTCGTTTAAATGCCTTAGGCCGCTTGGACGACCCCAATCCCGCCATTGATTTGTTGACTGGATTTGATGATGAGGAAGCACATGAGATTGCTCTTATGATTCACCAGAAAAATGAAGAGCGCAAGGAAATCGTGCAATCTATCTATGAAGAAGCCAAGACCATGGTGGTTCCTGAGAAGAAGGTACAAGTCCTAGCCAAAGAAGGTTGGAATCCTGGAGTTCTAGGAATCGTAGCTGGGCGCTTGCTGGAAGAACTTGGACAGACAGTCATAGTACTTAATATAGAAGACGGTCGTGCCAAGGGCAGTGCTCGTAGCGTGGAAGCTGTCGATATTTTTGAAGCCTTGGATCCCCATCGAGAGCTCTTTATCGCCTTTGGAGGCCATGCTGGTGCGGCGGGCATGACGCTAGAAGTGGAGAAGCTTTCAGATTTATCTCAGGTCTTGGAAGACTATATCCGTGAAAAAGGTGCAGATGCTAGTGGTAAGAACAAGTTAAATCTAGATGAAGAGTTGGATTTGGAGACACTTAGCTTAGAAACGGTCAAAAACTTTGAACGTTTGGCACCTTTTGGTATGGACAATCAGAAACCTGTTTTTTACATCAGAGATTTCACTGTCGAGAGTGCTCGTAGTATGGGGGCGGGAAATACTCACCTCAAACTAAAAATTTCTAAGGGAGAAGCTAGTTTTGAAGTGGTGGCCTTCGGACAAGGTAGATGGGCGACGGAGTTTGCTCAAACCAAGAATCTAGAATTGGCAGTCACCCTGTCTGTCAACCAATGGAATGGCCAAACCGCTCTCCAGTTGATGATGGTGGATGCGCAAGTGGAAGGCGTTCAACTCTTTAACATTCGTGGGAAGAATGCAGTCTTGCCAGAGGGAGTTCCAGTCTTGGACTTTTCTGGAGAATTGCCAGAATTAGAGACCAGTGATGCTGTGGTTGTAAAAACCATTCCTGAGGATATTACCCTGCTGAAGACCATTTTTCAGGAACAGAATTTCTCTGCTGTCTATTTCAAAAATGATATTGACAAGGCCTACTACCTAACAGGTTATGGGACTAGAGAGCAGTTTGCCAAATTATACAAAACCATCTACCAATTCCCAGAGTTCGATATTCGCTATAAGCTCAAAGATTTGGCGGCTTATCTCAATATCCAACAAATCTTGCTGGTCAAGATGATCCAAGTCTTTGAGGAACTGGGCTTTGTAACTATCAAAGATGGTGTCATGACTGTCAATAAAGAAGCGCCGAAAAGGGAAATCGCTGAAAGTCAGATTTACCAAAATCTCAAACAAACTGTCAAAGACCAAGAAATGCTGGCGCTGGGGACAGTGCAAGAAATGTATAACTTTTTGATGAGAAAAGAGTAGAAGTTAGGAAAGAGTTGGGCAACCAGCTCTTTTTTGAAAACAAATCTTCATTTTGAAAATCATCAAAAAAATGGTATAATGGTAGGAAAAGATTCGGCTGAAAGTTTTAGAACTTTTAGAATAAGAGGGTAAACCTACCCTATAATCAAGATAAATTAAGTTTCGGAGGGAAAATGAGTAATATCAGTTTAACAACACTAGGTGGTGTACGAGAAAATGGGAAAAATATGTATATTGCTGAGATTGACAATTCAATTTTTGTTTTGGATGCGGGGCTTAAATACCCTGAAAATGAACAACTTGGGGTCGACGTCGTCATACCAAATATGGACTACCTTTTTGAAAATAGCGACCGTATCGCTGGGGTCTTCTTGACCCATGGACATGCGGATGCCATTGGAGCTTTGCCTTACCTTTTGGCAGAAGCGAAGGTGCCTGTGTTTGGCTCTGAGTTGACCATTGAGTTGGCGAAACTCTTTGTCAAAGGAAATGATACGGTTAAGAAATTCAATGACTTCCATGTTATCGATGAGGATACGGAGATTGATTTTGGAGGGACTGTGGTTTCCTTCTTCCGTACAACTCACTCCATCCCAGAAAGTTTGGGAGTCGTCTTGAAAACTCCAAAAGGGAACATTGTTTACACAGGCGACTTCAAATTTGACCAGACGGCTAGTGAATCCTATGCGACGGATTTTGCACGTTTAGCCGAAATCGGACGTGACGGTGTCTTGGCACTTCTCAGTGATTCTGCGAATGCAGACAGCAATATTCAGGTGGCGAGCGAGAGTGAAGTTGGGGATGAAATTACCCAAACCATCGCTGACTGGGACGGTCGTATCATCGTTGCAGCAGTTGCCAGCAACCTTTCTCGTATCCAGCAGGTTTTTGATGCAGCTGCGGAGACTGGTCGCCGAGTCGTTTTGACTGGATTTGATGTTGAAAATATCGTTCGTACAGCGATTCGTCTCAAAAAATTGTCTCTAGCTAATGAAAGCCTTTTGATTAAACCAAAAGAAATGTCTCGTTTTGAAGACCATGAGTTGATTATCCTAGAGACAGGTCGTATGGGTGAACCCATCAATGGACTTCGCAAGATGTCTGTTGGGCGCCACCGTTATGTAGAAATCAAGGATGGGGACTTGGTTTATATTGTAACAACTCCATCCACCGCCAAAGAAGCGGTTGTGGCTCGCGTTGAAAATATGATCTACCAAGCTGGTGGTGTGGTAAAACTCATTACCCAGAGTTTGCGAGTATCAGGACACGGAAATGCGCGTGATTTGCAGTTGATGATCAATCTTTTGCAACCGAAATATCTTTTCCCTGTACAAGGGGAGTACCGTGAGTTGGATGCGCATGCCAAGGCTGCCATGGCAGTTGGAATGTTGCCAGAGCGCATTTTCATCCCTAAAAAGGGAACGATCATGTCCTATGAACATGGAGACTTCGTTCCAGCTGGAGCAGTTTCTGCAGGCGATGTTATGATTGATGGAAATGCCATTGGTGATGTTGGGAATGTCGTTCTTCGCGACCGTAAGGTCTTGTCAGAGGATGGAATCTTTATCGTGGCGATCACTGTTAACCGTCGTGAGAAGAAGATTGTGGCTAAGGCTCGTGTTCATACGCGTGGATTTATCTACCTTAAGAAGAGTCGCGACATTCTCCGTGAAAGTTCCGAATTGATTAACCAAACGGTAGAAGAGTATCTTCAAGGTGATGACTTTGATTGGGCAGATCTCAAAGGCAAGGTTCGTGACAATCTGACCAAGTACCTCTTTGATCAAACCAAGCGTCGCCCAGCAATCTTGCCAGTCGTGATGGAAGCAAAATAATAAGCAGAATACCTACAGAAAAAGTCGAAATTCGGCTTTTTCTTATAGAATAGTAAAAGGAGAGATTCATGGCGGTTATGAATATTGAGTATTACTCAGAAGTTTTGGATATGGAGTGGGGTGTTACCGTACTCTATCCAGATGGCAGTCGGGTGACTGAACCAGATTGCACAGATATTCCTGTCCTTTATCTTTTGCACGGAATGTCAGGAAATCAAAATAGCTGGCTCAAGCGAACTAATGTCGAACGCTTGTTGCGCGGGACCAATCTCATTGTCATCATGCCCAATACTAGCAATGGCTGGTACACAGATACCCAGTATGGCTATAACTACTATACAGCTCTAGCAGAAGAACTCCCCCAAGTCATGAAACGTTTCTTTCCCAATATGACCAGCAAGCGAGAAAAGACCTTCATAGCAGGTCTGTCCATGGGTGGCTACGGCTCCTTCAAACTCGCTCTCGCTACCAATCGTTTTTCTCATGCGGCTAGTTTTTCTGGCGCGCTCAGTTTTCAAGAATTCTCTCCTGAAAGCCAGGATCTGGAATCTCTTGCCTACTGGCGAGGAGTTTTTGGAGAAATCAAAGACTGGACAGCTAGTCCTCATTCGCTTGAAAGTCTAGCTGCGAAATCGGATAAAAAGACCAAACTATGGGCTTGGTGTGGAGAGCAAGACTATCTCTACTCTGCCAATAATCTCGCAGTGAAAAACCTCAAAAATCTTGGTTTTGAGGTGACCTATAGTCATAATCCAGGTAAGCACGAGTGGTACTACTGGGAAAAACAATTGGAACGTTTTTTAGCTACTCTACCAATTGACTTTGTCTTGGAAGAACGCTTATCTTAGTTTTAGGTTTCTTTCAGCTTTATTCAGTAAAATAGAGAATCTATCTTGATCAGGGAAAATGCGATTTCAAGATAGGTTCTTATTTTTATGAAAGGTGGAGCGTCATGTTCTGGATTATTCGATTATTGTTCCGATTTCTGTTGGGAATTTGGCGTTTCTTCTGGCGTCTGGTTTGGACTGTGGTTATTCTACTTCTCATTGCTTTTGGAGTGGTTTGGTATCTGACAGGTGATTTTCATTCTGCGGTCAATCAGGTTGAAAAAATGAGTAAGATTGGTCAAGGTGGCTGGAATCAATGGAAGGAGACGGGAACGCTGGAAGTCTTGTCTCAGACAGACAGTCACCAACATGCAGAAGGCAAGTGGGCTCAGGCCTCAGCTCGCATCTATATTGAGCCTCAAATGGATGAGACCTTCCAAGGTGCCTATGCAGAAGCCATAAAAAACTGGAATCAAACGGGAGCCTTTACCTTTGAGGTGGTTGCGGATCCTAGCCAGGCAGATATTGTGGCAAGTGAGATGAATGATGGATCGACCGCTGTAGCAGGTCAAGCCGAGAGTCAAACCAATTTGTTAACCAAACAATTTATATCTGTAACGGTTCGCCTGAATCACTATTATCTATCCAATCCAAACTATGGTTATTCTTATGACCGGATCGTGCACACGGCGGAGCACGAGCTGGGGCATGCCATCGGATTGGATCATACCAACGAAACTTCTGTCATGCAGCCGGCAGGTTCCTACTATGGGATTCAGCCCCAGGATGTGAAAGCTGTTCAAGAACTCTATACCAGTAGCGACTAGATGAAGTCGATACAATCTAAAATAAAATCAAAGCTCCTCCATCAAGTGATCGGTGGGGCTTTTTGTTCGTCCTGTTACAGGCTTTTTGCTATAATGGAACTATGAATAACTTGATCAAATCAAAACTAGAGCTCTTGCCGACCAGCCCTGGTTGTTACATTCACAAAGATAAAAACGGCACCATTATCTATGTCGGAAAGGCTAAAAATCTGCGCAACCGTGTGCGGTCTTATTTCCGTGGAAGTCATGATACCAAGACAGAGGCTCTGGTGTCTGAGATTGTGGATTTCGAATTTATCGTTACCGAGTCCAATATCGAGGCCCTCCTGCTGGAAATCAACCTCATCAAGGAAAATCAGCCCAAGTACAATATCATGCTCAAGGATGATAAGTCCTATCCCTTCATCAAAATCACCAATGAGCGCTATCCTCGTTTGATTATTACCCGTCAGGTCAAGAAGGATGGAGGTCTTTATTTCGGTCCCTATCCAGATGTGGGGGCAGCCAATGAAATCAAGCGGCTCTTGGATCGGATTTTTCCTTTTCGGAAATGTACCAATCCACCTTCTAAGGTTTGTTTCTATTACCATATCGGTCAGTGTATGGCCCACACTATCTGTAAGAAGGATGAGGCCTATTTCAAGTCTATGGCTCAGGAAGTTTCTGACTTCTTAAAAGGGCAGGATGACAAAATCATCGATGATCTTAAGGGTAAAATGGCAGTGGCAGCACAAAGTATGAAGTTTGAACGTGCGGCAGAATACCGCGATTTGATTCAGGCAATAGGCACTCTAAGGACTAAGCAGCGGGTCATGGCTAAAGACCTCCAAAACCGTGATGTCTTTGGTTACTATGTGGACAAGGGCTGGATGTGTGTCCAGGTTTTCTTTGTCCGTCAGGGCAAGCTCATCGAGCGAGATGTCAATCTCTTCCCTTACTACAACGATCCGGACGAGGATTTTTTGACCTATGTAGGACAATTTTATCAAGAAAAATCTCACCTGGTTCCTAATGAGGTATTGATTCCACAGGATATCGATGAAGAAGCTGTCAAGGCCTTGGTGGATACCAAGATTCTCAAGCCCCAGCGTGGTGAGAAAAAACAGCTGGTCAATCTAGCCATAAAAAATGCCCGTGTTAGTCTGGAGCAGAAGTTCAATCTGCTAGAAAAATCTGTCGAGAAGACCCAAGGAGCTATTGAAAATCTGGGACGCTTGCTCCAAATACCGACTCCAGTTCGCATCGAGTCCTTCGATAACTCTAATATCATGGGAACCAGTCCTGTTTCAGCCATGGTGGTCTTTGTTAACGGAAAACCGAGTAAAAAAGATTACCGTAAATACAAAATCAAGACGGTTGTTGGACCAGACGACTATGCTAGTATGAGAGAAGTCATTCGCAGACGCTATGGCCGAGTTCAACGAGACGGTTTGACTCCTCCTGATTTGATTGTCATTGATGGAGGACAAGGTCAAGTCAATATTGCTAAGCAAGTCATTCAAGAGGAGCTGGGCTTGGACATTCCGATTGCTGGGCTGCAAAAAAATGACAAGCACCAAACCCATGAACTGCTCTTTGGAGATCCGCTTGAGGTGGTGGAGTTGTCTCGTAATTCTCAGGAATTTTTCCTTCTCCAACGCATCCAGGATGAGGTGCACCGCTTTGCTATCACTTTCCACCGCCAACTGCGCTCCAAAAACTCCTTTTCATCACAACTGGATGGGATTGAAGGTTTGGGACCTAAACGCAAGCAGAATCTTATGAAGCATTTTAAATCTCTCACTAAAATCAAGGAAGCTAGTGTAGATGAAATTGTCGAAGTTGGTGTTCCAAGAGCAGTCGCAGAAGCTGTTCATAGAAAGTTGAACCCTCACGAAGAAGTGGAATGGGCTCAAGTAGCGGAACCATTAAAAGAATTAGAATAAGTATCTAGATAGAAAGTAGAAGAAATGAATAGGATTGAGATTGACAGAGATATACTCCTTTTTTTACGATTTGCTTACTTTGGAAATTCAAAAGATTTATTTTTAGCTGCAACTACTCGAGCCTATCTTGATTTTAATCGAACCTTGCGATTTCATGGCATGCCAGATGAACAGCGCTTGGAGATGAGAAATCGAACTACTAAGTGTATCAAAGAAGCGATTTTAAATCTCTTGAATCGGTACAAGTTGTGTCAAACTGATTTTGATAGTTGGCATCATAGGACTTGTGATGTTCTGATAGATTGCTATCGCTCAAATGGGATTCGATTCACTTATGGTCATGCTCAAAAGTGGATTAATATGACTTTCAAGTATCTGTATATGCTTGAAGCTGTAACCCTAGACTTCGTTTTTCCTTTTTTACACGTACCGATAGATAACATCGTGTTAGAGAGGGCAAACAAACAGTTGTGTATCCCAAGACCTTCTCAAGTGTGGAGTAGTTGGGGAGATTACGCTTTCTATCTTCGATATCAAGGTTATTTGAGACAAAGAATAGGCAAGGAAGATCCTCTTCGTTGGGAGTTTCACAATTGGCTAGATGAAATAGAAAAAGGAAAACCATCATGAACCATAAAATCGCAATTTTATCAGATATTCATGGCAATGTGACAGCGCTAGAAGCGGTGATTGCGGATTTATTGGCAGAACTGTATAGTTAATATATAAAGAAAGGTCGTATAAGCGGCCTTTTGTGCTATAATGGAAAAGAAGTGAGCCAGAATGGAGTGCCGGTTATGATACCTATAGAAAAATCAAATACGTCTAAAGTTGAGAAGTTTTGCTTGGAATTATATAAAAAAATGAATTTTCGACATTATCCTGAATTTAAAGATGAGTTAAATAACTGGGTTGTAAATAATATACCGGGACTTGAGAGTGAACAGGATGCTTTTCTAAAGATAATGTCTGCGGATTATTTATTTTTAGAGGAATGTAAGAAATTGTTGAATAATTTTATTGTTAATGAACCTAAATTAACAGAGTATCTAAAAAAATCCTATGACAAGATTGATTCCCAACTAAGAAAGAAAATAATTGATTTAAAGAACATTTCGGTATGCCCGTATTGTAATCGTAATTATATAAACTCGACCTATAAAGTGTTTACATGTAATAACTGTAATCAAGATTTATTGGTAATTGACGGGACTGAAAAAGAATGTCCGGGTTGCAAACAAGAAATTAACGATCAGACTAAAGTAGTAAACACTGCTCAACTAGACCACTTTTTTTCAAAAGACAGCTATCCGTTATTTGCAGTTTCATTTTATAATTTAATTCCTAGCTGCTATAGCTGTAATCATGTAAAATCCAATAAGGATATAAAATATAGTCCCTATGACACTAGTTTTCCATTCGATAATGTAAAATTTACATACGTTCTAAAGTCTGCTGATGAGATTGAAATCAAAATTAATTCTCATGATTCGGACTTTAAAAATGGAATTCGTGTTTTGGGTATAGAGGAGCTATATCAAGGCCATATTGATGTAGTCAATGAATTGATTTGGAAAAAAGAAGTCTATACAGATAGTTATAGAGATGGTTTATCAAAAATCTTAGATCAAACAAATCTTGCATTGAACAAGGCTGAGGTGAATCGCTTTATAACAGGATACTACACAGACAAAGAAAATTATGGGAATAGACCACTTTCAAAAATGGTTACAGATATTAGCAAAGAAATTGGGCTAGTAGTAGGAGAAGAAGAATGAAATTAATTGCTTTGGTGATTAAACAGTATGATGAGCTTTTTAAGAATCAGATTTTTAATTTTTCAGATGAATATAAAGTTGATTTTAACTTTGAAACGAATGAACTTAAAATTGATAAAAATTTAGACTATATTGAAAACTTTTATGGAGAGTCTATTTATAATATTTCACCAATAGTTGGGATAAATGGGACTGGGAAGACAACTGTTTTAAACATAATTAGCGACTATACACCATATAAATTCGTACCAAATCCTGATAATCAATATCTTGTCCTTTTTGAACTTGGAAAGCAGGAAGATCGAGTAAGATTTAAGGTTTCTTCCAATAATTTATTTGTTGATACTGATGGCAATCAAAACAGGAGTTTTAATTATAATCTAGAAGATAATTCTGAGTCTCAAAAGATCCTATACGTTAATTTGCTAAATAAGGGGGGAGGGACTATTGGATATCATACAACAATGAATCAAGATGGACTGGCGATGTTTATAAACTCATATCTGTGGTTAAGCGATCGTAAAATTATTAGTTCAGTTTTGTCTTGTTCATTAGAGATTGAACCTTATGGTTTAAAAGATTATTCTAACTCAATTCCAAGAGGGATAAACGCCATAGGATTTTTAATATATAAGTCCATACATAATATTTTTTATGAAGAAGTTGAATTCATAAAGAAATTTTTATCTGAACCTTTATTATCGAAATGTAAAAAATATTTAGAAGAAGATGTTTCTGATTATGAGAACTCTGGATTTAATTTACTTTTAGAAATAGTAAAAGAATTAGACGAAAATGAAGTAAAAAATGAAACTAGGAAAATTATAAAAGAGTATGTTGAGTCAATAATTGGTATTGTTATTATTTTTATAGAAATCCGAGAAAATGGTTCTTTAGTTGAAAGTAATTCTTCTTCAATTTTGTTAAAATATACCAATAATAATAGATTTTTATTTGAGAAGCTTAATGACAGACTACTTCAGTATACAAAATCAAAAGAATCAACGCGTGATTTATGTTATAATTTAAATGAAAACTTTAATAATTATAATTTGATAAGAGAAACTCCTAATTATCATATGTCAACTGGGGAAGGGAACTTAATTGAAATTTTTTCACAACTTTTTACGTATCTAAAGATTCATGAAGGAAATGTTGATAATATTGTATTACTAGTTGACGAAATAGAAACAGCTATGCATTTAGAATGGTCTAGGAGATTAATTAAAATTCTGATTAATAATCTTTCTGAAATATTAGAAGACGAGGGAAAGGATAGGAAGATTCAACTCATCTTCACAACCCACTCTCCCTATATGTTATCTGATATTAAACCAGGAAATGTGATTATGATTGAAAAAAATCAAGAAACGGGATATTCAGAAGGAAAAGTTTTGCAAAATACTTTCGCTAAGAATATACAAGAAATCATGAAGGAAAATTTGATTGATAATATTTATGGTGATTTTGCCTTAGCAAAGATTAATTCTATGATTGAAAGACTTAATGGAGAAGAGGAGCAGGAAGAAAATGAAGAAGAACTATTAAAAGAAATTCATTTGATCAGCGAGCCCATTCTTCGTAATAAATTATTAGAGATATATGATAAGAAATACAATACCTCAGAATTTAGTATTGAAAAACAACTACAGAAGTTGAATCTGAATGAGGAACAACGCCAGAAGATCAGAGAAATGATTGAAGAAAATACAAGGAATACATAATGTCTGTAAATAAATGGCTTGAAATACTAATGTAAATGAATATTAGAAGGTAATAATATGAACCATAAAATCGCAATTTTATCAGATATTCATGGCAATGTGACAGCGCTAGAAGCGGTGATTGCGGATGCTAAAACTCAAGGAGCCAGTGAATATTGGCTTATGGGAGATATTTTTCTTCCTGGTCCAGGTGCAAATGACTTGGTCGCCCTGCTAAAGGACCTTCCTATCACAGCAAGTGTTCGAGGCAATTGGGATGATTGTGTCCTTGAGGCTTTAGATGGGCAATATGGCTTAGAAGACCCACAGGAAGTCCAGCTCATGCGATTGACCCAGTTTTTGATGGAGCGAATGGATCCTGAAATGATTGTCTGGCTACGAAACTTACCTATGCTAGAAAAGAAAGAAGTTGATGGACTGCGCTTTTCTCTTTCTCATAATTTACCTGAAAAAAACTATGGTGGGGACCTGTCTGTTGGGAATGATACAGAGAAATTTGACCAACTCCTAGATGAGGAAACGGACCTGGCAGTCTATGGTCATGTCCACAAGCAGTTGCTTCGTTACGGCAGTAAAGGTCAACAAATCATCAATCCAGGTACGATTGGCATGCCCTATTTTGATTGGGAGGCGTTAAAAAATCACCGTGCCCAGTATGCCGTGATAGAAGTAGAAGATGGGGAATTGGTAAACATTCTATTCCGAAAAGTTTCTTATGATTATGAAGCGGAGTTAGAATTGGCCAAGTCTCAGGGCCTTCCCTTTATCGAAATGTATGAAGAACTACGTTGTGAAGATAACTATCAGGGGCACAATTTGGAACTTTTGGCTAGTTTAATCGAAAAGCATGGGTATGTAGAGGAGGTAAAGAATTATTTTGACTTCTTGCAAAGTGAGAAATAAAATGGACGCCCTTAATTTGAAGTGAGGTTTGTAGTCGAATCGCTTAGAAAAGAGTTAGACGATGATAAGGAAAAAGAGATAGCTCAGCTAAAGTTTGACATTGAAATTATTTTGTTATACAATGAACTTAATTCTTAATATAAAGGAGAACATTATGAAGAAAATTATTACAGCCAGTATGGCTCTTTTATCTGTTGTTGTTTTAGCAGCATGTTCAGGGAAAACAACGTCTGATTCTTCGACTAAGGCTTCAAGCTCTGTAGAACAAACTTCTTCTTCAGAGACTTCATCAACAACGTCTAGTTCAAAGGCAGAAAATAATGAGGTTGTTTTGATCACCGATGAAGAAATTGACAATGCTAAAACTGTTGGAGATGTGAAGAAAGTCTTTGGTAAACTAGTCGACAATTATAAAAAGCATGCAGTTGAAATTGGGGAAAAAATTCCAGAGAGTGGAAAAGAAGCATATAACGCCCAAGTTGAACCAGCGCTTAAGTCTATGGAGACTGTAAGAGAGTCATTTAACGAAAGCCTTTCAAGTATTGGTTCTGATGATACAGTAGTGCCAGAACAAACTCGTACTCTATTTGTTCAACAATTGAAAACTGGACGTGATACAATGAAGAAAGCGCTGGAAGCGGCTTATAAAGCAGTTGCTCCATACACATCTGGTCAATAATATGAGAAAGTAGGTGAGTTATCACCTGCTTTTTGATTTGTTTAAATCCAAAACGATACCTACTTAAAGAGCTACAAGTGAATAGTAGAGAGTTTGAAAGAAGTACTAACTCTATGAAAAATCTCTGCAAGCTCTTTCAAAATATGGTAAAATGGAAGCAGTAGAATTAGAAAAGGAAATCGATTATGAAATTTCTTGAATTAAATAAAAAACGTCATGCGACTAAGCATTTTACTGATAAACCAGTGGATCCCAAAGATGTGCGTACGGCTATCGAAATCGCAACCTTGGCTCCAAGTGCCCACAATAGCCAGCCATGGAAATTCGTGGTGGTTCGTGAGAAAAATGCTGAATTGGCAAAGTTGGCTTATGGTTCGAACTTTGAGCAGGTATCATCAGCACCTGTAACCATTGCCTTGTTTACTGATACAGACCTTGCCAAACGTGCCCGCAAGATTGCCCGCGTCGGTGGTGCAAAGAATTTCTCAGAAGAGCAACTTCAATACTTTATGAAAAATTTGCCTGCCGAGTTTGCGCGTTACAATGAACAACAAGTCAGCGACTACTTGGCTCTTAATGCAGGACTAGTAGCTATGAACTTGGTTCTTGCTTTGACTGACCAGGGAATTGGTTCAAACATTATCCTTGGTTTTGATAAATCAAAAGCCAATGAGGTTTTGAACATCGAAGACCGTTTCCGCCCAGAACTCTTGATTACGGTAGGTTACACTGACGAAAAATTGGAACCAAGCTACCGCTTGCCAGTAGATGAAATCATTGAGAAAAGATAGAAAGAAGAAAAAATGACAGCAATTGATTTTACAGCAGAAGTAGAAAAACGCAAAGAAGACCTCTTGGCTGACTTGTTTAGCCTTTTAGAAATCAACTCCGAACGTGATGACAGCAAGGCAGATGAGCAGCATCCATTTGGACCTGGTCCAGTAAAAGCCTTGGAAAAATTCCTTGAAATCGCAGATCGTGATGGCTATCCAACTCAAAATGTTGATAACTATGCCGGACATTTTGAGTTTGGTGAAGGGGAAGAAGTTCTCGGAATCTTTGCCCATATGGACGTGGTACCAGCTGGTAGCGGTTGGGATACAGACCCTTATACACCAACTATCAAAGACGGTCGCCTCTATGCGCGTGGAGCATCTGACGACAAGGGCCCTACAACAGCTTGCTATTATGGTTTGAAAATCATCAAAGAACTGGGCCTTCCAACTTCTAAAAAAGTTCGTTTCATCGTCGGAACAGACGAAGAATCTGGCTGGGCAGACATGGACTACTACTTTGAACATGTAGGGCTTGCGAAACCAGACTTTGGTTTCTCTCCAGATGCTGAATTCCCTATCATCAACGGTGAAAAAGGAAATATCACAGAATATCTTCACTTTGCGGGTGAAAATACTGGTGCTGCCCGTCTTCACAGTTTTACAGGTGGTTTACGTGAAAACATGGTACCTGAATCAGCGACAGCAGTTGTTTCAGGTGACTTGGCTGACTTGCAAGGAAAACTAGATGCCTTCGTCACTGAACACAAACTCAGAGGAGAAATCCAAGAAGAAGCTGGCAAATACAAGGTGGCTATTATTGGTAAATCAGCCCACGGTGCTATGCCTGCTTCAGGTGTCAATGGTGCGACATATCTTGCCCTCTTCCTCAGCCAGTTTGCCTTTGAAGGACCTGCAAAAGACTACCTTGACATTGCTGGTAAGATTCTCTTGAACGACCATGAGGGTACAAATCTCAAGGTTGCTCATGTAGATGAAAAGATGGGTGCCCTTTCTATGAATGCGGGTGTCTTCCGCTTTGATGAAACAAGTGCTGACAATACCATTGCCCTTAACTTCCGTTATCCAAAAGGAACAAGCCCAGAGCATATCAAGTCAATCCTTGAAAACTTGCCAGTTGCTTCTGTTAGTCTTTCTGAACACGGTCACACCCCTCACTATGTGCCAATGGAAGATCCGCTTGTGCAAACCTTGTTGAATGTCTATGAAAAACAAACTGGTCTTAAAGGTCACGAACAAGTCATCGGTGGTGGTACCTTTGGTCGTTTGCTGGAACGTGGGGTTGCCTATGGTGCCATGTTCCCGGACTCAATCGATACCATGCACCAAGCCAATGAATTTATCGCCTTGGACGATCTCTTCCGAGCAGCAGCAATCTATGCTGAAGCTATTTATGAACTGATCAAATAAAATGTTAGAAGTCTGAGATTGTATGCTTGGACTTCTTTTTGGAGGGAAAACAGATGTCTCAAATTGAAAGAATCAAGCAAGCCATTATGGCGGATCCGCAAAATACCAGCTATACAGAACGCAGAATTGCACCTCTCTTTGCAGCGCCAACAACTGCTCGTATCAATATTGTCGGTCAAGCTCCGGGCTTTAAAACGCAAGAAGCTGGAATTTATTGGAAGGATAAGAGTGGTGATCGTCTGCGTGAGTGGCTAGGTGTTGATGAAGACACCTTTTACAATTCGGGGTTGTTTGCAGTTATTCCCATGGACTTTTATTTCCCAGGACATGGAAAATCAGGCGACCTTCCACCTCGTAAAGGTTTTGCCGAAAAATGGCATCCGCAACTCCTCAAGGAATGTCCAAATATTGAATTGACCCTTTTGATTGGACAATATGCTCAGGCATATTATCTTCATGAGAAGGTTAGTGGCAAGGTAACAGAGCGGGTAAAACATTACAAAGACTATTTGCCTGAGTATTTTCCCCTAGTTCACCCTTCTCCTCGTAATCAAATCTGGATGGCTAAGAATCCTTGGTTTGAGTCAGAAGTGGTGCCAGATTTGAAAGCATTGGTACAAAAGATTATTCATCAATAAAGGAGAAAAACTATGGATGCTTATCAACAAGTAGCTAATAAGTTGCAAGAGTTGGGAATTACCTTTGATGTGGTGGAGCACCCACCTGTATTTACGACAGAGCAGGCGGATAGCTATATTGAAGGAATGGAAGGAGTCCGGACTAAGTCCATGTTTTTGACCAATAGAAAGAAAACCCAGTACTATCTGCTCATCATGGACGACAAGAAACGATTGGATATGGATGACTTTAAAGTTCAAGTGGGAGCCGATCGGATTCGAATGGCCTCATTGGACTCCTTGGTTGAGAAAATGACCCTACCAGCAGGAACGGTATCACCTTTTGGTTTGTTAAATAATGAAGAAAAAGATATTCTAGTTTATTTTGATAAGGACATTGTATCGGAGGATATCATGACTTTCCATCCCAATACTAATGAAAAGACCATCTTTATCAAAAGCAAAGACTTGTTCCGATTTTTAGAGTCGATTGGATTTACCTATGGGGTTTTAATCTTGTCTTAATGGCATCAAAAAGGAGAAAAAGAACGGAAGAAATTTCCTTTGTCGCATTTTACTAGTTTTACCAAAACGACCAACTTTCTCTAGTAGATGTGAGAGAAGTGGAAGAGTTGGACAATGAGCAGTTGTATTATGTCATTTGTAAATCAGGGATGAGATCAGCTCGTGCTTGCCAGTTCTTAGAGGAGAATGGATGCAAGGTTATCAATGTCCAAGGTGGCATGATGGTCTTTGAAAATCTTTAAAATTTTGCATTTCTCTTACTTGGTGTGGACTAGGTAGGAGAAATTTGTTTTTAGACAATTCTTATTTTTGAAAATATTGAAAACATTCAATGATTAATTTTGGATGCTTTTTTCAAAGTCTTAATCATGGTATACTAGGTCAGTATTTTAGAAATATGAAGGAGATTTTTATGGCTAAAAAAGGTGCCCTAACAGGCTTGCTCCTGTTTGGAATATTTTTTGGTGCGGGGAACTTGATTTTTCCACCTTCTCTAGGTGCCCTATCTGGAGAACAGTTTCTTCCTGCCATCGCAGGTTTTGTATTTTCGGGTGTCGGGATTGCTGTCCTAACGCTCATCATCGGAACGCTAAACCCTAAAGGTTACATTCACGAGATTTCTAAGAAAATCTCACCTTGGTTTGCGACGCTTTATCTTGCAGTCCTCTATCTATCGATTGGCCCATTCTTTGCTATCCCACGTACAGCAACAACAGCTTATGAGGTCGGCATCAGCCCCCTCTTGTCTGAAGCAAATAAAGGGCTTGGATTGATTATCTTTACCGTGCTATATTTTGCAGCGGCCTATCTGATCTCGCTCAATCCTTCAAAGATTTTGGACCGCATTGGACGTATCTTAACGCCAGTCTTTGCTTTGTTGATCGTTATCTTGGTTGTACTAGGTGCCTTCAAATATGGTGAAACCAGCCCTCAAGCGGCTTCAGCAGCCTATCAATCTTCTGCCTTTGGTACAGGTTTCCTAGAAGGTTATAACACCTTGGATGCCCTAGCCTCAGTCGCTTTTAGTGTGATTGCTGTTCAAACCTTGAAACAACTTGGCTTCTCCAGTAAGAAAGAATACATTTCAACTATTTGGGTGGTTGGTATCGTTGTAGCTCTTGCCTTTAGCGCTCTCTATATTGGTCTAGGATTCCTTGGAAATCATTTCCCAGTTCCGGCAGAAGTCATGAAGGGTGGAACTCCAGGTGTTTATATCTTGTCACAAGCAACTCAGGAAATCTTTGGTTCAACGGCTCAACTCTTCCTTGCTGTTATGGTAACTGTAACCTGCTTCACAACGACAGTTGGCTTGATTGTGTCTACAGCTGAGTTCTTTAATGGACGTTTCCCACAAATCAGCTACAAGGTCTATGCAACTGCCTTTACCTTGATTGGATTTGCTATTGCAAATCTTGGTCTTGATGCAATCATTAAGTATTCAGTTCCAGTACTGGTAATCTTGTACCCAATCACCATCGCCATTGTGATGATTGTGATTGTTAATAAGTTTGTCGCCCTATCAAAACCAGGTATGCAGTTAACTATTGGGCTTGTTACAGCGATTGCTCTTGCAAGCGTCCTTGGAAGTTCTTTTAAGATTGAGTTTCTAGCAAATCTCGTCAATGCTCTTCCGTTTGCAGCTGCCTCTCTACCATGGCTAGTGCCAGCTATTATCGGAATCTTGCTTTCACTGGTTCTACCAAACAAACAAGAGAGTGACGTTTTTGAGATGGAATAAAAAAATTCTTGGTCATCGACCAAGAATTTTTTGTATAAGCACGACTCATTAGTTGGTTTGTTCAGTATAACCAGCTTCTTTAAGCATTTTTTTCGAGGCAGCAAAGCTTACACGGTTTCCAATACCAGAATATTCGTTCGGCATTGCTTTTTTCAATTCGTCAAGACTCGCGACAGTCATGTCAACCTCGATGTTTTGGATAACTTTTCCGTCTTGAATTTCAACTTTTTGTGTAACCCCTTTGACCCCTTCATAACCTTTATAAGTATCGTCAACAATTTCCTTAATACCTTCCGCGGTATTATTAAGTTTTTCAGGGTCAAGTACATTATGAACAGTTTGTTTTACAACGTCATCTCCCTTCACAGTATAAGTCAAGGTAGAATGAATCCCAGGTTTGCTATTGTGGACAAATGTGTGAGTTTCTGTCTCATCTTTCTTTTCAGATGATTGTTGACTGCTTTGTTTGGTCTCGCTTGACTGAGTTGTTGTGTCTTCTTTGCTACTGCTGCTAGCAGGTGTTGATGCCTGTTTGGAACATCCGAGTAGGAGGACAAGTGAAGCCACAAGGGCTAGTGATACTTTAAAGTAGGATTTCATATTTTTACTTTCCTTTCATAATCAAAGTATTTGTATTATAACATGGATCTATAGTGAAAGCAACTAAACACAGTTTTTCTCCTTTTGAGAAGGAGTCTGACTAGAAAAATGTTATAATGGTAGGAAAGAGGTGAAGAAATGAATCAAACTGTAAACTATATCAAAGAATTAACCGCTATTGCATCTCCAACAGGCTTTACTCGTGAGATTTCAGACTACCTAGTCCATACTTTAGAAGAGCTTGGTTACCAGCCGGTTCGTACAGCCAAGGGCGGTGTCAATGTGACCATTAAAGGTCAAAATGATAAGCAACAACGTTATGTGACTGCCCATGTGGATACGCTAGGAGCTATTGTTCGTGCAGTCAAACCAGACGGTCGTCTCAAAATGGACCGTGTCGGTGGTTTCCCTTGGAACATGATTGAAGGGGAGAACTGTACGGTTCATGTGGCTAGCACAGGTAAAAAGGTATCTGGAACCATCCTCATCCACCAGACTTCTTGTCATGTCTACAAGGATGCAGGAACTGCAGAACGCACACAGGACAATATGGAAGTGCGTTTGGATGCAAAAGTGACCAATGAAAAAGAAACTCGTGCTCTTGGAATTGAGGTCGGTGATTTTATCAGCTTTGACCCGCGAACTGTCGTGACAGAGACTGGTTTTATCAAGTCCCGTCACTTGGATGATAAAGTCAGCGCAGCGATTTTGCTCAATCTTCTTCGTGTTTATAAGGAAGAGGGGATTGCATTGCCAGTAACAACTCATTTTGCTTTTTCAGTCTTTGAAGAGGTGGGCCACGGTGCCAACTCCAATATTCCAGCTCAGGTAGTAGAATATCTGGCTGTCGATATGGGAGCTATGGGCGATGACCAGCAGACGGATGAGTATACAGTGTCTATCTGTGTCAAGGATGCTTCGGGTCCCTATCACTACGACTTCCGTCAACATTTAGTGGCTTTGGCAAAGGAGCAAGATATTCCATTTAAGCTCGATATTTATCCATTTTACGGTTCGGATGCTTCCGCAGCTATGTCAGCAGGAGCAGAGGTTAAGCATGCCCTCCTTGGAGCTGGTATTGAGTCCAGTCACTCTTACGAACGAACACACATTGATTCGGTCGTGGCGACTGAGCGTATGGTAGACGCCTATCTCAAGAGTGCATTGGTAGACTAATATGTGCTTGATTTGTCAAAGAATTGAATGGATAAAGGTAGGGAAGAATCCCTACTTTGTAAAAGAACTAGAAACAGGCTATGTTGTTATTGGAGACCACCAATACTTTAGGGGTTATACCTTATTTCTAGCAAAGGAGCATGTCACAGAACTCTATCAGATGGAGAGTTCTGTGAAACTTCGTTTTCTAGAGGAAATGAGTTTGGTCCAAGAAGCTGTTGCCAAAGCGTTTAAAGCTGAAAAGATGAACATCGAACTTCTAGGAAATGGAGATGCCCACGCTCACTGGCACCTCTTTCCAAGACGATCAGGTGATATGAATGGTCATGGTCTTAATGGTCGTGGTCCAGTCTGGTGGGTGCCCTGGGAAGAAATGGCGGCAGAAGATTGCCAAGTGCAATCCCGTGAGTTGGAACAAATGATTAAAACCTTATCCGATGAATTAGAGAAGCATGTGATTTAAGAGAGGAAGAAAAAAATGAAAAAAAGATACATCGTTTTATCCGGTTTGCTAGCAGTAACCCTAGCAGCATGTTCTCAAGAAATACCTAAAAATGAAGAAAATACTCAAAAAACGGAACAAACTAGTCAACCTGAGGGTACTGTAGGGAGCAAATCTCAAGCTTCTAGTCAGAAAAAGGCAGAAGTTGTGAATAAGGGAGATCACTATAGTATACAAGGGAAATACGATGAAATCGTCGTGGCTAATAAGCACTATCCTTTGTCAAAAGACTACAATCCAGGAGAAAATCCAACAGCCAAGGCGGAGTTGCTGAAACTCATTGCAGCAATGCAAGCAGCTGGCTACCCAATCAGCGATCACTACAGTGGTTTTAGAAGTTATGAAACTCAAACCAAACTTTATCAAGACTATGTGAATCAAGATGGTAAGGAAGAGGCAGATCGCTACTCAGCCCGCCCTGGATACAGTGAACACCAAACAGGTCTTGCTTTTGATTTGATTGGGACTAATGGAGAATTAGTGACAGAGGAGAAGGCAGCCCAGTGGCTCTTGGATCATGCAGCTGACTATGGCTTTGTTGTTCGCTATCTCAAAGGAAAGGAAAAAGAGACTGGCTACATGGCGGAAGAATGGCATCTTCGCTACGTTGGAAAAGAAGCCAAAGAAATTGCTGCAAGTGGCCTTAGTTTGGAAGAATACTATGGCTTTGAAGGCGGAGATTACGTCGATTAAAAAAGAAATTTTTCTCTTGCATTTTTAGATAAATAGTGTATAATAGATGGGTATGCGTAAAGCATACTTGTGGGAGGTAAAAATCTTACATTACCGCCAAAACCACAAAGGAGGATTTAAAAATGGCTAAAAAAGTCGAAAAACTTGTAAAATTGCAAATCCCTGCTGGTAAAGCTACACCAGCTCCACCGGTTGGACCTGCTCTTGGTCAAGCTGGTATCAACATCATGGGATTCACAAAAGAGTTCAACGCTCGTACAGCTGACCAAGCTGGTATGATCATTCCAGTTGTTATCTCAGTATACGAAGACAAATCATTTACTTTCGTTACAAAAACACCACCAGCTGCTGTTCTTTTGAAAAAAGCTGCAGGTGTTGAAAAAGGATCAGGTACACCTAACAAAACTAAAGTTGCTACAGTTACTCGTGCACAAGTACAAGAAATTGCAGAAACTAAGATGCCAGATTTGAACGCAGCAAACATTGAGTCTGCAATGCGTATGATCGAAGGTACTGCTCGTTCTATGGGATTCACTGTTGTTGACTAATCAATAACACAGTAGAAAATCTCACAGCAGTCTATTAGTTGCTTTTCATACTGGGCCAGTGGCTGATGCTTGTACTTGGGTACAGCAAAGGAACTTAACGAAGTAGAAAAGGAAAATAATAGACTGAAAACCCGCAAGACTTCATCATTTCGAGAAGTGACGTGGGAGATGAAAATCGATTGAACCACTTACAAGGAGAATAGAAAATGGCTAAAAAAAGCAAACAACTTCGTGCTGCTCTTGAGAAAATCGACAGCACAAAAGCATACAGTGTAGAAGAAGCTGTAGCACTTGCAAAAGAAACTAACTTTGCAAAATTTGACGCAACTGTAGAAGTTGCTTACAACTTGAACATTGACGTTAAAAAAGCTGACCAACAAATCCGTGGCGCAATGGTATTGCCAAACGGTACTGGTAAAACTTCACGCGTTCTTGTTTTCGCACGTGGTGCAAAAGCTGAAGAAGCAAAAGCTGCTGGTGCAGACTTTGTTGGTGAAGATGATCTTGTTGCGAAAATCAACGACGGTTGGTTGGACTTCGACGTAGTTATCGCTACACCTGATATGATGGCTCTTGTTGGACGTCTTGGACGTGTCCTTGGACCACGTAACTTGATGCCAAACCCTAAAACTGGTACTGTAACAATGGATGTTGCTAAAGCAGTTGAAGAGTCTAAAGGCGGTAAAATCACTTATCGTGCTGACCGTGCAGGTAACGTTCAAGCAATCATCGGTAAAGTATCATTTGAAGCTGAAAAATTGGTTGAAAACTTCAAAGCTTTCAACGAAACAATCCAAAAATCAAAACCAGCTACAGCTAAAGGAACTTACGTAACAAACTTGACAATCACAACTACTCAAGGTGTTGGTATCAAAGTTGACGTAAACTCACTTTAATCAGTAGTTTATAAAAGAGAAGACGAGTACGAAAGTGCTCGTTTTTTTGATGAGTATTACCTTTTAGAAAAATCAGTTCATTGATCAGCTTTGTAGCAATAGTGCTGTATGTGTCCTAAATTGGGAGAATTGAATAAATAACATTGAGAGAACGTGAATAGCGTTCTCTTTTGTTTTTCTCAATTTAATCTCAGGAGGTCACAAATGATATCAAAAGAAAAAGAAACACGTGAATTGATTATTTCATTCTTGATGAAACAGACAGGGATAACCCGTCAAGAATCAATAGACAACATTAAAGAACTAGAATCTTTTGGATTGATTGCTTTTAATTCAAAAGGTGATCTTAGATTTAGGGAGGTTTAGGTATGGAAAGAATCTCACTTGCACAGGTTAATAACGGAGAAAGATTCTTCCGTGTACCAAAGTTACTTTTTGAGTCTGAACTCTATAAAAAGATGTCTGCTGAATCTAAATTGCTTTATGCCATCCTAAAGGATAGATTTGAGTTATCAGTAAAAAACAACTGGATTGATGCTGATGGAAATATCTATTTCATCTTTACCGTTGAAGAAATTGGAGAGATGTTAGGTTACGGAAAAGATAAGGTTATTAAGCTGAAAAAAGAGCTGAAAAAATATGACCTACTCGAAGAAGTTCGCCAAGGTTTAAACAAACCAAATTTGATTTATCTTGGTTCTTTAAAGGTTGAAAATGTGGCTAAACCCTTGATACCAGCGGAATTCGGAAATTCCGACTTCCAGAATTCTGAAATTCCGAATTCTGGAACTCTGGAAAACAGAATTCAAGACTTCGGAATTTCAGAACCTAATGATACTGATTCTAGTGAGCCTGAGTTTAGTGATACTGATTTTAGTTTAGAGGAGGAAGAAGAGAAAGCCCCTCAAAATTCTGAAGGAAAAAATAGAGTCAATCTTTCCCGAAAAGTTGATAAGGCGACTAAGTACGACCGAGACTATATTTGGAACTTGGTTCATGACCAGTTACTAAAAGAAAACTTCTCACAGGCTACCGCAGATTATGCGATGATACATTTTGATGACCGCTATCAATACGCTTTAGAGAATATGAGGTTTGCCCGCTCGTCTGAAATGGTTGCTGAATACGTATTTAACGGCGTGATGGCTGAATGGAGTCAGAGGATCAGAAAGCAACAAAATAAAGGGGTAAGCTGATGAAAAAGTTAGTAAAGAAAATTGCTCTAAATTTGCTGATTATTACTTGTATTTTTTGCGTATCATACTTTATGCCCAAAATTTTCCTTTCGGATTTTCCTGGTTTCCAGCAACTTATGAGCTTGTGTATGTTAGTAGCTGGCTATGGCCTCTTCTATGCTGATTAATATTTTCTTTGACCCGAGCAAGTCAATAAACTGCTGAAGCACTTTGACAACTGAATACCCCCTCTGCCCTGATACAGCGTGACTATGAGATACAAAATTGGGGGCGGAGTGTAAAGCTAGACTCTAGCCTCAGTCACAATTCGCATTTTCGCGGGTTTGTCGTTTTGACCATAAACGGTGCGCAAGAAATACAGATATAACCAAAAGGAAGTTATACAGCATGGGTGTAAATCAACCTAAATTTATTCGAAATGGAGAGAAAGAATGAATAAATTTGAAGACCTTGCAAACAATGACGTTTGCATCAGAGACTTAAAACAATTAGGACGTGAAGGTGGTGCTTCTGCTTATCTTGATAGTGGTGAAATACTGAAGTTAAAACCAAAGTATGGCACAGTATCAAGAAAAGCCTATGTTGCAGGAAAGCATATGTACGTTGATCTAAAGATTGAATACAAAGACGTTTTTTCCGCAATTCGCACAATAGAACGAAATGGAATTTTGGTTGCGAGAAGATGTCGATTTGGAATGACCAACGTGCTTAGACTTACAGGGACGGGCTATCACCGCACTAGAAAACGAAGCACAGGAGGAAATTTATGACGGATTGGGAAAATGACAAAGGTTGGAAAGAAAGTTTTGAAGACCAACAAAAGAAAATCCAGTCCAACCGTCAACCAACAAAAGATAATAATGAGCCTATACGCTTTAAAATCATTGAGACGATTGCCGTCCTATCAAAGAATGACAGAGGGTGGCAAAAGGAACTAAACATTATTTCATGGAATGATGCCGAGCCAAAATATGATATACGGTCATGGAAAGATGACCATTCACGAGTTGGCAAGGGTGTCACACTTTTTGAGGACGAAATGGTCGTCCTTGCAGATGCAATTAAACATTTACAAATTACAAAAAAGAAAGAGGATTAAATCTTATGGATACAGCAGTTAAAGTTTTTCAAATTGTTCAAGCAGTCGTTGGTATTACAGGACTTGTATGGGTTCTTGCAGGAATTATTGACTTCTTTGGGGGTCGTAACAACAATGACTCTATGCGCCAGGAAAAAGGGGCAAATGCCATGATAAATGGTGGCGCTATCGGTGTTATCGGGGCGGCAGTCTGCCAAGCCATTATTGCAGCGCTTCAAGCTATCAGCTAAATCTGAAAGGAGCTAGAGTGAATGGATAATATCACAAATTCTCTAGCTGAGTATAGTTCAACAGTCAATCAATACGCTGATAAGATTAACGGGGCTTTATTGCCAGTCGCTTCAATCTTGATTTTAACCTTCTTTCTATTTGACATTTTTTCATGGAATAGACGGTTAGGACAAGAGGGCGGTGGCTTAACGGTTCAGCTTTGGATGGAAGTAGCCCTTGGATATGCTATTGCATTTCTATTGGTTTATAACATTTCAGAAATCTTTGATTTTATCGTATTTGTCTTTAACAGGGGGATTGCTCTTGTCGATGGCGTGTTACCGAATAAAACATTTAAGTCTGATATGGATACTTCAGGTATAAGTGGATGGATAGCCAAACAGATTGTCAATATCGTAGGCAACTTTACTGAGCTAATAGCTGATGTATGTGCGAAATTACTTGTCTTTATGAGATTTTTCCAAATGTATCTCTTGAAGGCAGTCGCTCCGCTAATTGTGGCTTTCTTCATGTCTGAACAGACAAAGCCAGTAGCCATCAACTTCTTAAAACACTTTTCAGCTTACGCCTTACAAGGGTTATTGCTTGTCATTATTGTCAGACTTTACCCAGCTTTGGTAACGGATGACTTATTTAAAGCATCATCAGGAGATTGGGCGACTGCTTTTGCATCTATCGCAAAAAGTATTGTCTATATTGTCGCCTTGTTCGGTAGTCAGCGCTTGGCAAAAACACTTTTAAATGCCATGTAAAAAAGCAATAAATTTGGTAAAATAGTTCTATAAGGAGGTGAGTTCATGTCAGAAAAACGATACTATATCAAGCGAGAAGGAAACCATTTCAAATTGTCTCCTCAATCGCAAGAAGAACCAGTAGAAACCCCTACACCAGTTCAATCAAACGCCCCTAAACGAGTGAAACGCTCCATTTGGTCAATGATTGGCAACTTCTTTAGTCTGATTTTATCAGGTCTGATTATGATTATTGGATTTCTGATTGCAACTCCATTTTTCCTTTTAAGTGTCCTTTGGAATTGGATAATCATGTTTATTGGTCTATCTATTTTTTGGAGTATTGCAGGAGTTATTTACTATGGGACGATTTTAGATTACGAAGTTAATACCAACCTTATATTTAATAATACTTCGATACCAATTCTTTTGATTGTGGCTTTAATTGGTGCTATCATGTCAACGATTGGACGCATGAGAGACTAACAAAATTGAAACTGTTGAACAAACACTTTGCCAGAGCAAGGTGTTTTTATTGTAGCTAGAAAGAGGTTGTATGAACAAATTAGGAAGTGAGTTCCTCAAGCAGTTTGACAACTATGAAAGACCCGTCGCCTTTGGGATGACCAAACGTCTTTTAGTCATGATGCTTGGGATTGGGATAGTGGTGTCACTCACTATCACCATTTCCATAATGGGACTATCAGATATTTTTATGTACCTTGTGGCGCTCCTCATTGCCCCTCCCTTTATCATTTACGGGCTAGGCTTTGATGAAACAGTCAAAGACAAGGTCATGTTTAATCTAAAAGTTCAGAAGCGAGCTTTTATTACAGAATTTGAGGAAGGAGAGGAGTTCACAAAAGATGATTTTAAATCTTGGAAGAAAGTCAAAGAAGTTGACGAAGGCTGAAAAGGAACGTAAGGCACGCCTAAAACGCTCCTTGAAGGCTTCAACACAAAATACCATTAAATACAATAGCCTATTTGAAAATGGGCTGATGCACATTGCCAAAAACGAATGGTCAAGAACCTATCGCTTGGGTGATGTCGCCTATCTATCCGCTAATCAGGAAGAAAAGATTGACGTGATTGATACACACGCTGAAGCGCTCAATTCACTTGATGCAGGCTCTACTTATCAGCTCCTGGTTATCAATCGGAGAGTCGAAGACAACGCTGTTGAGCAAATTAAGTATGATGAGGTTGGTGACGGCTTTGATAATTTCCGTAAGGAATACAATGAAATGATTGAAAGTCGTTTTTCAAGTGACTCAAAGAATTTTAAGGTTGAAAAATATGTGACCTTGAAGACAGAAGCCTATAATCGAGGGCAAGCGGATGCCAACTTAAGCGAGCTAGGCAACTCACTTGAAAATCAATACTCTCAAATGGATATTACCTTTGAAGAAATGGATGGGAAAGAACGTCTTGACGTGTTTGCGGAGTTGCTCCTGGGCAAACACAAACTCCCTTATAACTTCAGGGATATTGCCCTTTCAGAATTACATACAAAAGATTTTATCGCCCCTAACAGGCTTCATTTCTTGGAAAATCGTTTCCGTATCAATGAAGGGGTCGCAAAGGTCATGTATGCTAGAAACTTCCCAACTTTCTTAACAGATCGACTGATTAAGAGTTTAACGGATATAGGCGTTGAGTTGGCTATCACGATTCATGCTGAGCCTTATGAGCCATCTAGCTTTATGCGTAAGATTAACAATGCGGATACAACTATCAAAGCTGAAATGGTCAAGGCTCAACGGTCAGGTGCTCAAGAAGGGGTTGACCAGGATCTGGCTGTCTCAGGTCGAGCACGTGAAATTTCTGAGTCAACGAGACGATGGAAAGAAGAGATTGACGACAATGACCAAAAAGCCTTTTCAGGTTTGATCGCTCTTTATTTCAAGGCTGAGGATGAGGAGGAGCTGGCAAGTATCACAGATAAAGTCTTGACCGCTTCACGTAAGGTTGGCGTTGATTTTCAAGAGTGTTACTATTACCAGGAAGAAGGACTTAATACCATCCTTCCTATTGGTCACACCTTCTTAAATGTGAAACGTCGCTTTATCCGTGATATGACCACAGCTAACTTGGCTACACAAGTTCCTTTTATGAACGTTGACCTAAAGTCAGATAGTGAGAGGGCGCTCTATTACGGTCAAAATCAACTATCTAACAATGTGATTACGGTTGACCGTAAAGCAGACCTGAACACTGGTTCGGGCGTAGTTCTTGGCTCTTCAGGTTCAGGAAAGTCTGTTACTGTAAAAACCATGGAAATCATACCAACCTATCTGAAGAACCCTGAAGACCGTATCATCATTGTTGATCCTGAAGATGAATATTCCGATATTGGACGTGAGTTTGGGGCGCAGTTGGTTGATATTTATATCGGTTCTAAGTCACACCTAAACTTGATGGACTTGCCTGATTCGAGTCAACTGAAGGATGAAGATGATGACCCTATCGGGGATAAGTCAAACCTTCTCATGGGGCTCTTTGAGTCTATTCTTGATGAAGTCGGTGACGTGCAATATACCATTATTGACCGTGTCACCCGTGAAACTTATAAACGGTTTGCGGATGAAGATAGAACGCCAACGCTTGCAGATTGGCACGATGTTTTGCTTGAACAAGAAGAACCTGAAGCCCAGGAATTGGCGCTCAAGTCTGAAATCTATGCCAAAGGGTCACAAAGTATCTTTGCACACGAGACCAACGTTGATATTACAAACCGCTTTGTGGTCTTCAACTTGAAACGCTTGTCAGGAAAACTCAAGCCTTTTGCGATGATGGTTATTCAGGACTATATTTGGAATCAAGTTGTCGCTTCCCAAGGGAAACTCACTACTCGCATTTATTTTGACGAGGTACAGCTCTTCTTCAAAGAAGAAGCCCAGGCTACCTTCTTTACAGAGTTGTATTCACGGGTTCGTAAATATGGGGCGATTGCCACAGCCATCACACAAAATATTGAAACCCTGATGAACAAAGAAGAAGGGCGCAAGTTGGTATCTAATAGTGAGTTCATGATTCTCTTGAAACACAAGAAATCAGACTTATTGGCTCTTTCTAAAGCCATTTCTTTAACTCCAACTTTAGTAAGATACATTGAAAAACCAAAAGCAAAAGGAACGGGCTTGATTGTCGCAGGTCAAGTGGTTGTACCTTTTGAAAATCCTATCCCAAGACACACAAGACTCTATGAGCTTGTCACTACAGATGCTTAGGAGGTGTAACGTTGTCGAGAAAAACAAGACGTGATCTCCGTGATGCCAAACGTGAGTACAAGGAAGCCAAGTCTGACCTCAAGACAACGAAAAACAGCTATAAACAAGCTGAAAAGAGAGAAGCTCGGCTCTTAAACCCCAAGACAGATGCCGAAAAGCGTTACCTGGGGCAGAAACAAAAGGCAAGACGGACGGTCGCTAGTAAAGAGATTGAAACGCTCAAAGAGCGTAAGAAGACCGCTAAAGTAAAGAAACGCCAAGCCATTCAGCGTAACGGTGGAACAAAGGTTCAAAAGCTGGGGCGAGTTACTCATCACCAGGCTTCTCATTTTGTGGATTCGGCTTTTCAGGATAATGATGTGCTTGAAGATATTGCTTCAGCACGTCAGACTATCCGTAGAACACACGCTGAAGTAAGACAAGCTAAGAAGCTAGGCAATTATACCGTCAAGATTGGTAAAGGGGCAACTAGGGTCGTATATGGTGCAGGAAATCGCACCTATAACCTTGTCCGTGGTCGTAGTTTTACCAGGACTCCTGTTGCCAATCGATGGGAAACGAAAGTTACTAATAAATACGAACGTTTACGGGCGAGATTAAGAACTTCAAAGGCAGGTAAGACCACTAGTGCTACTAAAAAAGTAGCCGTAAAAGTTGGGAAGCCTATCTTGGCAGTTCTTAAAAATCCCTTATCAGCTAAAGCCTACTTGATTATGTTTTTAGGAGTTCTGATTATTGCCTTGTTAGGAGTCGTGACAGGTGGAGGAACTTCAACTGTAGCACAAAACGAGTTTGATCTTACAGAAGCTTGGACTCATATTTCAAAAATTGATAGAGAAAAATCAACAGATAAGGTTGATTATTGGACAAATATTGATGAAATAATGATGTTCATGGGTTACAAATATGAAGATTACAAGCTAGATTCACCCTATAATACTGATAAGAAGTGGTGGGAATTAAATAAACCTTATAAAGATCTTTTATCAACAATTTGGGATGATTTAAACAAGGATAAAGACAACCTTAAAACAATGGCTGATATTTATACTTCTTCAGATAATAAATATCTTAAATTAAGCGAATCTGAGTTGAAAGAGTATAATGAAGTTTTAGAGCAAGCTAAACAAGTTGGTTATTATGTAACCTACAACGATTTATCGAACCCCTTTAATGCTGAAGCAAATGATGAAAAATTAGATCCAATACGGATTGATAAAAGGTTTGGCTATGTTTCAAAAACAGAGATATATAATGGTTCTGTTTTGCAAGCGAATCAAGGGTCAAAACTTTATGCTGTAATGGATGGTACAATTTCTATAAAAGAGCAAGATGTGATTATATCATCAGAAACGGCAGAGTTTACTTATAAGAATGTGACTCGTGTTCGTGTTAATGATGGTGATAAGATTAAAGTTGGGAATGAAATCGGTGAGGTAAGTGATGTAGGAGGGCAAGAAGTTTACTATAGAAAACTCAAAAACAAGAAAAAGAAAGAATGGGTTTGGGTAAATGTTGGTTTCTATCTTCCAAAAGTTGAATACAATCAGACTACTTCAGTAATTTCAGATATGAACCTAGATGGTGATATTGGAAAAAAAATAAATGAGATATATAACTACTTCAAAAAACAAGATAGCAGCGTAACTTTAAACGGTGTCTCAGCAATTTTAGGAAACTTCTGGACAGAATCATCAATAACAGCAAAAAGGGCCGAAGGAGACTATTTAAGCCCTCCTGTGGGCGCATCAGCTAACTCATGGGATGATCCTAACTGGTTAAACATGGGTAATGCTGAAGTATATCAAGGGAAATATCCAAATATTGTCCATAGAGGTATTGGACTTGGACAATGGACTGATACCCGTGATGGTTCGATCAGACATACAATGTTATTGAACTACGCAAAGGATAAAGGGAAAAATTGGTATGATCTTGAACTTCAACTTGACTTCATGCTAAATGGTGATTCTCCTTACTACATTGAACATTTAAAGAATATCCTTCATTCAAGCGAAGATGTAGATTATTTAACTAACAGATTTCTTGTATATTGGGAAGGAAACGAAGGAGATAAAGTAAAAGAACGGCAACATAATGCTCAACAAGTTTTATCGTATCTCAAAAATCCTAGAGGTCACACTAGAGGAGGAAGTTCCGTTTTAGAAAGTTCATGGGGTTTTCCTTCAGAGTATTCATCTAAAATATCTAGCTATCCTTCATCAGCGACTGTATCAGCTAGTCTTGATGGTAATACTTACCCTATTGGTCAATGCACCTGGTACGTGTATAATCGGTTAGTAGAAGCAGGAGCTCCTCATTATAATTGGTTAGGAGATGGACAGAACTGGGTTAGAGGATTGACTGCTAGAGGATGGAAATATAGTTCAACTCCTGTAGCAGGAGCGGTTATGTCAATTCAAGGAGGTTTTTGGAATACTCCAGAAGAGAATGGGCATGTATCTTATGTTGAACATGTAAATGAAGATGGTAGTTTCCTTGTTTCTGAATGTAACATTCAAGGAGTTCAAAATAGAATACATTGGACTCTTTGGACAAATCAAAGTTACCTTTCATTTGCAATTCCGCCAAAATAGAAGAAAGAATGGAGAATTATGATAGATTCATCTAAATTAAAAGTAATAAAATTTATTGGTTATATACTATTGATTATCCTTGCCGGATTTATTGGAGTAGGTATAGGACAAACAGTAGCAGATCACAATCAAAAAAAGGAAATTGCTGAAAGTAAACAGACAACAACAAAGGAGGGGCTTAATCAGGAAGAGGTAAAAGAATTTTTAGTGAACTATTATACCAAAAAAGATCTTGGAGAGAATAGGAATCGCTATAAAGAATATATGACTGATGGTCTATATAAACAAACAATAGCTAAAGAAGAAGAACCTGTGAGCCAAACATATAAAGGATTTGTTGTAGATTTTCAGTTTAAATCAGCAGAAATTTATATCAATCAAGACAAATTACAAGTTATAGCGCAAGTAAATTATGTAAATACTTTACTAGATGAAAAGAAAAACTATAACACTGCTCAAAAAAATGTTTTGAACAAAAAGACGCTGAGAATAAGTTATACTAATGAAAATGGCAAAATGAAAGTAAATAAGATGGAATCCATTATTTTAACAGATCAAACAGGCGACTATGGAATTTTGGATAGTACAAAACCATCTGAAGGTTCTACAACAGATTCATCAACAAAACCAACGACAACACCTAGCACCTCAAATTCAAATTAAAGGAGAAAAATATGGCACCAAAAAAGACACAAACACAATCATTGAAGGGCAAACTTGAAAAATTTAATGCTGAGTTAGAAAAAATTCAAGAACAGAAAAGAGCCTTGAATCAAAAGGAAAAAGAGTATGAAGCGAAAATTAATGCACTTCAAGCAGAATATATCATTGCGTTAATGGCTGAGTCAGGTAAGTCTTTTGATGAATTTGAAAATTTTGCATTTAATAATTCTAACCAGGTAAATTCTTCTGAAGAGGTCGGTGAGGGTCATGTTCAGAATTATTAATCTACAAACAAATCAGCAAGAAACCTGTCAAAATAGGGATGAATTACTATCTCTTATTAATGATAGGTCGGTTTGGGCAGAAGATAGAGGAGAAACTATAACTATTCAAATAGACCAATTGGGAGAAGAGGGGATCATTTTAGACAGCCTATCTTTATCTCTCCCTCTTGAATCAATTGTGGAAGAAGCGCTCTCAGGGTTTGGTTTTAAAAGAGAAAAAAAATCATTTGGATTTTTAAAATCAAATAAGCAGAAAAAAGAAAAGCGTACCTCTGTTAAAAAAGATAAAAAGTTAGAATCTCTTAAGAGCGTAGAACAATCTCAAAATAACCTGGTTGAAGAAAAAAAAGAGACAGAGAAATTGATTAATAAATCAGTCTCAGATAAGCCAGTAAAAACTAGAAAATTAAGGTTTGGTTCGCTTGTTCTTACAATAGTTATCTGTTTAATTACAATAGCATCTATTGTTTCACTATCTCTTGTTCAAGTTCAATCTAAGAAAATTAATGATCTTGAAAATCGGATACAACTTGAAGAGAAACAAGGGAAAATTGAAGTTTTTGGTAGATTTTTTATCGCAAATTTCTATACTGGAAAAAGCGAAAATATTGTAGATTTTTTAAGCAGTGAAATGAAAACTGAAGGTCTTGAACTCAAAAAAGGAGTTCAAGCACAATCAACAATTTACGAATCACTAACCGAATCACAAGATATTATTCAAGTTACATTTGTAATCACTACAACAGAAGACTCGAATAATATTAAAACGATTAGAATGACTCTTCCTGTACGTGAAGAGGAAAAATCAATGTATGGTTATGTAATCGTAGGTAAACCTATCATTACAGGTTTTGCAGAATAACAAACATTAAAATAAATATTAAAACAAATATTAAAATAAACATTAAAATAAATATTAAAGAGGAAGAAAACATGAAAAAATGGGCTAAAATCATCACACTATCATCTATTGTCGTACTTGCTTCAGCGAGCGCTCAAATGGTTTATGCAGATACAAACGCTTCACAAAATGAAACTGCTATTACTGCTGTATCACCAAATACTGGAACTACAACAGCTTCATCAAATGCTACAACTGTTCCTGTTGTAGCGCCAAACGCTGGAACTACAACAATTCCATCAAGTGATACAACTGTTCCTGCTGTAGCGCCAAACACTGGAACTACAACAATTCCATCAAGTGATACAACTGTTCCTGCTGTATCACCAAATACTGGAACTACAACAGCTCCATCAAGTGATACAACTGTACCTTCTGTACCAACTTCACCTTCAGAACAACCTTCTGTTGTAGCTCCAACTGATCCTGGAACAACTGTAGCAACTGGTTCAAGCTCAGCAGCTTCATCAAGTAGCAGCTCTTCAGCAACTACAACTACAGCAACTACACCGACTTCTGAAGATAAGAACAAAAAAGACAATGCTACGTCAGATAATAAGGTTAGTGTTTCAACTATTGATGGGGGAACAACTACCTTAATTCCTGATGTTAAAGTGCCAACAAACAATCCTGGTGTATCTGCTCAAACAGCTGTAGAAGCAGGTGCTTCTCAGGTAGGAACAACGTCGCAAGTAACAGGTCAAGTTGTTCAAGAAGTGTCTCCTAGTTCACCAGTACAGACAGAAACAGGAGCTTCAATTGTAAGCACTCAGAACGGAAACGTTGTCCTCTCAGATGGCTCTGTAGTAGCGCCTGAGGTAATTGGAGGAACGGTTAATGAAGATAAGACTATCTCGGTTACTGACAAAGATGGGAAACTCAAAACACTTCCAAATACTGGTCTTAAAGAAAGTATATTACTAACATCTGCAGGTTTTGGATTATTGGCTATCGTCATTAGTTTTTTCTTAAAGAAACGTTCAAATTAAGGAATACGATAAAAGCACTCTTTTGAGTGCTTTTTTTAGAAAGGAGGATAAAAATGGATCAGGAGAGAATAGGAATGAAAGTAGCCGATATATATAAATTAACAGGCGAAATGCTTCTAAAATCAATGTATTATGCACTTGAAGAATCGTATCACAAACTAAATCACTATCTTGAAAACAAGACATATACGGATAAAACCAACTGGAATCAGTTTATGGCAACAAAGGATACAAAACATTTTGAAACGTTTCTGAACTCTGAACTGAACACAGAACGTTTGGAAGAATACTTAAAAGGTTACAATGTGGGATTTTCCATTATGGATAATAAGGACGGTACAAGTACAGTTGCCATCGATGCAAAGAACGTGCAAGCCTTAGAAGCAAGTTTCAAAGGGGTCATCAATGATTTAACTGAACCTGAAAAGGCAGAAAAACTTACTAAAAATCTTATCAAAACACCAAAGACCATGACTTTAAAGGAGAAATTGACTTACTACAAGAAAAAGGTTACCGCAGAAATCAAAACTAAAGATAAGGTTAAAACACCAACGCCTAAGAAGGCTATTGCGAAAGATGAAAAGGGGTTATAGATGGTTACAGAACAGAAAAAACGTCGCTTTCTCCCTTATTTGATTGTGGGTCTTATCCTTTGCTATGCGGTGCATTGGTTGGTCAAGCTTTATGACATAGCACCTGCAACTGAAGGAGTTACCTTTATAGATAATGCCCGTTTGGATTGGATGATGGAGAATTGGACAAGTAAGTCTTTTATTGACTTTAACTTCACTCAAGCTAGTCTATATGGTGGCGGTTTAGCTCTCTTTGTTGTCCTGATGTTTTACTTTCGAGTTGGTGACAAAGGGCGCTACCGCTACGGGGAGGAATACGGGTCGGCACGGTACGCCACGAACAAGGAAATAGCTTCTTTTCGGGATAAAGAACCTGAAAATGATATGATTTTCAGTCAAAATGGACGAATGGGACTTTTCAATAAACGCCTCCCTTTCAACCGTCAATTAAACAAGAACACGCTGATAGTCGGTTTACCAGCGGACGGGAAAACTTTCACCTTTGTGAAACCTAACCTGATGCAAATGAATAGTTCATTTGTTATCACTGACCCGAAAGGTCTTCTTGTCCGTGAGACAGGAAAAATGCTTGAAGATCACGGCTATAAAATCAAAATCTTTGACCTGGTCACTCTGACCAACTCTAATCAGTTCAACGTCTTTCACTATATGCACGATGAGCTAGATATTGATAGAGTTGCTGAAGCGATTATCGCAGGGACAAAACGGTCAGATAACACAGGTGAGGATTTTTGGAATCAGGCTGAAATGCTTTTGATGAGGGCGTTGATTGGGTATCTCTACTTTGACGGAAAAGTCCTGAAGAAGTATGAGCCAAATATCGCTCAGGTTGCAGACCTTTTAAGAAATATCAAGCGTGAGGATGAAGATACTCCAAGCGTGGTTGAAAGACTGTTTGAAGAACTTGAAGAAGAATTGCCAGGAAACTATGCTAATAGACAGTGGGAATTGTTTAATAGCAACTTTGAAGGCAAAACAATGACGTCTGTATTATCTATTGCTTCTTCACGTTTTGCCGTCTTTGACCATGATGCGGTTAGAAACCTGACCGCCCGTGACTCAATGGAAATGGAAAAATGGCAGATTGAAAAAACAGCCGTCTTTATCGCTATTCCTGAAACAGATAAGTCTTTCAACTTTATTGCAACGACTATGTTTACCATGATGTTTAGGCAGCTACCAAAGACAGCGGATGAAATCCTTCAGGGAGACCATCCAACGTGCAAACCTGAAGACTTGTTACATATCAGACTTATCTTAGATGAGTTTGCCAACTTTGGACGTTTCCCACACTTCACGGAAACACTTTCTTCAGTTCGCTCCCGTGAGATTTCAATTGATATTATCATTCAAGCCATCAGTCAATTGAAGGCACTCTATAAAGACCAATGGGAGACCATATTCAATAACTGTGCTACCCTAGTTTACTTGGGGACGAATGATAAGGAAACAATGAACTATTTCTCAATGCGAAGCGGTAAGCAGACTATCAATGTTAAGAATCAGTCGCAAACAAGAGGAACGCAAGGGTCAAGCAGTCAGTCTATTCAAACCATTCAGCGTGACCTTCTCACACCTGATGAGGTGGCTCGTATTGGGGTTGATGAAGCCTTAATCTTTATCTCTAAACAAAATGTCTTCAGAGATAAGAAAACTAACGTTCTTCAGCATCCACGTGCTAAAGAACTGGCGAATAGTCCAAGTGATACGAACTGGTATCGTTATACCCGTTCCATGTCTGATATGGATGACTGGGATGCCAACGTCAACCATGATAGGGTGATAGAAACAACTAGCGCAAAGGTGCTAGAAGTAAAATTACCATTTGAGGAAGTGGCTTAACCAAAAGAAAACCTGTTAGGATTGCCTACCAGGTTTCTTTTGTATTTTGAGGAAAAGGAGGAAAACATGACACAAACAACTAATATGAGGGGGATAGGTTACTTTGATACCCTCTTTTCAGTCGTTGAGATGCCAACGATGGCGGAAGCACTCAAACAGTTTGCACTTGAGCATCAAGTGACTGGAAAGAGCAACCAGGGGGAGGTCTTAAATGACTTTGTCAGCATCTTGATTAAGACGTTAGACGTTGAAGATTTTCAAGCAGTCTCTACACAGCTTTTTAGCTACCCTAAACGGTATAGAGGAGTGCTTGAAGTTGAGGAGATTGAACCTTCTAAGGAAAAGCTGATTTACTTAAAAGCTAATATTGATAGCTTGCTTCAGGAAGAAATAGAGGTAAGGAGCAGGATAGATGGCGAGTATTGAAGAACTCAAAGCCCTGTCAATTCTAAAAGTGGCAGAAAGCCTGGGCATGAGTTTACAGCGAACAGGAAGCTATACTTACACTTGGGAAGAACATGACTCTTTCACTATCAATGTTAGGGAAAACTATTTCAATTGGTTTGCCCGTAGCAATGGCGGTGATGTGATTAAAATGGTTCAAGTCGTTCAGGAAGAATTGACAGGGGAGAAGCTTTCTTTTAAGCAAGCAAAACACTTCTTGGAAGAAGGTAGTTTTGACGTGGTCGATGTGACCAACGTTCCTGAAAAAGAACCCTTCAGCTATTACCTTGAGCCTTATGAAACTAAGTTCATAGAAGCCAGGGAATATCTGAAGGATGTCAGGGGCTTGTCTGATGAGACGATCGATTTTTTCGTAGAAAAAAACGTCTTATCACAAGCAACTAAAAAGACAGGGGACTACTATGAACCTGTCATTGTTTTCAAGAGTTTAGACAACCAAGGAGAGGTTATAGGCGCTTCTCTTCAAGGTATTAAGGAAAATCATGACCTTTACGAGAGAGGGCGCTTAAAACAGATTATGAGGGCTTCTGATGGTATGACGGGAATGCACGTTGATATTGGAACACCTAAACGATTAGTCTTTGCGGAAGCTCCTATTGATTTGATGAGCTATTATGAGCTTCACAAGGATAGTCTTGAAGATGTCCGCCTGGTTGCGATGGATGGCTTAAAAGAATCAACGGTGAGTCGTCACGTGGCAGAACTCTTGTCTGAAGTTGGTGAACTTGATGATGAGGTTGACCAGGAGAAAAAATCTTCCTTCCTCGCTAAAACAGCTAAATTAAGCACTTTTTTTAAGGATGGAAAGCACCAGGACTTAATTACCCTTGCAGTTGATAATGATGAAGCAGGTCACGCCTTTATTGAGCGGTTGACCAATAAAGAAATTGGATTGACTCCAGATCTCCCCCCGAGATTGGAAAGTCAGGACAAGATGGACTGGAATGATTACCTGAAGGAGAGCAAAGAAAAAGCCCTTGACCGAAGTCAAGAGCCACTTAATAACATTGGGGGCGAACTAATCAATCGCAATTCCGGTTATTTAGAAGGCGAACCTTCAAGGACAGCACCACAGCCTGAAGAGTCAAAGACTCAACCTGATTTTCCTGCCAATGTTCAATTATATTTTAACATTGATAGGTCAAAAGAGTCAAGTGTTGGGCTTAGAAATGGCTATCATTATGCGACTGATAAAGATTTGAGGTATCTCAATCGTTACGCTGAAGAATTTCAAAAATCGGCTGACTGGTATCTTAATGAGTTGGCTGATAGTAAGGTCACGTATTTTTACCAGGATAAAGAAGACGTTCAGATGCTTCAGGTGGATTTTGAAAAAAGGCATTGGATGCACTTGACAGGGATTGCTCCTGTTTATCATGAGTGGGCTGAAAATTTATCAGAGCAATTCATTGAAGACGTAGCTTCAGGAAAAGGCGATTTTGCAAATTTAACAGTTGGGATTGGCTTTAGAGATAAGGCAAAATTACTCCCTATGCTCCCTGAAATCTTTGAGTCAGATTCTTTTGTCTTTGATGATTTATCTTCCGTTGAGAAGATGGGGCGGTTAGATGTTTCAAGTGCTATTCGTTCAGACGATAAAGATATTCTTTTAGCTTTTCGGACGGATGATAACTCAACCTTCCCTGCAACATTGCTGAAGCCTAGCCGAACGCTCAACATTGAACTGGATACTTTAAATCAAGAAAAAACGATATTAGGGGTCTTTGTTGAGAAAGACGACAGCATCAAAACAATGTCAATCAATCCTGAATTTGTTAAAGATAATGGACAAGCAATGCTTGATATATTGCGACAAAATAAAGATTTTGAACCCTTTAAAGATGAACCAAATTTACAAAATGGAGGTCTAGCTATGGCAGACAATAATGAACCAAATTTGAGAAATCGCATTGAGCAAATTCTCAGAGAAGACGAAGAGAAAAAACAAGCTGAAGCACGAAAAGAAGAGCTTGAACGTGATTCAGATGGTGATGGTATTCCTGATGAAGTTGAAAAAGCTCAAGGGACAAGTCCTTTTAATGCTGACACAGACGGTGACGGAAAGTCAGACCAGGAAGAGGTTAGTTATGGGTCAAACCCGATTGACAGCAATCATCCAAATAATCAAAATCAACCTTCACCTGAACCACAAAAAAGCATTGCTGAACTGATTCAGGCAAAAGACAGTAAGGGGCTTTCTCAACTTTTGAAAGATGGCGTTAAAGACTATTTTCAGTCTGACACTTACAAACAATACTTGACCACAATGAGTAAATTTCACAATTACTCACCGAGAAATATTCAGTTGATTTTAATGCAAAACCCTGAAGCTTCTCACGTGGCATCCTTCAAAAAGTGGAAGGATGAATTTGAGAGAAGTGTCAATAAGGGAGAAAAGTCATTACGGATTTTTGCCCCTATAACTCTAAAAAGACGAGACCCTAAAACTAATGAACCACTCTTAGATGAGAATGGAAATGAACAAACATTTATGTCTTTCAAACTTGTCCCAGTCTTTGATGTCTCACAGACAAATGGAAAAGAATTACCCAAACCAATCTATGAACTTGAGGGGACTTATGAAGATTATGGCAATCTTTACAAGTCAGCTAAAGAGGTATCTGAAGCTAATGGTGTTCCCCTTTCTTTCAGCAAAGACACCAAAGGCTCTAACGGTTTTTATTCCGTAACCAACAATGAAATTGTAATTAAGCAAGGGATGTCCGAGCAACAAACACTAAAAACAATCTTTCATGAAATGGCACATTCTGACCTACACAATATGGAGAAATTACAAGAAACTCCTCTTAAAAGAAGTACCGCAGAATTACAAGCTGAGTCAGTTGCTTTTGTGGTAGCTAGTCATTATGGGTTAGATACAAGTGAGTACAGTTTTGGCTATTTGGCAACATGGACAGATGACCCTGACGGACTATCTGACCTAGAAGGTCAAATTAAAATTGTACAAAAAGAAGCAGATAGTTTGATTTCAAGAATTGATAAAACTCTTGAAAAGTATCAAACTAAAGAACTGACCAAGGATGCCTTTCAAGAAAAAATTGATCGCTTGAAAAACCAATCTAAAGAAAAAGAGGTTGAACCTAAAGAGAAAGAGCAGGCGAAAGATGCTCCAAAAAAAGAGCAGAAGAGCGACAACGAGATGAGCCTGTAAAAGACCTTGTCGCTCAATTATCCGCAGGCTTTATGAGTCGCAGAAAACAAACGGAGGACTAAAAAATGAATGACACTATTGAAACAACATTACTTCTCAACTTGTTCTATTTCGAGAATGGAACGTACACAAGAAATGAAAACTTTATTGAAGCCAAGCGCAGAAAAGCCATCGCCCTTTTAGATGAAGATGCAGACGAACTCAAAAGCATTGACTCTGACCTAGCTGAAGAATATCAAGAAACAATTTCCTATCTTGACTCTCTTTCTGATGAAGACTACCAGTCCTTAAAAGAGGAGTTGCTTCAACAAGTTGAAGTCAACTAAGGTCTGAAAGACGACTAAGGGGCTTGGGGCTTTTCCCCAAAACTTTGAAAGATTTCCCGACCCCGAATTGGCAGAATTGCCAGTATTTGGGGTTGGAAAAATCTTTTAAATTTCGCAATTGGGTACCCAATTGCTATGCTTGCCAGTTTGAAAAGTATAGAGGGCTACAGCAAAGATGTCAAGAAAAATGAATGAGGTAAGAATCAATGACAGAAGAAAAACGGTATCGTGAAATTCAGCGAAAAATGAGAGTTACCCCAAGAGAAAATGAATTGATTAAAGAACGGATGGAACTTCACGGATTTAAAAATTTCAATACCTATGCACGTTATATGCTTTTGACAGGTGAGGTCGTAACCGTTGATTATTCGGAGCTTATAAAATTAAGAACGGAGATAAATCGTATTGGTACAAATATCAATCAGCTTGCAAAGTACGTCAATACAAATGAAGAAATTACACTTGAAAACTTTCAAAATTTACAGGATTCACTTGCAGAAGTTAAGCGGTTGATGGATGACAATTTTGATAAAGAAGTGGCTATGATTGAAAAAATGATGAGAGACAGAAGGGAGTAAATTGACTTGGTTGTTACAAAAGTTAAGCAGATAAAATCGGTCAACAAGTTAGCTGATGGTATCAAGTATATTGAAGATGGTGCTAAGACTATTGGAACAGAATTGATTGATTCTGATTTGAACTTTCCTGTAAAGATTGTAGATGGTCAGATAGTCTCTCAGCTAGTTTCGGGAAATTTGGTGATTGATGTTGAGTCTGCTTATTCAGAATTTATGATGTTGAAGCAACTTGCCAATTTGGAAAAAGGAAGACCAATCAATAATGAAGAGTTGGTCAAAAATGATGTTTTGGCACACCATATCATTCAGTCCTTTTCCCCTGAAGACAATTTGACACCTGAGCAAGTACATGAGATAGGACGGAAGACAGCTCTTGAATTGACAGGTGGCAGTCATCAATTTGTCATTGCAACTCACATGGATAAGGGACATCTACACAATCACATTTATATCAATTCCACTAACTCGGTCACACTCAATAAATTCAGATGGCAAAAAGGAACAAAGAAAGCCCTTGAACAAATTTCTGACAAGTATGCAGACCTGGAAGGTGCAAAAATTCTTGTTCGTCAAAATCAATTCGGACACAAAGAATATTCAGCTTACCAAAAAGAAAATGTTTTTAAGTTAGAAATTAAATCACGGCTTGAGTTTCTCCTGAAGCATTCAACCAACCTTTCAGATTTTCAAGAAAAGGCAAAGGCGTTAAATCTTGCTGTTGACTTTTCGGGGAAATATGCCAAGTATAAATTGCTTGACAAAGACCAAAAAAGAAATACCCGTGACAGCACTTTATCAAAAAAGGGGAGGTATTCCTTAGAGCAAATTAAGGAGCGCCTGGCTAAAAATGAAATCGTCTATCCGTTAGAAAGTATCAAGAGTGAGTATGACACCTTACAAGCTGAAAAGGCAGAAGATTTTGAAATACGGGTAAAAATTGAACCGTGGCAGGTCGAGCATGAAACGGACACAGGTATCTATCTTCAAATGCAATACGGTATTGCCAACCAAGGTACGGTCAAAATTCCTAGTCGTCTTGTTGATAAACAAGAGGACGGCAGTTTTGATATTTTTATCAAGAAGTCAGATTTTTTCTATTTCATCAATCCTGACAATTCAGCAAGCAATAAATTCATGAAAGGGTCAACGCTTATCAATCAACTTGCCTACGAAAGCGGAGAATATATCTTAACCAAGAACCCTAACATTTCTAAGTTGGATTTGTTGGTCAAAGAATATAATTACCTGGTTAGTCACGGGGTATCCGATTCAGACCAATTCCATGAGTTACATGACCGCTTCCTGGGACAGATTGAAGAAACACAAGAGTCACTTGATAGATTGGATGAGAAAATCGAGCGACTAAATAAAATTGCTTCAGCGCTTGAAGATATTCACGCAGAGAATCCGATTGATGCCAAAGTAGCTTATCAAATTTTGGAAGAATTGAATATTTCACCTTCAGTCAATCCAAAAGAAATTGAAAAGCAGGTGGTCGAGGTCTCCATCGAGCGAAAAGCCCTGAAGGAAAAATTTGACAGTATCGTCAAAGACTTTACTCAGTATGAAAAATTAGAACGTAACGCTGAAGTAAGACGTCAAGATGTTAAAAGTCATTATGAAACAAGTATGGATGAAATTTAATTTTGAGACTAATTTTTATTGAAATTTGAAACTAAAAATAGTATAATGATTCTGCTAATATAGACCTTAGCGGATGATTACTCTTGTGCTAAAGTGTGTATTAGTATGTAGTGTTTTAGGGATAAACTTGGACATATCGCTTCTTTGTGATTTAATTCAAACCTATATTGCTATTTCTAGCTTGAAAAGAGGTGTATCTATGAAGTTGTCTATTTCAAACTTGGTGGTTAATGGTGCTGTTGGAGTGACCATTGAATTGTTTATCCTAATTACAGAAAGTACCAAATAGCGCCTAGAGGGTTCGAATCCCTCACACTCCATAAAAACCACTTTACTACAAGCGGTCAATAGGCTATAGCCTATTGACCGCTTGCCGTTTTCTTGATTTTAAAGGGATGAGGAGGCGGACAATAGGGTTAGGCAAAATAGAAAGGGGAAATATGACAAAAATTGGGTATGCAAGGGTCAGCACGACTGACCAAAACTTGGATAGGCAACTGGATCAACTGAAGCACGTTGACAGGCTCTTTCAGGAAGTGGTCAGCGGTGTCAGCAAAGACCGCCCACAGTTGAAAGCCATGCTTGACTATATCCGTGAAGGGGATATAGTCGTTGTGACAGAGCTAGAACGACTTGGAAGAAATAACCAGGAGCTAACTGAAGTCATGAATCAGATACAAACTAAAGGGGCTACCTTGGAAGTGTTAAACCTTCCAACCCTTCGAGGGATTGAAGATGATAACTTGAGACGGCTTCTAAACAACTTAATTTTAGAGCTATACAAGTACCAGGCACAAGCTGAAAGGGAACGAATCAAGGAACGTCAAGCCCAAGGGATAGCTATTGCAAAAACTCAGGGCAAATACCAGGGCAGAAAGGCACTCTTTACTGAAGACGATAGCAGACTAAAACACGCCTTCGAGCTTTACCTTTCAGGAATGTCTGATAAAGACGTGGCAGGCTTAACAGGCATAAACGAGCGAACGTTTAGGCGCTACCGTGAAAAATATCAGATAAAAAGATAGTGATTTATATCATGATTTTAATAGTGATATAAATATTTATTAAAATCATGATTTCTATATTGATTTTTATCATGATTTATATTATAATAGAAGTATAGAAAAAGGGAGGAGAAAAGAAATAAATGAAATTACTCAGCTTTGTTGCCATCAAGGGTGGAGTCGGAAAAACAACTTTAGCCCTTCTAACAGGTCAGTATTTAGCTAGTCAAGGTCATAGAGTTTTATTTATTGATCTAGACCATCAAAGCAACCTAACACACTTTTATGACGTTTACGAGGATTCAGGAACAGTTGCTAATGTCTTTACTGGTTCAGGAGACGTGACCATTTTATCGGTTGCGCCTAACATTGATTTAATTGCAGGTTCTATGAGACTAGATGAAGCTGAAAGAAGACTTGAAACCAATCCTAATCAGAATATGTTTCTGTATGACTGGCTAGGTGAAAATCTTGAAGCAAAGAACCTAGCACAATACGACTATGTGATTTTAGATTGCAGACCTGACTTCGGGATTGCTACAAGAAATGCTATCGCTGTTAGTCATGCTCTTTTCAGTCCCATTACGCCAAGCGATTTTGCTTTTGAAGCGAAACAAAATCTTGAAGTCCGTCTTGACGAGTACAGAAAAACAGAAATTGTCCGTCCAAGCCGTGAGTCTCTAATTACTGCTAAACTCTACTTTTTGCCTAACATGATAAAGCATAATACGGCAAAATCGAAAGAGTTGTTATCTGTCCTTGAAAATGATGACAATGTTGTTGGTCAAATTCCTCAAAAGGAATTGTTTAACCGTGCATCAAAAGACAATACTGTTATTGACATCATGGCTGACCAAACATCACGAAACGAACACGAGGCTTTCTTTTCAGCTTTGGAAGAAACACTGATCCAAATTCAGACCGTGTCGGATAACTCCTAATATCAATCAATATAAAAATCATGATTTTAATAAATATTTATATCACTATTAAAATCATGATATAAATAGCTATTTAAAAAGAGGTATGCAATGGCTTTTGAAATCAAAAAGGACAAAATTAGTAAAGCGTTAGGCGAGACAATACCGTCAGTCCCTAAGGCAAAATCACAAGGGCGAAGAGCAGGTCGCCCATCAGGGAAGACCAAACATCCTTATCAGTTCACCTTGAAGCCCCAAAATCGAGAAAAGCTAGATAGGATTGCGGAGCAAGCAGGATATAGCGGAGCATCAACTTTCCTTGATAATTGGATTGAGAGTTATGAAGAAGAATAATCGTCAATATTTTTATCACAATTAAAATCATGATAAAAATCACTATAATATTATTTACGCAGGTGACCTATGCAACCAACCTATGAAATTGATAACCCCAACCTTTCCTATCAGACTAAACTTGACTTATGGCAGACTGGCTTTGGTCTTCAGCAAGTGGACGGTCTTGAGCCATCACGCTATATGGTTGAATTGGCTAAAGAGCAGATTGAAGGTAAGATTGAGTATCAACAAATTTATGACCAAATTACCAAATACCATGAAGAGACCGATGATAGCACGAAAGAAGCTGATATTGTCTCTTTAAGGATTGTAGAGCTGTTATCAAGCAACGCCTTCAAGTTTGCCCCAACCACTCTAAAATCAATCCATAAAGAGCTATTCTTTGGCGTTCTAAGCCAAGGTATTCCTTTAGGAGAATATCGCCATTATAACATCACTAAAAAAGAGCCGATTTTAGAGGGAGATAGCGTTATCTATGATCATTATCAAACTATCTCGGCTAGCTTAACCTATGATTTTGACCAGGAGTCACAATTTGACTATCGAGGGAAGACACCTGAAGAAATGGTCAAGCACTTGAAAAAGTTTGTATCGGGAATTTGGCAAATCCATCCGTTTGGAGAGGGCAACACCCGAACTGTTACGGTCTTCATGATTAAGTACCTACGTTCACTAGGCTTTGAAGTTGATAATAGCCCGTTCAAAGAGAATGCACGTTACTTCAGGGATGCCCTGGTTTTGGACAATGCAAAATTGCTGAAGAAAAATCCTGAATACCTGGATAGATTTTTTGAAAATCTATTGTTAGGTGGTCAACATGAGCTATCTCTAAAGAAAATGTATCAAGAGGTTTTACCAACTGCATCCGCTCCAAAGAACCAAAAAGACCAAGGTTTATCACTTTAGATATTGATTTTTATCACTATTAAAATCATGATATAAGCCAATGTTAAAATCACTATAAAAATATAGCCTCTTCCGTTTGGAGAGGTCTTTTTTCTTTTCTTGTTTTTGGGGTATAATAGGCGGTAGCGAAGATTGAGGTGACAAAAATGGATATAACCGTGTTAGACGAAAGAGAATTTTCAAGGCAGTTGAACCAAAATAATCAACGGGCTTTTCTGAAGATGATTGAAAACTATGAAAAATTCATTGCCCCTAGTATGCGAGCGCAGGGGTACAAAAGAATCAATCAAAAAGAGCGGACAGTTATTTTTTCTTTTGGAGAAATGACCTTTTCACGTAGCAGATGGAAGAAAGATGACACCATCCGAATCCCTGTTGATGAAAAGCTAGGACTAGAACCAAGATCGAGGTTTTCTCAGGAGCTACTTTACCAGGTGACCAAGCTTGCTAATTTTATGCCCTATCGTAAAGTTGTATCGGTGATGGAAATGTTAAAGGAAATCTATATCACCAAGAATACAGTTCAGCACGCTTTAGACGTGGCAGGTGAACTCCTAGCTGAAAAAGAGGAGTACGACTCCTTATCAGCTTCAGACTGGTCTGAAGATAACCAGGACAAAGTGAGAGCAAAGAAAGTCTATATTGAAGGTGATGGGGTTTGGGTCAAACAGGCAATGCCTGACAGGAAAAAGAAGTCTATTGAGTTAAGTCATTTTGTTGTCCATACTGGAAGCAAGAAGGGGAAGAGGAATATCTTAAAAGACAAGATAGAAGTTATCTCTACACGCTATCATAAAGCCAAAGATAGACTAATGGATTTGTTGACTAGGCATTTTGAAATTACTCCCGAAACGGTCATTGTGACTAATTCTGATGGTGGTAAAGGCTATTCTCCTACGGACTTTAAGGACTTAGTTAGTGCTTTTAAGCCTAAAGAGCATTTGCACTTTTGGGATGCTTTTCACGTGAATCAAGCCCTGAAAAAGAATTTACGTACTTTTCCTTTAGTGCTGACCAAACAAGCCTTTGAAGCGGTCAAGAGCCGAGATAAGGGGTTACTAAAAACGGTACTTGATACGGCTGAATCTTTGATTAAATCAGACAAAAAATTAGAGTCTTTTCAACGCTTCAGAAGACAACTTCTGAAAAACTTTAAATATACTGATCATCCTGAGAGCTTTGGACTCAGTAGCAAGGGTATTGGTATCATGGAATCTCAGCATCGAAAAGTGACGTATCGAATGAAAAATAGAGGTATGTATTGGAGTGAGAAAGGCGCTGATACTATGAGCCAAACCATTCTTTTAAACCATACAGGAGAATTGAGAGACCTCTTTTTCGGAGATTGGAGGAAATCCTACCAAACAATAAAAGACCAGGAAAAAGATTATCCTGGTCACTTTCAACATACTCAAAAATCAGATTATACACTACCACAGGTCAATCTCTCAAACCGAAAACCGAAGTATTGGGGAGCTCTTACCGATGAAAGGGATTGAAAAACAGATGAAACCATGATTTGTCAAGCCTTTTAGAAAAAAAGTTTGGGAAAATGCTTGCATTCCCCTCCCAAAGTGGTATAATGGAATTATAAAAAACACGAACAAAAGGCGCTGAGTGCTACTAACACTCAAACGCCCACCGATTAAACAACCAACACTTGTTCAATCAGTTTAAAGCTATTGTATCATCAAAAGAACAATAAATCAAGACTGGGACAGGAAAAAGTTGAAAGTTTCGGTCTTTTATTTACGTTCTATTGGTGATTTTTCATTTTCTCCCAAAAACAGACACACTCCAATAGTGCTTTTCCTCTTCTTCTTTCACAGAAAATATGGTATAATAGAGAGTAAAAAACTTTGAAAGAAAGAAAAAGATGAATTTAAAAGATTATATCGCAACGATTGAAAATTATCCTAAGGAAGGCATTACCTTCCGTGATATCAGCCCTTTGATGGCAGATGGAAATGCCTATAGCTACGCTGTTCGTGAAATTGTTCAGTATGCAACCGATAAGAAAATCGACATGATCGTGGGTCCAGAGGCTCGTGGATTTATTGTTGGCTGCCCAGTTGCTTTTGAGTTGGGGATTGGCTTTGCACCCGTTCGTAAACCAGGGAAATTGCCACGTGAAGTCATTTCTGCTGACTATGAGAAAGAGTACGGTATTGATACCTTAACCATGCATGCTGATGCGATCAAGCCAGGCCAACGTGTTCTCATCATAGATGATCTTTTGGCAACAGGTGGAACTGTCAAGGCAACGATTGAGATGATTGAAAGACTTGGTGGTGTTGTAGCCGGTTGTGCTTTCTTGATTGAGTTGGATGAGCTTAAAGGCCGTGAAAAAATCGGAGATTACGATTACAAGGTACTTATGCACTATTAATGAAAAACAGTCCTTGGGGCTGTTTTCTCTTCATCCGCTATATAAATTAACTATAGCTAGTTAGAGAAAAACTATAATTGAAAACTATATCTTCATACAGTATAATATAGGGAAGAAGTATTTGGAGGTTTTTACTTTCAAACAGACAACATCATTCCCGAAATAGAGAACTGTTAGGAGGGTATTATGCCGATTCGACTTGATAAAAAATTACCAGCTGTTGAGATTTTAAGGACAGAAAATATCTTTGTGATGGACGACCAACGGGCCGCTCATCAGGATATTCGCCCCTTGAGGATTTTGATTTTAAATCTCATGCCCCAAAAGATGGTAACAGAAACGCAACTTTTGCGGCATTTGGCTAATACACCGTTGCAATTAGATATTGATTTCTTGTATATGGAGACGCATCGTTCAAAGACGACTCGTGCCGAACATATGGAAACTTTCTATAAGACTTTTCCAGAGGTCAAGAATGACTTTTTTGATGGAATGATTATCACGGGAGCACCAGTGGAGCATTTGCCTTTTGAGGAGGTGGATTACTGGGAGGAATTCAAGCAGGTCATCGAATGGTCCAAGACGCATGTTTTTTCAACCCTGCATATATGTTGGGGTGCACAAGCAGGTCTTTATGTTCGCTATGCCGTTGAAAAGCACCAGATGGATCGGAAACTATCAGGTATTTACCCACAGGATACCTTAAAAGAGGGGCACCTTCTTTTTAGAGGTTTTGATGATCGCTATGTAGCTCCTCATTCTCGTCATACTGAGATTTTAAAAGAAGAAATCTTAAACAAGACCAATCTTGAGATTCTGTCAGAAGGTCCTGAGGTTGGGGTTTCCATCCTAGCTAGTCGAGATCTGCGTGAGATTTATAGTTTTGGCCATTTGGAGTACGATCGTGACACTTTAGCAAGAGAGTATTTTCGTGATTATGAGGCGGGGCTCGACCCTCATATCCCAGAGAACTACTTTAAAAATGATGATGTGAATGAGACACCGTGTCTCTGTTGGTCTTCATCAGCTGCCCTCTTTTTCAGCAATTGGGTAAACTATGCAGTTTATCAGGAAACCCCTTTTGACTGGAAAAAGGTAGAGGATGATGCGGCTGCATTTGGATATTTATAAGAGGAATTATGACATATTTTGACGCTTTCAAATCAGGGAACTTGGTTTTGCCAAGTGCCCTGCTCTTGCATTTTAAGGAACTCTTTCCTTCCAGCGAAGATTTTCTGGTCTGGCAATTTTTCTATTTACAAAATACCACAGCCCTAGGAGATGTTTCGCCTAGCCAAATAGCTGAAATCATTGGGAAAGAGGTGGCAGATGTCAACCAATCCATTTCGAATTTGACTGAAAATGGTTTGCTACAATATCGGACCATTGAACTAAATGGGGAAATTGAGCTGATTTTTGATGCTAGTCTGGCTTTTGAAAGCTTGGATAGCTTGCTAGATAGCCAAACTCCAGCTACAACTGCCCCAAACTCCAAAAATCAATTGAAGGATCTGGTTGAAACCTTTCAGCAGGAATTGGGGCGCTTGTTAACACCATTTGAAATCGAAGATCTTTCCAAGACTGTCAAAGAAGATGGAATCAAGGCGGATTTGATCAAGGAAGCTCTCCGAGAGGCGGTTTTTAATGGCAAACCAAACTGGAAGTACATTCAGGCAATCCTTCGTAACTGGCGCCATGAAGGTATCCAGTCTGTGGCTCAGGTGGAGGCCAAACGAGCAGAGCGAGAAGCGAACAATCCCAAACAAGTTCAGGCTTCAGCTGATTTCCTCGATGCTATGAATTTGTGGCAAGATTAGTCGCTTGAAAAATCTTGAAAATTAGAGTAAGGTTTGCAAGCTCCTTATAAATATGATAGAATAATAGTGAATAAAATGAAAAAAGAGGTATGTGAAATGTCACGTAAACCATTTATCGCTGGTAACTGGAAAATGAACAAAAATCCAGAAGAAGCAAAAGCATTCGTTGAAGCCGTTGCATCAAAACTTCCTTCATCAGACCTTGTTGAAGCAGGTATCGCAGCTCCTGCAGTTGATTTGACAGCTGTTCTTGCTGCTGCTAAAGGTTCAAACCTTAAAGTTGCTGCTCAAAACTGCTACTTTGAAAATGCAGGTGCGTTCACTGGTGAAACTAGCCCACAAGTTTTGAAAGAAATCGGTACAGACTACGTTGTGATCGGTCACTCAGAACGTCGTGACTACTTCCATGAAACTGACGAAGATATCAACAAAAAAGCAAAAGCAATCTTTGCAAACGGTATGCTTCCAATCATCTGTTGTGGTGAGTCACTTGAAACTTACGAAGCTGGTAAAGCGGCTGAATTCGTAGGTGCTCAAGTATCTGCTGCATTGGCTGGCTTGACAGCTGAACAAGTTGCTTCAACAGTTATCGCTTACGAGCCAATCTGGGCTATCGGTACCGGTAAATCAGCTTCACAAGACGATGCACAAAAAATGTGTAAAGTTGTTCGTGACGTCGTAGCAGCTGACTTTGGTCAAGAAGTTGCGGACAAAGTTCGTGTTCAATACGGTGGTTCTGTTAAACCTGAAAACGTTGCTTCATACATGGCTTGCCCAGACGTTGACGGTGCCCTTGTTGGTGGTGCGTCACTTGAAGCTGAAAGCTTCTTGGCATTGCTTGATTTTGTAAAATAATCTAGCTTATTCTAGACAGACAGTTAAAAGTACTAAGTGACTTTGACTGCCTGTCTTATTTTTACTTGGAGCATTCTTGTGAAAGAGGGATTTTTCTAGACTAGGAAAGTTCCTTAGGGAAAGAAAGGCGTGCAGATGCGCGCTCTTTTCTATATCAAAAAGTTATGAAAGGGGGAGTTATGCTCTATATTTGGTCTTATTTGAAAAAATATCCCAAGTGGTTATTCTTGGATTTCTTTGGAGCGGTTTTCTTTGTGATTGTCAATCTTGGACTGCCAACTGTTCTGGCTCGGATGATTGATGAAGGTGTGAATAAAGGGAATGAACAGCAATTGTATGTTTGGGCTGCAATTATGCTGGTGATTATCCTATGTGGAACCTTGGGGCGTATAGTCTTAGCCTACGCTGCTAGTAAGCTGACGACCAATATGGTCAAGGATATGAGGGATGATCTCTATGCCAAATTACAAGAGTATTCTCATCATGAATATGAACAGATTGGAGTGTCTTCACTGGTTACTCGCATTACCAGTGATGCCTTTGTTCTCATGCAGTTTGCAGAACAGACCTTAAAACTGGGTGTCATCACCCCCATGATGATGCTGTCTAGTATCTTAATGATCTTCCTGACCAGTCCGTCATTAGCCTGGATAGTGGCCTTTGCAGTACCTTTCTTAGCCGTGGTGGTCATTTATGTAGCGGTCAAGACTCGACCATTATCAGAGAAACAGCAGGCTACCTTAGATAAGATAAACCAATATGTCAGGGAAAATCTAATGGGACTCCGTGTCATTCGTGCCTTTGCCCGTGAGGAGTTTCAAGAGGAACGCTTTGCAGGACAAAATGCAGTCTATACAGCTAATTCCAATCGTCTGTTTAAACTAACCGGTTTGACGGAACCCTTGTTTGTTCAGATTATCATTGCCATGATTGTAGCTATTGTCTGGTTTGCTCTGGATCCTATAAAACAAGGAAGCTTGCAAATTGGGGACCTAGTAGCCTTTATCGAATATAGTTTCCACGCCCTCTTGTCCTTCCTTTTCCTATCCAATCTCTTCACCATGTATCCTCGTACAGCGGTTTCGAGTGAACGCTTGAAAGAGGTTATGGAGATGCCGATTTCTATTGATCCAAATGAAGGAGGAGTCAGAGAGACAGAAACTCACGGATATTTGGAATTTGAAAATGTCACATTTGCCTATCCTGGTGAGACGGAAAATCCTGTTTTGCACAATATTTCTTTCAGTGCTAAACCAGGTGAAACCATTGCTTTTATCGGATCGACCGGATCTGGAAAATCCTCTCTTGTGCAATTGATTCCTCGTTTTTACGATGTCACGCTTGGGAAAATCAAGGTTGATGGTGTCGATGTGAGGGATTACCGCCTCAAGTCTCTTCGTCAAAAGATTGGTTTTATCCCGCAGAAGGCTTTACTCTTTACAGGAACTATCGCTGAAAATATCCGCTATGGGAAGGAAGATGCTAGTCACAAAGACCTACATCAGGCAGCGGATGTGGCGCAAGCCAAAGATTTTATCGAAAGCCGAGAAGAAGGCTTTGCGACCCATCTAGCCGAAGGTGGAAGCAACCTTTCTGGAGGACAGAAACAACGTCTCTCAATTGCCCGAGCTGTTATAAAGAATCCTGATATCTATATTTTTGACGATTCTTTCTCAGCCTTGGATTATCGTACGGATGCCATTTTGCGCCGTCGTCTCAAGGAAGTAACACAGAATGCAACGGTTTTAATTGTTGCTCAACGTGTCGGAACCATCATGGATGCGGACCAGATCATCGTTCTGGATAAGGGTGAAATCGTGGGTCGTGGTCGACATGAAGAATTGATGGAGACCAATGCCATCTATCGTGAGATTGCTGAGTCGCAGTTGAAAAATGCATCTCTAACAGAAGAATAGGAGGAAATATGAAAACACAATCTAGTTTGGCTCGTTTGTGGAGCTATTTGAAAGCCTACCGTTTTTCTGTCTTCTTTGCAGTCTTTCTAAAAATTTTGAGTGTGGTCATGAGTGTCTTGGAGCCTTTTGTCTTGGGGTTAGCCATTACGGAGTTGACAAAAAATCTCTTAGATATGGCTAATGGTCTTGCAGGTGCTCGTATCAATACTGGCTACATCGGAACTGTTTTAATTATTTACCTCTTTAGAGGTCTCTTGTATGAACTTGGTTCTTATTATTCCAACTATTTCATGACCAATGCGGTCCAGTCCATGACTCAGGATCTGCGAAATGAAATGACTGAAAAGATCAATCGTATCCCTGTGTCTTTCTTTGACAAACACCAATTTGGTGATTTGTTGGGGCGCTTTACCAGTGACGTTGAGACAGTGTCTAATGCTCTTCAACAGTCTTTCCTCCAAATTGTCAATGGCGTTCTGACGATTGTCCTCGTGATGGGAATGGTATTATACTTGAATTTTCAGTTGGCTATAGTGGTGATTCTATCCATTCCAGTGACCTATTTTGGTGCCAGAAGTATCCTGAAACGTTCTCAGCCTTATTTTAAAGAGCAGGCAGCTATTTTAGGACGGATGAATGGCTATGTGCAGGAAAATCTCACAGGTTTTAATGTCTTGAAACTCTACGGTCGTGAGGAAACTTCTCATAAAGAATTTTCTAAGATTACAGACGACCTCCAACGTGTTGGCTTTAAAGCCAGCTTTATCTCTGGGCTCATGATGCCAGCCCTTCATGCTGTATCGGACTTGACCTATCTGATCGTTGCAGTTCTTGGTGGTTTGCAAGTGATTGCGGGTCGCTTGACAGTGGGGAATATGCAGGCCTTTGTTCAGTACGTTTGGCAGGTCAGCCAGCCTATCCAAAACATCACACAACTTGCGGGTCAAATGCAAAGTGCTAAGTCTTCGCTAGACCGCATCTTCGATATCTTGGATGAGACAGAGGAAGTCAAGGGAGAAGAACTCGAAATCCTTGAACCCTTAACAGGTCAGGTGACCTTCCAACATGTTGACTTCCAGTATGTTGAAAACAAACCATTGATTCGAGACTTTAATCTAGAAGTTCAACCGGGAGAGATGGTGGCGATTGTTGGTCCTACTGGAGCTGGTAAGACGACCTTGATCAATCTGCTTATGCGCTTTTACGATGTCACAGCAGGCGCAATCTTGGTTGACGGGCAGGATATTCGCCAGTTGTCACGTCAAGACTATCGCCGTCAGTTTGGGATGGTCTTGCAGGATGCTTGGCTATATGAAGGTACGATCAAAGAAAACCTACGTTTTGGAAATCTTGACGCCAGTGACGAGGAAATAATAGAAGCTGCCAAAGCAGCAAATGTAGACCACTTTATCCGAACTCTTCCTAGTGGTTACAACATGGAGATGAACCAAGAGTCAAGCAATATTTCCCTAGGGCAAAAACAACTTTTGACCATCGCGCGTGCCCTCCTAGCCAATCCTAAAATTCTCATTCTGGATGAAGCAACTTCCTCTGTTGACACCCGTTTGGAACTCTTGATTCAAAAAGCCATGAAACGCTTGATGAAGGGAAGAACCAGCTTTGTTATCGCTCACCGTCTCTCTACTATTCAAGAAGCAGATAAGATTCTCGTTCTTAAGGATGGACAGATTATTGAGCAGGGAAATCATGAAAGCTTGCTCCAAGCAAAAGGTTTTTATTATGACCTGTATCAAAGCCAATTTTCAAGTAAATCCGAGCAAGTCGGCTAATTAAAACTGTCCAGACTATTCTTAAATTATCAGTCTATTACAACTTTTCTCAGATAGTACACTTTCCTTGCTATCGTTTTCTAGTAGTAGTATACTTATATTGTAACCACTAAGAAGATGGTTACAAAAAAATGAAAGAGGTAAGAAATATGGTTGAATTGAAAAAAGAAGCAGTAAAAGATGTAACAACATTATCTAAAACAGCGCCAGTAGCATTGGCAAAAACAAAGGAAGTATTGAACCAAGCAGTAGCGGACTTGTATGTGGCTCACATTGCCCTTCACCAAGTTCACTGGTATATGCGTGGTCGTGGTTTCCTCGTATGGCATCCAAAAATGGATGAATACATGGACAGCCTTGATGGCTATCTTGACGAAATCAGCGAACGTTTGATCACCCTTGGCGGCAAACCTTATTCAACTTTGACAGAATTCCTTCAACACAGTGAAATCGAAGAAGAAGAAGGAGAATTCCGTAACGTTGAAGAAAGCTTGGAACGTGTTCTAGCGATTTATCGTTACCTCATCGCTCTTTTCCAAAAAGCTTTGGATGTAACTGATGAAGAAGGCGATGATGTTACAAACGATATCTTTGTTGGTGCTAAGGCTGAACTTGAGAAAACAGTTTGGATGATTGCTGCAGAACTCGGACAAGCTCCTGGTTTGTAAGATATAGTTGCTACCCCTTTTATCATGAGGCGCTTGATAAGTGCCCATGACCAATCATCTTTTAAAAGTCATGTAACTGTAAAAAGTGCATGACTTTTTTTGTCTGCTGGACTTAGGACACATTGTCAAAAGTAGGATTTTACGGTATAATAGTTGCTGTTCGAGAAATTTTGATTTTCAAAGAATAGTGAAATGTTATAAGGAGAACCTATGAACAATTTACCAAATTGCCCAAAATGTAATTCAGAATATGTCTACGAAGATGGAAATCTCTTGGTATGCCCAGAGTGTGCCTATGAATGGAACCCTGCTGAAGTTGCAGAAGTAGAAGAAGGCGTTGTTGCTATTGATGCCAATGGAAATAAATTGGCCGACGGTGATACTGTAACCTTAATCAAGGACTTGAAAGTAAAAGGTGTGCCAAAGGATTTGAAACAAGGAACTCGTGTTAAAAATATCCGTATCGTAGAAGGTGACCACAACATCGACTGTAAGATTGATGGTTTTGGAGCTATGAAACTCAAGTCAGAGTTTGTTAAGAAAATCTAGCCATGAAACTGAATTACAAATTTATCTTTTATAGTCGTGTGCTCTTGTTTTTAGCGGCATTTACAGGAGTTTATTTAGAGATTACCAAGCACGGTGGCTTTGGTATGCTCCTTTACTACACAGTGTTGTCCAATCTTTTGGTAACGATTTTCACGGGCTATCTGCTTCGTGTTATGAGTCGCTCAGGTGAAAATTGGCAAAGTCCGACCTTGTTTCGTCTCAAGGGTGGCGTTACCATGAGTATCATGATTACCTGTGTGATTTATCATTTTATGCTTGCTCCGATTGCGACAGACTTTTACCGTGTGGAAAATTTCCTTTGCCACTATATCGTTCCACTCTGGTTTTTAGCCGACACCCTCTTCTTTGATAAACGGGGTCAATATAAGATCTGGGATCCAGTCTTGTGGACCATCTTGCCCTTGGTTTATATGATTTTTGCCTTGTTTAACGGCTTGGTCTTAAAACTCAATATTCCGAATTCCAAGGACAATCCCTTCCCATATTTCTTTTTAAATGTGAACAAGGGTTGGGACGTGGTTATCAAATGGTGTTTGATCATTTTTGTAGCCTATATGGTTGCAGGCTTCATCTTCTATCTGATCAAGCAAATCAAGCGAAAATAGTCTTCCTATGAGGAAAGTTAGGACGGAGTCTCTAGTTCAATCGGGCTCCTTCTTTTCTTGCCATCTTCCTTTTACAAGGATCAACAGTGAGAAATATATAGAAAGAAAATCCATGAAACAATATTTAGAACGGGCTAGTATTTTGGCCCTCTCCCTCGTTTTGATTACCTCCTTTTCCATCTCAAGTGCTCTGCCAGCCATGTTTGACTATTATCAGGGCTACCCCAAAGAACAAATCGAGCTCCTGGTCAGTCTCCCTTCTTTTGGAATCATGATTATGCTGGTTTTAAATGGGTTTTTGGAGCGTTTGCTTCCTGAGCGACTTCAGATTAGTCTGGGACTTCTCATCCTCTCTATCGGTGGAACAGCTCCCTTCTGGTATCAGGAGTACAACTTTGTCTTTGCGATGCGGATTTTATTTGGCTTGGGTGTGGGGATGATCAATGCCAAGGCTATTTCCATCATCAGCGAACGCTATCATGGAAAGACACGGATTCAGATGCTGGGTCTCCGCGGATCAGCAGAAGTTGTCGGGGCGTCGATTTTGACTCTAGTGGTAGGTCAACTCTTATCCTTGGGATGGACAGTGACCTTCTTGGCCTACAGTGCGGGATTTTTAGTATTGATCCTTTATCTGCTCTTTGTCCCTTATGGGAAAGAAAAGAAAGAAACAAAGAAAAAAGAGGCCGAAACAATTCGTTTGACAGGACAGATGAAAGGCTTAATTTTTCTATTGGCTGTCGAAGCAGCAGTTGTTGTCTGTACCAACACAGCTATCACCATTCGTATTCCTAGTCTGATGGTGGAAAGAGGTCTAGGGGATGCCCAGTTATCGAGTTTGGTTTTAAGTATCATGCAGTTGATTGGTATCTTGGCAGGTGTGAGTTTTTCTTTCTTTATCTCTCTGTTTAAAGAAAGGTTGCTCCTTTGGTCAGGTATCACCTTTGGATTGGGGCAGATTGTGATTGCCTTGTCTCCGTCATTGGGTGTGATGGTAGTTGGAAGTGTTGTGGCAGGTTTTTCCTACAGTGTGGCCTTGACGACTGTCTTTCAGCTTCTTTCTGAAAGAATCCCAGCCAAGCTCCTTAATCAGGCAACATCTTTTGCAGTGCTAGGATGTAGCTTTGGAGCCTTTACGACACCTTTCATTCTTGGGGCGATTGGCTTGGTGACTCAAAACGGTATGTTGGTCTTCACCATTCTAGGATGCTGGTTGATTGTCACTTCTATCTTTGTTATGTACGCACTTCAAAAGAGAGCTTAGGATTGGTTTCCTAAGTTTTTCTTTTCGGGAATTTTGTACCCAGACAATTTATATTCTTTGAACTTGTTTGCAGGATTATTTCTTGATAAAATAGAAGTTATGACAAGATATAAAGCAATCATTTCCTATGACGGGTATGCATTTGCTGGTTTTCAGCGCCAGCCTCATGCGCGGAGCGTTCAAGAGGAAATCGAAAAAACCTTAACGAGACTCAATAAGGGGCAAGCCATCACTGTTCATGGTGCTGGTAGGACGGACAGTGGGGTTCATGCTCTGGGTCAGGTTATTCATTTTGATCTGCCCTATCAGATGGATGAGGAAAAACTCCGTTTTGCTCTGGATACTCAGTCTCCAGAGGATATCGATGTGATTTCGATTGAGATCGTGGCAGATGATTTTCACTGTCGTTACGCCAAGCATAGCAAGACTTATGAATTTATCGTAGATAGGGGGCGTCCTAAAAATCCGATGCGTCGTCACTATGCTACTCACTTTCCCTATCCCCTCGATGTGGAGCGGATGCAGATGGCAATCAAAAAGCTAGAGGGAACCCATGATTTCACCGGTTTTACAGCGTCTGGGACTAGTGTAGAGAACAAGGTTCGTACTATTACAGAAGCCGGTCTTAGTGTTGATGAGACAGGCCAATTTTTGACCTTTACCTTCTCAGGAAATGGTTTCTTGTATAAGCAGATTCGCAATATGGTGGGGACGCTGCTCAAAATCGGAAATAATCGAATGCCAGTTGAGCAGATTGACTTGATTTTGGAGAAGAAGGACAGGCAGCTAGCAGGTCCAACGGCGGCACCAAATGGCTTGTATTTAAAGGAGATTCGTTATGAGGAATAATCGTATTTTAGCACTTTCTGGAAATGATATTTTTAGTGGTGGCGGTTTGTCAGCTGATTTGGCCACCTATACTTTGAATGGCTTGCATGGTTTTGTAGCAGTGACTTGTTTGACGGCTGTGACAGAAAAGGGTTTTGAAGTCTTTCCTACGGCTGATACTATTTTTCAACATGAGCTAGACAGCTTGCGTGATGTGGAGTTTGCAGGAATTAAGATTGGTCTTCTCCCTACTGTCAGTGTGGCTGAGAGGGCATTGGACTTTATCAAGCAACACCCAGGGGTGCCTGTAGTTCTAGATCCAGTCTTGGTCTGCAAGGAAACGCACGATGTGGCTGTCAGTGAACTCTGTCAAGAGTTGATTCGCTTTTTCCCTCATGTCAGTGTGATTACGCCAAATCTTCCTGAAGCAGAATTGTTAGCTGGTCAGGAGATTAAAACCTTGGAAGATATGAAGGCTGCAGCACAGAAATTGCATGAATTAGGAGCGCCAGCGGTCATTATCAAGGGAGGCAATCGCCTTAGTCAGGACAAGGCTGCAGATATCTTTTATGATGGACAAACCTTTACAGTTCTAGAAAATCCTGTTATCCAAGGCCAAAATGCTGGCGCAGGTTGTACCTTTGCCTCAAGCATTGCCAGTCACTTGGTTAAAGGGGATGAACTTTTAACAGCAGTAGAGAGTTCTAAAGCTTTCGTTTACCGTGCTATCGCACAAGCAGATCAATATGGAGTAAGACAATATGAAGCAAACCAAAACAACTAAAATCGCTCTTGTATCTCTATTAACCGCCCTTTCTGTGGTTCTAGGTTATTTCTTAAAGATTCCAACACCAACAGGTATTCTAACTCTCTTAGATGCGGGTATCTTCTTTGCAGCCTTCTACTTTGGTAGTCGTGAAGGGGCTGTAGTCGGAGGTCTAGCAGGTTTCTTGATTGACCTCTTATCAGGCTATCCACAGTGGATGTTCTTTAGCCTGATCAACCATGGCTTGCAGGGATTTTTCGCAGGATTTAAAGGAAAATGGCAATGGCTAGGCCTTATCTTAGCAACGATTGTTATGGTGGGGGGTTACGCCTTGGGTTCAACTTTGATGAATGGCTGGGCAGCAGCCCTACCAGAAATCCTACCAAACTTCCTGCAAAATATCGTGGGAATGGTTGTAGGGTTTGTGCTTAGTCAAAGTATTAAGAAAATTAAGTAAAGCGGCTGGAGAAAAGTTTTAAAAATCAGAAAAACGCATAATATCAGGTGTTGAAAAACCTTGATACTATGCGTTTTATTGTGGGAAGATTTTATACTCTTCGAAAATCAAATTCAAACCGCGTCAACGTCGCCTTGCCGTACTCAAGTACAGCCTGCGGCTAGTTTCCTAGTTTGCTCTTTGATTTTCATTGAGTATTAGATGAATATTAATCAAAATAAAGCAAGTCTTTGCTGGTGCTTGTAAAGAGGTCAAAGCCATCCTTGGTAACAACACCGCAGTCTTCAATACGAACGCCGACTTTACCAGGGATATAGATACCTGGTTCAACAGAGAAGCACATGCCTTCTTCGATGACCATGTCGTTTCCTTCCATGATAGATGGGAATTCGTGGACATCCATACCGATACCGTGACCGAGACGGTGGTTGAAGTACTCACCGTAACCAGCTTTTTCGATGACTTCACGGGCAGTGCGGTCTACTTCATGAGCAGTCACACCAGGTTTGATAAAGTCAAGAGCAGCTTGTTGGGCTTCAAGGGTCAAGTTGTAAATATCTTTCTTGAATTGGTCTGGTTTGCCGACAGCGACTGTACGAGTCATATCTGATGCGTAGCCATTGACCATAACACCCAGGTCAAAGAGGAGAAGGGCGTCTTTTTCGACCTTGTTTGCACCAGGAATTCCGTGTGGATTTGCAGCATTGTCACCAGTCAAGACCATGGTATCAAAACTCATTTCATAGCCTTCACGTTTTAAGGCGAAGTCGATTTGGGCGATGATATCTGTCTCTGTTTTATCAAGAGAGATATTGTCAAAACCAACTTTTACAGCTTTATCAGCATAGAGACCTGCAACCATCATTTTTTGCACTTCATCAGCTGATTTGATGAGGCGCATGCGTTGGATGCGAGGAGTGAGGTTTTCAAACTCAGCAGTTTCAAAGACTGCTTTCAAACCATGGTATTTGGTTAAGATGAGATTGTCAAACTCAACAGCAACACGTTTGAAGTCGTGCTGAGGCAAAGCGTTTTTGATTTTTTGCCATGGATTTTCAGAATCCACATAGCCCACTACTGGGAAGGAAACAGTGCTGGTTGCACGCTCCACTTCAAGGGCTGGGACAAAAAGGAGAGGTTCCTGGTCCGCTAGGACAAAAAGGAACATTTGGCGTTCATGAGGGTCACTGTAAAAACCAGTGAGGTAATTAATAGTGACGGGGTCAGATACGACAGCGACGTCTAGTTTTTCTGATTCAAGATATGTTACGATTTGTTGTAATTTAGACATATGCTACCTTCTTTCTACCCCTCTATTTTGGCAAAAAAAGAGAGAAAATGCAAGAGAGAAGGGTAAAAGAACAGGCAAAAAGAACTCCGATAAGATAGTGGAGTTCTTTTATCTAATTTTCCTTAGTTTAAGAAAAGTCAGCCTTGCTTTTCACGTCGCTGTATTCTTCAGCGATTTCTTGACTGAGAATATCCTCATAGGCAGGGAGTTGGATGTCCTGACCGTATTTTTTTCGGAGGGCAGTAGTGACTAGGCGATAAGCCAGATTGGCATTGCGTGAGAGGATAGGTCCGTGGAAGTAGGAACCAAAGACATTCTTATAATGAACCCCTTCGCCGATCTTTTCTTCGTTATTTCCATTTCCATAGACAACCTGACCCAGTGGTTTTTGGTCATCAGAAAGGAAGGTACGTCCCTGGTGATTTTCAAAGCCATAGTAGGTCTCATCGAATTCGTCATTATGAATCTTGATGTCACCGATAAAGCGGTTATTGGTCTGGTTGAGGGTATAGTGGCCCATGACCCCTAGACCTTCGATGCGTTTGCCTGAAGCTTCAACATAATATTGTCCCAATAGTTGGAAACCACCACAGATGGCTAGAACCACACCGTCGTTTTGAATGTAGTTGTCAATGCTCTCTTTTTTAGCAGGTAGGTCTCCTGCGATGATACTTTGTTCAAAGTCTTGACCGCCACCAAAAAAGGCAATGTCGTAATGATTTTCGTCAAAGTCATCATGGAGAGAAACGATGTCAACTGTTACATGGGCCCCCAGTTTTTCAGCCACATACTTGAGCATGAGGATATTTCCATTGTCCCCGTAGGTATTCATGAGGTTCCCATAGAGGTGAGCGATGTTGAGCTGATAAGGGTAGTTGCCATCTTTTGAGGAAAGTGAAGTATAAACCATTAGTTCATCTCCTTTCTAACAATCTGACGACTAGCCAGCAGTTCGCGGAATTCCAGCATAGCAGTATAGGTAGCCAGGATATAGGCATGCTTGCAGTCCTGGTTCTCAATGGTCTTGATAACTTGTTCCAGATTGCTTGTCTCAGTGATTTTATCAGCTGGATAGCCTGTCACACGAAGACGGCGAGCGATTTCAGAATGACGAACACCACCAGCGTTGATTTCAGGAATGTCCATGTCAGTGATCTGTTCAAAGTCTGCATCCCAGATCCAGCTAGTGTCAATTCCATCTGCATAGTTGGCATTGAGGAGGACAGATAGGCTAAATGGATAAGGAGCTAGTTTAATCATCTCGATAGCTTGGGTCGCGCCAACAGGATTTTTAATCAAGACAAGGGTGCATTCCTTGTCACCGATATGGAAGGTTTCCTGACGACCAAAGACAGCACGGCTCTTGTCAAATCCTTGTTTGATCCGCTGTGAATCAGCCCCGAGGAAACGGGCGATGGCAACCGCAGCTAGCGCATTGTAGATGTTGTAAAGTCCACCGATTTGGATTCCGTATTCTTGTCCGTCAATGACAAAGCGGGAGCGATTGTTGCTCAACTCAACCAGTTCTGTCAAGCGATAGTCGAGATCAGGACGTTTGCAACCACAATTTTCACAGATATAGGCACCCAAGTTGGCATAGGTATTGAGTTCATATTTTAGTATGCCTTGACAGTCGGGGCAGAGAATCCCTTCGGTATTGTAGTGAGCAAGCTTTGCTGGACCTTTTTCCAAGTCAAAACCGAAATACTGGACAGGATTTGGAATCGCAGGCTTGTAGAAAAGCGGACTGTCACCATTAAGAAGAACAGTAGCCGTAGGCACCTTACGGATGGCATCCAAAATCATGTTATAAGTCGTGTAAATCTCACCATAGCGGTCCATCTGGTCACGGAAAATATTAGTGATGACAAAAAGGCTAGGATGGATGTAGTCACAGATACGAGATAGACTAGCCTCGTCGATTTCTAGAACGGCAATGTTCTTCCCAGTTTTAGAAGATTTGGCAGTCAGGAAGGTTGTCGTAATTCCTGTGATCATGTTGGCGCCACTAGGATTGGTTAGAACCTGGCCATAGATCTCTTTTAAAATGCCAACAGTAAGGGCAGTTGTCAGGGTTTTACCGTTGGTTCCAGTGACCACGACAATCTCGTAGTTCTTAGCTAGATTTTGTAAAATATCTTTATCAAATTGGAGGGCAAGTTTTCCAGGGAGCGTACTTCCACGACCAAGACGGCTCAAGATGAAGTGAGATGAACGCCCAGCTAGGAGGCCCAAAGTAGTTTTTAATTTCATGTTTCTATTATATCATACTGCGCCCAGCAGTCCAATAACTAAAGTAACCTCTAAGATCAACTAAAGAAGTAACCTTAGAGGTGCTTTTTAGGTTCTGATTAAACCAATCAAATACAATATCCTTGAATTTGATAACTTTGGCAACTTTAAGAAATAAATCTTTCTTGCTCTGAACATAAGAAAGGAGAGGACATCAATTACCTTCTGCAGGTTTTAAAATTTCATTAATCCATTATAGTTGACAAAGATACCTAACTTTTGGGATTTAGATTATTTTTTGGAAAGTCTCTTTTATAATAAATTACGAATTTTTTCTTTTATAAATGCGTTAAGAGGATAGTGTTTATCAAGATATTCTAGGAGTGCCTGAGCAGATTCAGAAATTCGTTCGTAACCTTGCAAAAAGTAGGGTAATTGTTTGGCTTCATTTGGATAACCTTTTTCAAATCGTCTGTTGCTGTTAAAAATATCTATAAAATTAGATTTAGAAGTTTTTTCCAAATTGATTAGTTCAGTCCAGAGCTTGACAGATCTGTTTTGGATGAAATAATAAGCAGCCAATTTTTCCCCTCGTTGATAGCGACCTAGTCCTATATATAGGTTGCATAAAATTTCTCCCAACAGCCATTCACGATCTCTATTTTCTTTTGATGGCAATCTTTGTGGCTGGCAGATTGTTCCATCAAAACCGACCTCCTTCCAGATAATTTTGCCTTCAGCGAAGGGAATGTTTACTAGTTCGTGAGCTTCAAAGATAGCAAATTCACAAAAAACATCATCTTCAAATAGAACTTTATGTCCGTCCACTGTATTTTGGTAGTGAAATGCAATTGGTTCTAGCTTACTTAACCAGGTTAGGTCCTGGATATAGGCCTGCTTGTAGCCATCTTTTACAATAACAAAGAAATCCAAATCGGAGTACTGATCCAATCGTTCTCTTTCTGATCCGCAAGAACCAAGTGCCAGCAAAGCTAGTGCTTGTCTAGAATCTTTTAGAGACTGACCAATATCATTTAGTCTTTGTAATAGTAATTCTGTTTTATTCATATCGTTACCTCATTGTTTCTTGTTTACAGACATTATATAGTTAATATTTTCGAAAGTCAATTTCATCCCATACCAAATATATACTAATGTAATATGGGATTTCTTTCGATATTTTTTACAATGATAAGGTTTAAACATTTTGCGGAGTATTGCTCATATTATCAAGAACGAAGAAATTTGAAGTATCCTTTGATTGATTAGAAAGTGATTCTTATCTTTAAAAAGATTAAATAATTTGTAAAATATTTAAGAAGAAAAAATATATCGACTTAGCCATCAAGTTGCAAACAGTAAAATCTTCTCACAAATGATGAAAATACACATATGACCGCGCGAAGAGTGCCTAATTTACCTAATTAGGCACGAAACAATCATTGCAAAATATCTTTTTAAATTACTCATAAAACGATGAGTTGAAGCAAGTTATTTAAAGTCATATGTATTGCTGATATTTAAAAGAGCGACCTGAGACTCAATATATAATTAGGACTGCTAAGTAAAGTGTGGACATTATATCATAAAAGAAAGAAAAGACAGATTTGAGATTTCGCAGAAACAAAAACAGCCCGAAGAGGGCTGTGAGTGATTAGTTCTGAAACCAAGTTGCGATTGGGAAGTCGTTTTGTTTCAGTTCCAGTTTTGTTTTAGTTAGAAGTTGGCCATTTTCTAAAGAATACAATAACAAATGTTGATTGGTTACGACCAATATCTTGTTTGTCAAACTTGTATCGATGTGTATTATCTCTTCTGTAGAATCAGGCAAATCTTTTCTGACATTAATCAGATAGCTAGATTCATCAGAGAGATTGACAATAGATAAGGCACAGCGATCATTTCCATCCGCCTCATGTTTTACAATCAATCGGTCTTCTTTCGGTGTTTTATAAAGAAGATTTGGGTTGTCCTCTGGTAGCTTGATGAAGTGCTTTTCCTTACTAGACAAGTTCATGACAAGTATGCGATTGTCTGGATCTTTGGAGAAAGTTTCTGTATTTCGAGTATAAGCAACGCTACTGTAATAATTGTCACCGATTAATTCAGAAGAAGTCAACATTTCAACGATCTTTCCTTCGCTTGTCAGAGGTGTGCGAGACAATTCCTTTAGTTGGTCATTTTCGTCCAATTCAACTAAATATCCATCAAACACTAAAGCGGGTCGTTGACGGGACTCATCGTGAAACCCCAGACCGAGGTAGAGGCGATTCCCTCTTCCGTGAAACTGGATTGGAAAGGAAGTGGATTCGGAGAATGTTTTCTGAGTAATCAGCTTTCCTGAGATGTCAAACATACTGAGCACCCCATCCTCAGTTGTAGTTTGGCCTGTGTAGAAGAACTTGTCTGATACTCCAGCTCCCGAATAAGCATAGAAGGGAGTTGAAGTTTTCCGGATGTCCCCTGTCTGAAAGTCAAGGGATACAATGTTCTGAGTGGATGATTTCCCTCTGGTATTTCCAGATGAGAAGACGAGATAGCGATTGTCAAACCATCCCTGAGGAAACCAGAAATTGACATCTTCTGCAATGGAGACGTCCTCAGTTTTTATGAGTTGAAACTGATCGTTTTGCAACTGATAACTTTGAATGGATTTCGAATTAACAAGGTAAAAATCAGCAGTCTGATTGACTGTGAATTGCTGCTTTTGAGGTGAAATCAAGCGAAAAAGCATCCAACAAAGTAGGAGAAAAATGAAGACTGTACTAACACAGAAAACCAGTGTTTTCACAGCCGTACTTTTTTCTTTGGATAGAAAGGAAAAAGGAGAGTGTTTTGGTGGTTTAACTTGCTTTCCCATGTGACTAGCCTCCTTTTTGAACAGAAAATGAAGACAACATCCTACACTTATATTATAAACTTTTACAGCTAGAAGCACAAATAATCTTGCAAGGAAACGATAAACTGGATAGAAAAAGACAAACACCAAAATGGATGCTTGTCTTGTGGAGAAAATCTGAAATCTTAAATCGCAAACAAGTCATTCAAATTTTCAGCCAAGGTTGGGTGAGTGAAGATTTGTTTTGTGAAGTAAGTGTAAGGAATCTTGTTGTCCATTGCAACAGTGATGATGTTAATGATTTCTTGAGAACCTTCTGAGAAGATGCTTGCACCGAGAATTTCTTTTGTTTCAGTGTTGACAACAGCTTTGAAGGCTCCACGAAGATCTCCATTTACGTGACCGCGAGGCATTGCTGCAACAGGAATTTCCTTGACAGCGTATGGAAGTTTCAAATCAGCTGCTTGGCTTTCTGTCAAACCAACTTGTGAAAGTGCAGGTGTGATGAACATGGTGTTTGGTACATTGAGACGGTCTTCAAGAGTGTAGCTGCCATCTCCAGCAAGGTAGCTGTAGACGACACGGAAGTCATCAAGTGAGATGTAGGTAAATTGAGGTCCACCGTTGACGTCTCCAACTGCAAAGACACCAGGAACGTTTGTTTGACAATGTTTGTCTACTTTGATAGCACCGCGTTCAGTTAGTTCAATATCGGTATTCTCAAGTTGAAGTGGTTCTACGTTTGGCTTACGTCCAGTTGCGTAGAGAAGGGCGTCGAAACGGTACGTTTCGTTTTCGGTTACGACGAGAACTTGGTCACCGTCGTTTTTGATTTCAGTAGTACGGATGTTTTGAAGCAATTCAATACCGTCTTCTTCCATGTACTGTTTAGCAAGAGCTGCGATGGATGGTTCTGCACGAGGAAGGAAAGTATCCAAGGCATCTAGGACGGTAACCTTGCTGCCAAGTTTGTTGTAGAGTCCTGCAAATTCAAGACCGATATTTCCACCACCAAGAACACCAAGTTTTTCAGGCAATTTGTCCAAGTTTTGGATACCTGTTGAGTCAAAGACGTTTTTGCTTGTAGCAAGTCCAGGGATTGGCAAGACGTTTGAAACAGCACCAGTGTTGATAACGATTGTTTCAGCAGTTAGTTCTTGTTTTTCATCACCAGCTTGGATTTCGATGACTTTGTTTGAAAGGAAGTGTGCTTCCGCATCAAAGATATCTACACCTGTTCCCGCAATAGTAGCGTAGTTTTTACCATTGAGGCGACCAGTAATCGTGTTTTTGGTAGCAATCACTTCTTCAAAAGACAAGTCCTTCTCAGCAGCAACTAGCAAGGTTTTAGTTGGGATACAACCGATGTTGATGCATGTTCCACCGTACATAGCTTTACTACGTTCAACGAGGGCAACTTTTTTGCCAGCTGAAGCCAATTTACCAGCTAGTGTTTTACCAGCTTTACCAAATCCAATAACGATTAAATCATATGTTAACATTTATAGTCCTCCTATTCGATTTTCATTCTAGCATAAGAAAACACTTTTTGCACAAATCTGCTACGGGAAATGAAGTACGTTTGAAATGGTCCCTTCAAATCCTTTGATAAACAAGTTTCAGGCTACTTTACAGCTAGAAAATCGTTTACATAGTTTTCCTAAAGGATTCTACTATCTTTTGCTTTGGTCTTGTGTTATACTAGATAGGTTGCAAAGAAACCAGTACTTTTCTTTCGTGGAAAAGAAGCAACACGGTATCTCGTTTTTGTAGAAGATACGTCATGAAAAGAAAAGTATGAACTAAAGCCCTATAGGGTGGCTTCGCACCACCTTTAGAAAGAAGAATAACGTGAAATTTAATGAATTTAACTTGTCTGCTGAATTGCTAGCAGAGATTGAAAAAGCTGGATTTGTAGAAGCCAGTCCCATCCAAGAACAGACCATTCCCTTGGCTCTCGAAGGAAAAGACGTTATCGGTCAAGCTCAGACTGGTACAGGGAAAACTGCAGCCTTTGGCTTGCCAACTCTTGAAAAAATCCGTACAGAAGAAGCGACCATCCAAGCCTTGGTTATCGCTCCAACTCGTGAACTCGCTGTTCAAAGCCAAGAGGAATTGTTCCGCTTTGGTCGTAGCAAGGGAGTGAAAGTTCGTTCAGTTTACGGTGGTTCAAGTATTGAGAAACAGATTAAAGCCCTTAAATCTGGTGCCCACATCGTGGTAGGAACACCAGGCCGTCTCTTGGACTTGATTAAACGCAAAGCCTTGAAATTACAAGACATTGAAACCCTGATCCTTGATGAAGCGGATGAAATGCTCAACATGGGCTTCCTTGAAGACATCGAAGCTATTATCTCTCGTGTCCCTGCAAATCGTCAAACCTTGCTCTTCTCAGCAACCATGCCAGACGCTATCAAACGTATCGGTGTTCAGTTTATGAAAGACCCTGAACATGTCAAGATTGCTGCCAAGGAATTGACAACAGAGCTGGTGGATCAGTACTATATCCGTGTCAAAGAACAAGAAAAATTTAATACCATGACACGTCTCATGGATGTGGAACAACCAGAACTTGCTATCGTATTTGGTCGTACCAAACGCCGTGTAGATGAATTGACTCGTGGACTGAAAATTCGTGGCTTCCGTGCAGAAGGAATTCATGGTGATTTGGACCAAAATAAACGCCTTCGTGTCCTTCGTGATTTTAAAAATGGCAATCTTGATGTTCTAGTTGCGACAGACGTGGCAGCACGTGGTTTGGATATCTCAGGTGTGACCCATGTCTACAACTACGATATTCCACAAGATCCTGAAAGTTATGTTCACCGTATCGGTCGTACAGGTCGTGCTGGTAAGTCAGGTCAGTCTATTACTTTCGTAGCTCCAAACGAAATGGGCTACCTTCAAATTATTGAAAACTTGACTAAGAAACGCATGAAAGGTCTCAAACCTGCAAGTGCAGAAGAAGCCTTCCAAGCAAAAAAACAAGTAGCTCTCAAGAAAATCGAACGTGATTTTGCAGATGAAACCATTCGTGGCAACTTTGAGAAATTTGCTAAGGATGCTCGTAAGTTAGCTGCCGAATTTAGTCCAGAAGAATTGGCAATGTATATCTTGAGTCTGACAGTCCAAGATCCAGACAACCTTCCTGAAGTGGAGATTGCGCGTGAAAAACCACTGCCATTTAAACCATCAGGTAATGGCTTTGGTGGCAAAGGCAAGGGAGGTCGAGGAGGTCGTCGTGGAGACGACCGTCGAGATCGTGATCGCCGTGGCAATGGTCGCCGTGATGACTTCAAGAAAGGCAACCGTGGAAACGATCGTTTTGATAAAGACAGACGTTACCGTAATAAAGACAATAAAAAACCTCGCAACACTTCAAGCGAAAAGAAAACCGGCTTTGTTATTCGTAACAAAGGAGACAAATAGAAAAAAGCGATTCACACTGTGAATCGCTTTTATATATAAGGAGACCGATAGTAAAAGAAGATGGTGATAGTAAAGGATAGGTGAAACGGAAAGAGATTTATCATGTCATCTTATTATAATGTTATAATATCAAAAATAAAATAGGATGTCAATAAAAAAATCGCTTTTTTTCTAAAATATTTTTGCTGTTCAAAATTGCAATTAAATAAGCAATTTTCAGATAATAATTGAAAATTCACGCTCTTTATGTTATAATGGTAGCGATTAAATGCGAGGTAAAAAATGGCACACTTATTAGAAAAAACAAGAAAAATTACTTCTATTTTGAAACGCTCAGAGGAGCAACTTCAAGATGAACTTCCTTACAATGCGATTACACGCCAGTTGGCAGATATTATTGATTGTAACGCTTGTATTGTGAATAGCAAGGGACGCCTTTTAGGCTACTTCATGCGTTATAAAACGAATACAGATCGTGTAGAGCAGTTTTTTCAAACTAAGATTTTTCCAGATGATTATATTCAAGGTGCAAACATGATCTATGATACGGAAGCCAACCTTCCTGTTGAACATGATTTGACCATTTTCCCTGTAGAAAGCCGTGCGGATTTTCCAGATGGTTTGACGACCATTGCTCCGATTCATGTGTCAGGGATTCGCCTAGGTTCGTTGATTATTTGGCGCAATGATAAGAAGTTTGAAGATGAAGATTTGATTCTTGTCGAGATTGCGAGCACGGTTGTGGGAATTCAACTATTGAACTTCCAACGCGAAGAAGACGAGAAAAATATTCGCCGTCGTACTGCTGTTACCATGGCGGTTAATACCCTTTCCTATTCAGAACTTCGTGCCGTATCAGCTATTTTAGCTGAATTGGATGGAAATGAAGGGCAGCTGACTGCATCAGTTATTGCAGATCGTATTGGCATTACGCGCTCAGTGATTGTCAATGCGCTTCGTAAATTGGAGTCGGCTGGAATTATTGAGAGCCGTTCACTCGGAATGAAGGGGACTTATCTCAAAGTTCTAATTGGTGATATTTTTGAGGAAGTGAAAAAGAGGGACTACTAATGGCAAAGGCTTTAATCTCGATTGACTATACAGAGGATTTCGTAGCAGACCATGGAAAGCTAACTGCTGGAGCACCTGCTCAAGCAATATCAAAAGCCATTGATCAGGTAACCAGATTGGCTTTTGAACGTGGGGACTATATCTTTTTCACCATTGATGCTCATGAAGAGAAGGATACATTCCACCCAGAAAGCAAGCTCTTTCCACCGCACAACATCATCGGAACTAGTGGTCGTAATCTCTATGGCCCCCTAGCTGACTTTTATGCTGAACATGAGGGGGATAGCCGTGTCTTTTGGATGGACAAGCGTCACTATTCAGCATTTTCAGGAACGGACCTAGATATCCGTTTACGGGAACGTCGTGTAGATACAGTCATTTTGACCGGTGTATTGACCGACATTTGTGTTCTTCATACGGCTATTGATGCCTATAACCTCGGCTATCATATTGAGATTGTCAAGCCTGCAGTTGCCTCTATCTGGCCAGAACATCATCAGTTTGCTCTTGGTCATTTTAAGAACACTCTGGGAGCCAAGTTGCTGGATGAAAATCTGGCTGGAATCCAAGAATAATTCCCTTGGAAAAATGAAAAAAATCTGAAAAAAGTGTTGACAAAGATTTTGAAAGTTGATATACTAGTAAAGTAATCGACGCGGGGATGGCGGAATTGGCAGACGCGCAGGACTAAGGATCCTGTGACCGCTTTAGGTCGTGAGGGTTCAAGTCCCTCTCTCCGCATAGGGTAAGAGTTGGCTTTTGCTAGCTCTTTTTTGTTAGTGTGCATAGTGATTATTCAACAAGTGAGGTCTGCCTTTCTTGTTTTTTCTTTTCTTTTAAATAGTGCTATAATATAGATAGAAAGTAACCGTAAAAGCTCTTATACGAAAGATAATAGAGTAATGGATACTAATAGGTTTAGTTAAAGCAGATATATAAGTTAGGGAAGGAGGAGTAGATAGTCGTTTGGTATTTGAAATGAGTATTTCAAAAGTGTAAAGGAGGATTACGATGGGTAATGAACTTCAACGAATAATGAGCGCCTTTATTCAAATTCTCTTTATTATTTTACTACCTTCTATCTGGTGGTTTCTGACTGTGAGGGGGAAGGTCCCATTTATGGAATGGATGGGGCTAAAAGCTATCAAAAGAGTAAAAACTTTACAACTGATTTTATGGATAGTGGGGGGATTTTCCTTATTTACTATTTTTTCTATCCTTATCTTTCCTCTTACTCGTGGTCTAGCAACAGCCACTTCGGCTTTTTCTGCTATGGGTTCTAAGGCTTTACCAAGTATTCTAATTTACAGTATTTTGCAAACATCTTTACCAGAGGAGCTATTATTTAGAGGTTTTCTACTGAAACGAATGGCAAATCACATGCCGTTTGTCTTTGCAAATACCATACAGGCCTTCGCTTTTGGATTGCTTCATGGAGTATTGTTTGCTTCAGTAGTAAGTTTGGAAGTCACTTTTTTCATTGTATTTTTTACTGGAGCAATAGCAGCTTATCTTGGTTTTGTTAATGAAAAGAAAGCAGGAGGATCAATTATACCAAGTTGGCTAATGCATGCCACAGCCAACATCCTCTCTGGTTTAGTTTCTGCATTTTCTTTGCTTTGAGTGGATAAAGTTATAAAAATGGAGCTGGTAGAAATACCAGCTTTTTTTCAAAAAATAAATCAAAAAATTTTTTCGATTTCATAAACATTTCATATTTGGATTTTATAATAGTCTTACAAATATGGAGGTGACAAATGAATCCAATCCAAAGAGCTTGGGCTTATGTCAGCAGAAAACGACTGAGAAGTTTTATTTTATTTCTGATTTTATTTGTCCTTTTAGCAGGAATTTCAGCCTGTTTGACTCTGATGAAGTCCAACAAAACAGTAGAAACGAATCTTTACAAATCACTCAATACCTCTTTTTCTATTAAGAAAATAGAGAATGGTCAGACTTTCAAGTTGTCGGACTTATCATCCGTGAGCAAGATTAAGGGACTGGAAAATGTCTCTCCTGAACTCGAGACGGTCGCAAAACTGAAAGACAAGGAAGCGGTGAGTGGTGAGCAGAGCGTAGAACGCGATGATTTGTCAGCTGCGGACAAGAACTTGGTTAGCTTAACGGCTCTTGAGGATTCATCCAAGGATGTTACCTTTACTAGTTCGGCTTTCAATCTAAAAGAAGGCCGACACCTTCAAAAAGGGGATTCCAAGAAAATCCTGATCCACGAAGAGTTGGCTAAGAAGAACGGTCTTTCGCTTCATGACAAGATTCGCTTGGATGTTGGTCAGTCCGAAGCTGGGAAAGGGCAAACAGTTGAGTTTGAAATTGTCGGCATCTTTTCTGGTAAAAAACAAGAGAAATTCACAGGCTTGTCTTCTGACTTCAGTGAAAACCAAGTCTTTACAGACTATGAAAGTAGCCAAACTCTTTTAGGAAATAGTGAACCTCAAGTCAGTGCAGCGCGCTTCTATGTAGAAAATCCTAAGGAAATGGACGGTCTCATGAAGCAGGTGGAAAACTTAGCCTTGGAAAATCAAGGCTACCAAGTAGAGAAGGAAAACAAAGCCTTTGAACAAATCAAGGACTCAGTAGCAACCTTCCAAACCTTCCTCACTATCTTCCTTTATGGGATGTTGATAGCAGGAGCTGGAGCCTTAATTTTGGTCTTGTCTCTCTGGTTGAGAGAAAGGGTCTACGAAGTAGGGATTTTACTGGCACTTGGAAAAGGCAAGAGCTCAATCTTCCTACAGTTCTGTTTAGAGATGGTGTTGGTATCTCTTGGAGCTTTGCTTCCATCCTTTATTGCTGGGGAAGCCATTACATCCTATCTGCTACAAACTGTACTAGCCAGTGGAAATCAAGCAACCTTACAAGACACACTAGCCAAAGCAAGCAGTCTATCAACCAGTCTCCTATCCTTTGCAGAATCCTATGTCTTTCTGCTACTGATTAGTTGCTTGTCCGTAGCTCTTTGTTTCGTATTCTTATTTAGAAAATCACCTAAGGAAATTTTATCATCTATTAGTTAATACTCTTCGAAAATCTCTTCAAACCGCGTCAGCTTCGCTTTGCCGTACTCAAGTACAGCCTGCAGCTAGCTTCCTAGTTTGCTCTTTGATTTTCATTGAGTATAAGAAGGAGAAATCATGACTTTATTACAATTGCAAGATGTTACCTACCGTTATAAGAACACTGCTGAGGCAGTTTTATATCAGATCAAGTATAATTTTGAACCCGGAAAATTTTATAGTATCATTGGTGAGTCAGGAGCAGGGAAATCCACTCTCTTGTCCCTACTGGCTGGTCTAGATAGTCCTGTTGAAGGTTCTATCCTTTTCCAAGGAGAGGACATTCGGAACAAGGGATATTCTTACCATCGTATGCACCATATTTCCCTGGTCTTTCAAAATTATAACTTGATAGATTATCTTTCTCCGCTGGAAAATATCCGCTTGGTCAACAAAAAAGCAAGCAAGGATACACTTCTTGAACTTGGTTTGGATGAAAGTCAGATCAAGCGGAACGTTCTCCAGTTATCAGGTGGTCAACAGCAACGTGTTGCTATTGCTCGCAGTTTGGTATCAGAAGCTCCAGTTATTCTTGCTGATGAGCCAACAGGAAATCTGGACCCTAAAACTGCTGGAGATATTATCGAATTGCTCAAGTCACTTGCTGAGAAAACAGGTAAATGTGTGATCGTCGTCACCCACAGTAAAGAAGTGGCACAAGCGTCAGATATTACACTTGAATTGAAGGACAAGAAACTGACTGAAACTCGCAATACAACAAAATAAGATGAGCTTGTTTTGATAGAATTATTAAATCAAATCTAGAAAGGACACCTATGTTACACAACGCATTTGCCTATGTTACAAGGAAGTTTTTCAAATCGATTGTTATCTTCCTGATTATTCTCCTCATGGCGAGCTTGAGTTTGGTCGGCTTGTCGATCAAAGGAGCTACTGCCAAGGCTTCTCAGGAGACCTTTAAAAATATCACCAATAGCTTCTCCATGCAAATCAATCGTCGCGTCAATCAAGGAACGCCACGTGGTGCTGGGAATATCAAGGGTGAGGATATCAAAAAAATCACTGAAAATAAGGCCATCGAGTCTTATGTTAAACGTATCAACGCTATCGGAGATTTGACTGGATATGACCTTATCGAAACGCCAGAAACCAAGAAAAATCTCACTGCAGATCGTGCCAAACGGTTTGGAAGCAGTTTGATGATTACAGGTGTCAATGACTCCTCTAAAGAAGATAAGTTTGTCTCTGGCTCATATAAGCTGGTTGAAGGTGAGCACCTAACCAACGATGACAAAGACAAGATTCTCATGCATAAGGACTTGGCAGCTAAACACGGTTGGAAAGTCGGAGATAAGGTCAAATTGGACTCCAATATCTATGATGCAGACAATGAAAAAGGAGCCAAGGAAACAGTTGAAGTGACAATCAAGGGACTCTTTGATGGTCACAATAAGTCGGCAGTAACCTATTCACAAGAACTCTATGAAAACACAGCTATCACAGACATTCACACTGCTGCAAAACTTTATGGATACACAGAAGATACAGCTATTTATGGGGACGCAACCTTCTTTGTAACAGCAGACAAGAACTTGGATGACGTCATGAAAGAGTTGAATGGTATCAGTGGTATTAACTGGAAGAGCTACACACTTGTGAAGAGCTCCTCTAACTACCCAGCTCTAGAGCAATCCATCTCTGGTATGTACAAGATGGCCAATCTTCTCTTCTGGGGTAGCTTGAGCTTCTCAGTCCTTCTCCTTGCACTCTTGCTCAGTCTTTGGATCAACGCCCGTCGCAAGGAAGTGGGAATTCTCCTCTCTATCGGTCTCAAGCAGGCAAGTATCTTGGGGCAATTCATCACCGAATCTATCCTGATTGCCATCCCTGCTCTCGTTTCTGCTTACTTCCTAGCCAACTATACAGCTCGTGCAATCGGAAACACCGTCCTTGCCAATGTTACTTCAGGTGTTGCCAAGCAAGCAAGTAAGGCAGCACAGGCTTCTAACCTTGGTGGAGGTGCTGAAGTAGATGGCTTTAGCAAGACCTTGTCGAGCCTAGACATTTCCATTCAGACATCAGACTTTATCATCGTCTTTGTCCTTGCTTTAGTTCTAGTCGTTCTTGTTATGGCACTTGCTTCAAGCAATCTCCTTAGAAAACAACCAAAAGAACTCTTGCTCGATAGCGAATAAAAAACTTGCTACCTATTCTCCCCTAAATGGGGTATAATATAGGTAGCATTTTTATCTATTTTGCCTTGATAGGAAGAGGTCTTATCAAGGTAAAATAGAAAGATTAACAAGAAATTTAAAGGAATGTGAAACGTTTTTTCTATGAAAATTTTAATTGTAGAAGATGAGGAGATGATCCGTGAGGGGATCAGTGACTATTTGACGGATTGTGGTTATGAAACCATTGAAGCAGCAGATGGTCAGGAGGCTCTGGAAAAATTTTCCAGCTATGAGGTTGCTCTAGTACTGCTGGATATCCAGATGCCTAAACTAAATGGTTTAGAAGTTCTAGCTGATATTCGTAAAACCAGTCAGGTTCCTGTTTTGATGTTGACTGCCTTTCAGGATGAGGAATACAAGATGAGTGCTTTTGCTTCTCTGGCAGACGGATATCTGGAAAAACCCTTCTCCCTCTCCCTCTTAAAAGTGAGGGTGGACGCGATTTTCAAGCGCTATTACGATACGGGACGAATCTTCTCCTATAAGGATACCAAGGTGGACTTTGAGAGCTACAGTGCAAGCCTAGCAGGTGGGGAAGTCGCTATCAATGCTAAAGAGCTGGAAATTTTGGACTATCTGGTGAAAAATGAAGGACGGGCCTTGACTCGTTCTCAGATTATCGATGCTGTCTGGAAGGCGACAGATGAGGTCCCCTTTGACCGTGTTATTGATGTCTATATCAAAGAACTGCGGAAAAAACTAGACTTGGATTGTATCCTCACTGTGCGCAATGTTGGTTATAAATTGGAGCGAAAATGAAACGAACAGGTCTATTTACTAAAATATTTATCTACACCTTCTCGATTTTTAGTGTTCTGGTTATTTGTCTTCATTTAGCCATTTATTTTCTCTTTCCATCAACTTATCTAAGTCATCGTCAGGAAACCATTGGCCAGAAAGCGACAGCCATTGCCCAGTCCCTTGACGGAAAGGATAGGCAGAGTATTGAGCAAGTGTTAGACTTGTATTCCCAGACCAGTGATATCAAAGGATCTGTTAAGGGTGAGATGACTGAGGACAAGTTAGAGGTTAAGGATAATTTTCCATTAGATACAGCTCGTCAGACAACTTCACTCTTCATTGAAGAACGCGAGGTAAAAACGCAAGATGGTGGAACTATGACTCTCCAGTTTCTAGCGTCCATGGATTTGCAAAAGGAAGCAGAGCAGATTAGTCTTCAGTTTCTCCCCTATACCTTGTTGGCATCCTTTCTGATTTCCCTCTTGGTAGCCTATATCTATGCTCGGACCATTGTTGCCCCGATTTTGGAAATCAAGCGGGTGACCCGTCGGATGATGGATCTGGATGATCAAGTACGTTTGCGCGTGGATTCTAAGGATGAGATAGGTGATCTCAAGGAACAAATCAATAGCCTTTACCAGCATCTTCTGACTGTTATTGCGGACTTGCATGAGAAAAATGAAGCTATTCTCCAGCTGGAGAAGATGAAGGTCGAATTTCTACGAGGGGCTTCTCATGAATTGAAAACACCTCTGGCTAGTCTCAAAATCCTAATCGAAAATATGAAAGAAAATATCGGTCGTTATAAGGATAGAGACCACTATCTTGGAGTTGCCTTGGGGATTGTGGATGACCTCAGTCACCACGTTCTCCAGATATTGTCTCTTTCTTCTGTGCAGGAATTGCGAGACGAGAAAGAAGAGGTTGAGCTCCTTCAGATGACGCAAAGTCTGGTCACAGATTATGCTTTGCTCGCCAAGGAGAGAGAACTTCATGTAGAAATTAGCCTAACTCATCAGCAGGCTTATATAAACCCATCTGTCATGAAACTAATCCTATCGAATCTCATCAGCAATGCTATCAAGCACTCTACTCCAGGTGGTCTGGTTCGCATCGGGGAGAGAGAAGGAGAACTCTTTATCGAGAATAGCTGTAGTTCTGAAGAACAAGAAAAACTGGCCCAGTCTTTTTCTGAAAATGCTAGTCGCAAGGCCAAGGGTTCAGGAATGGGGCTCTTTGTGGTCAAAAGTTTATTAGAACACGAGAAATTACCTTATCATTTTGAGATGCAAGATGATCGTTTGACCTTCTTCATGTCTTATCCTAAAGTCGATCAAGACTAAGGGAAAGAAAGGGTTTACATTGATTGAGTTGGAAGAAATTCAATCTAAAGTATGGGAAAAACTAGCTTTTTTTGTCAAAAAGTGATAAAATGAACAATGTAAATGGGATGTCCCAAAAAATATATAGGAGGCCTGACAAATGGCAATCGTTTCAGCAGAAAAATTTGTCCAAGCAGCTCGTGACAACGGTTATGCAGTTGGTGGATTTAACACAAACAACCTTGAGTGGACTCAAGCTATCCTGCGTGCAGCAGAAGCTAAAAAAGCTCCAGTTTTGATCCAAACTTCAATGGGTGCTGCTAAATACATGGGTGGTTACAAAGTATGTAAACTTCTCATCGAAAACCTTGTAGAATCAATGGGAATTACTGTACCAGTTGCTATTCACCTTGACCATGGTCATTATGAAGATGCACTTGAATGTATCCGAGTTGGTTATACTTCAGTTATGTTTGACGGTTCACACCTTCCAGTTGAAGAAAACCTTGAAAAAGCTCGTAAAGTTGTAGAATTTGCCCATGCAAACGGCGTATCAGTAGAAGCTGAAGTTGGTACTATCGGTGGTGAAGAAGACGGAATCATTGGTGATGGCGAATTGGCTCCAATTGAAGATGCTAAAGCAATGGTTGCAACTGGTATTGACTTCTTGGCAGCTGGTATCGGTAACATCCACGGTCCTTACCCAGCAAACTGGAAAGGTCTTCACCTTGATCACTTGCAAAAATTGACAGAAGCAGTTCCAGGCTTCCCAATCGTATTGCATGGTGGTTCAGGTATTCCTGATGACCAAATCCAAGCAGCTATCAAACTTGGTGTTGCGAAAGTTAACGTTAATACTGAATGCCAAATCGCATTTGCTAACGCAACTCGTAAATTTGTTGCTGAATACGAAGCAAACGAAGCAGAATACGATAAGAAGAAACTCTTTGACCCACGTAAATTCTTGAAACCAGGTTTCGAAGCAATTACAGAAGCTGTTGAAGAACGTATCGACGTATTCGGTTCAGAAGGTAAAGCTTAATCTAGCTGAACAATACATACAGAACCTGCCCATTGGGTGGGTTTTTTTGGTGTTCTAGGGAAATTATCAAACCAGAATTTTTGATTAAAACTATTATTTTAAGAGGGAAATCTCTAATTTCATAATCTATAGGCAAACGCTTGCATTCTGGTTTTTATTGGACTATAATAGGTTGGTATAAAGCCTTCTGTAATAATATTGAAAAGGTGTAGAAAGTAAGGATTTAGATATTTGTAGTCAAAAATACAATGTTGCTATTCCTTGCTATAGGGAGAGATTTATGGCAATGATAGAAGTGGAACATCTTCAGAAAAATTTTGTGAAGACAGTAAAGGAGCCGGGGTTAAAGGGGGCTTTGCGCTCTTTTATTCACCCTGAAAAGCAAACCTTTAAAGCGGTTAAAGATTTGACCTTTGAAGTTCCAAAAGGCCAAATTTTAGGCTTTATCGGAGCTAATGGTGCTGGGAAGTCGACAACTATCAAAATGCTGACAGGAATTTTAAAACCGACATCTGGTTTTTGTCGGATTAATGGCAAGATTCCACAGGACAATCGCCAAGACTATGTCAAGGATATTGGGGTTGTCTTTGGACAACGCACCCAGCTATGGTGGGATTTGGCACTGCAAGAGACCTACACGGTTTTGAAAGAGATATACGATGTGCCGGACTCGCTCTTTCATAAACGCATGGATTTTTTGAATGAAGTCTTGGATTTGAAGGAATTTATCAAGGACCCCGTGCGAACTCTTTCACTTGGGCAACGGATGCGGGCGGATATTGCAGCTTCCTTGCTCCACAATCCCAAGGTTCTCTTTTTAGATGAGCCGACCATTGGTTTGGATGTGTCGGTCAAGGATAACATTCGTCGGGCTATTACCCAGATCAATCAGGAGGAAGAGACTACCATTCTCTTGACTACTCACGATCTGAGTGATATTGAGCAGCTCTGTGATCGGATTTTCATGATTGATAAGGGGCAGGAGATTTTTGATGGAACGGTTAGCCAGCTCAAGGAAACCTTTGGTAAGATGAAGACACTTTCCTTTGAACTGCTACCGGGTCAAAGTCATCTCCTTTCTCACTATGAAGGCCTGCCTGATATGACCATTGATAGACAAGGAAATAGCCTCAATATTGAATTCGATAGTTCCCGCTACCAGTCGGCTGATATTATCAAGCAAACCCTGTCTGATTTTGAGATTCGCGATTTGAAGATGATGGATACGGATATTGAGGATATTATCCGTCGCTTCTACCGAAAGGAGCTCTAAGATGGTCAAATTGTGGAGACGTTATAAACCCTTTATCAATGCAGGGGTTCAGGAGTTGATTACCTATCGAGTCAACTTTATTCTTTATCGGATTGGCGATGTCATGGGGGCCTTTGTCGCTTTCTATCTCTGGAAGGCGGTCTTTGATTCCTCACAGGAGTCCTTGATTCAAGACTTTAGTATGGCAGATATCACCCTCTACATCATCATGAGTTTTGTGACTAATCTTCTGACTAGGTCAGATTCGTCCTTTATGATTGGGGAGGAGGTCAAGGATGGTTCCATTATCATGCGCTTGTTGAGACCAGTGCATTTTGCGGCCTCATATCTCTTCACCGAGCTTGGCTCTAAGTGGTTGATTTTTGTCAGTGTCGGACTTCCTTTCTTGAGTGTGATTGTCTTGATGAAAATCTTATCTGGGCAAGGGATGGTAGAAGTGCTGGGATTACCTGTCCTTTATCTTTTTAGCTTAACTCTGGCTTATCTGATTAACTTTTTCTTTAATATCTGCTTTGGATTTTCAGCCTTTGTATTTAAAAATTTATGGGGCTCTAATCTACTCAAGACTTCCATAGTGGCCTTTATGTCTGGAAGTTTGATTCCCTTGGCTTTCTTTCCAAAGATTGTTTCAGCTATTCTCTCCTTCTTGCCTTTCTCATCTTTGATCTACACTCCAGTCATGATCATTGTTGGGAAATACGATGCCAGTCAGATTCTTCAGGCACTCTTGCTACAGTTTTTCTGGCTCTTAGTGATGATGGGCTTATCTCAGCTGATTTGGAAACGAGTCCAGTCATTCATCACCATTCAGGGAGGTTAGTATGAAAAAATATCAACGCATGCATCTGATTTTTATCAGACAATACATCAAACAAATCATGGAGTACAAGGTTGATTTTGTGGTTGGTGTGTTAGGTGTTTTCCTGACCCAAGGCTTGAACCTCTTGTTTCTCAATGTCATCTTTCAACATATTCCATCCCTAGAAGGTTGGAGCTTTCAAGAGATTGCCTTTATCTATGGATTTTCTTTGATTCCCAAGGGATTGGACCATCTCTTTTTTGATAATCTCTGGGCACTGGGGCAGCGCTTAGTCCGAAAGGGAGAGTTTGATAAGTATCTGACTCGTCCTATCAATCCGCTCTTTCACATTCTGGTCGAGACCTTTCAGATTGATGCCTTGGGCGAACTATTGGTCGGTGGCATTTTGTTAGCGACCACAGTGTCTAGCATTGCTTGGACTCTTCCAAAATTCCTGATTTTTCTAGTCTGTATTCCTTTTGCGACCTTGATCTATACTTCCCTGAAAATCGCGACTGCCAGTATCGCTTTTTGGACCAAGCAGTCAGGCGCCATGATTTACATTTTTTATATGTTTAATGACTTTGCCAAGTATCCGATTTCCATTTACAATTCGGTCCTTCGTTGGTTAATTAGCTTTATCGTACCTTTCGCCTTTACAGCCTACTATCCTGCCAGCTATTTCTTGCAGGACAAAGACGGGCTCTTTAACATTGGTGGGTTGATTTTGATTTCCCTTGTTTTCTTTGTTATTTCTCTAAAACTCTGGGACAGGGGCTTGGACGCTTACGAAAGTGCGGGTTCTTAAGATATAAAATAGGATGAGAGTTGAAAATTAAATATGTTACAAACAACCGTTGAAAATTATAGCGGTTGTTTTTGCATGTTTATTAAGGCATAAATTCTATCCATACCCCTTTTTGAGATTTTGGTAATTATTCCAGTTGATTGATACTATTTTTGATGGTGTGAATGTGCTGATAATGTATTTCAGTTAACTACAAAAGTTTTGGGTTTATATTTTTTAATGTACATTAAAAAATAAATTAATGCGTGTTAATTTTTCTTGACTTAAATTTTTTTAATTGATATACTATTTTTCAGAGAGCTAACAATTATATATAAATGTACTACTCTATCCCGCTAGATAATACGTCATAAAACTTTTTATAACAAAGGCTAGCAAGGTTAAAGTTTTCTATCTATTGGGTTTAAAATAAAAAATTAAGGAATTAAAATGAAAAAAAGTACGGTATTGTCATTAACTACTGCTGCAGTTATTCTAGCAGCATATGCCCCCAATGAGGCAATTTTAGCAGATGCACCTAGTTCTGAAGATGCTTTAAGAATTTCTGATAAAGAAAAAGTAGTAGCAGATAAAGAAACAGAAAACAATGAACAATCTGAAGATATTCATAATGTTATAGAAACTTCAAAGGATACTGAGGAGAAGAAGACAACAGTTGTTGAGGAAAAAGAAGTTGTTAGTAGAAAGTCTGAGATAGACAAAAAAACTAGTAACGAAGGAGCAAGTATCAAAGAAGACTCCAATCAATCCAAAGGAGATGATGCAGACTCATTTGTAAATAAAGATACAGAAAATCCGAAAAAAGAAGATAAACTTGTCTATATTGCTGAATTTAAAGATAAAGAATCTGGAGAAAAAGTAATTAAGGAACTATCCAATCTTAAGGATACAAAAGTTTTATATACCTATAATACGATTTTTAATGGCACCGCCATTGAAACAACTCCAGATAATTTGGACAAAATTAAACAAATAGAAGGTGTTTCGTCGGTTGAACGATCACAAAAACTCCAACCAATGATGAATCATGCCAGAAAGGAAATTGGAGTTGAGGAAGCTATTGATTACCTAAAGTCTATTAATGCTCCATTCGGGAAAAATTTTGATGGTAGAGGTATGGTCATTTCAAATATCGATACTGGAACAGATTATAGGCATAAGGCTATGAGAATCGATGATGATGCCAAAGACTCAATGAAATTTAAAAAAGATGACTTAAAAGGCACTGATAAAAATTATTGGTTGAGTGATAAAATCCCTCATGCGTTCAATTATTATAATGGTGGTAAAATCACTGTAGAAAAATATGATGATGGAAGGGATTATTTTGACCCACATGGGATGCATATTGCAGGGATTCTTGCTGGAAATGATACTGAAAAAGACATCAAGAACTTTAATGGCATAGATGGAATTGCGCCTAATGCACAAATTTTCTCTTATAAAATGTACTCTGACGCAGGATCTGGGTTTGCGGGTGATGAAACAATGTTTCATGCTATTGAAGATTCGATTAAGCACAATGTTGATGTTGTTTCGGTATCATCTGGCTTTACGGGAACAGGTCTTGTAGGCGAGAAATATTGGGAGGCTATTAGAGCATTAAGAAAAGCTGGAATCCCAATGGTTGTTGCTACAGGTAACTTTGCGACTTCTGCTTCAAGTTCTTCTTGGGATTTAGTAGCAAATAATAATCTGAAAATGACAGATACTGGAAATGTAACACGAACTGCCGCACATGAAGATGCAATAGCCGTTGCTTCTGCTAAAAATCAAACCATTGAGTTTGATAAGGTTAACATTGGAGGACAAAGTTTTAAATACAGAAATATAGGGGCTTTTTTCGATAAAAATAAAATCCTGACAAATGAGGATGGGTCAAAAACTCCAAATAAATTAAAATTTGTATATATAGGCAAAGGTCAAGATCAGGATTTGATAGGATTGGATCTTAAGGGCAAAATTGCAGTAATGGATAGAATTTATACCAAGGATTTAAAAGATGCTTTTAAAAGAGCTACGGATAAAGGCGCACGTGCCATTATGGTTGTAAATACTGTAAATTACTACAATAGAGATAATTGGACAGACCTTCCAGCTATGGGATATGAAGCGGATGAAGGGACTAAAAGTCAAGTATTTTCAATTTCAGGAGATGATGGTGTAAAATTATGGAACATGATTAACCCTGATAAAAAAACTGAAGTCAAAAGAAATAATAAGGAAGATTTTAAAGATAACTTAGAACAATACTATCCAATTGATATGGAAAGCTATAATTCTAATAAACCGAATGTAGGTGATGAAAAAGAAATTGACTTTAAATTTGCACCTGACACAGACAAAGAACTTTATAAAGAAGATATTATAGTTCCAGCAGGGTCTACATCTTGGGGGCCAAGAACAGACTTGCTTTTAAAACCGGATGTTTCAGCACCTGGTAAAAATATTAAATCCACTCTAAATGTTATTAATGGTAAATCTACTTATGGTTATATGTCAGGAACTAGCATGGCAGCTCCAATTGTAGCAGCTTCTACTGTTTTGATTCGACCAAAATTAAAGGAATTGCTTGAAAGACCTGTCTTGAAAAATCTTAAGGGAGATGACAAAATAGACCTTACAAGTCTTACAAAAATAGCTCTACAAAATACTGCAAGACCTATGATGGATGCAACCTCTTGGAAAGAAAAGAGTCAATACTTTGCATCGCCTAGACAGCAGGGAGCGGGACTAATTAATGTTGCCAACGCTTTGAGAAATGAAGTTGTAGCAACTTTCAAAAATACAGATTCTAAAGGTTTGGTAAATTCATATGGTTCCATTTCTCTTAAAGAAATAAAAGGTGATAAAAAATACTTTACAATTAAGCTTCACAATACCTCAAACAGACCTTTAACATTTAAAGTTTCTGCATCAACTGTAACTACAGATGCTCTAACTGATAGACTAAAACTCGATGAAACATATAAAGATGAAAAATCTCCGGACGGGAAGCAAATTGTTCCAGAAATTCACCCAGAAAAAGTCAAAGGAGCAAATATCACATTTGAGCATGACACTTTCACTATAGGCCCAAATTCCAGCTTTGATTTAAATGCGGTTATAAATGTTGGAGAAGCAAAAAATAAAAATAAATTTGTAGAATCATTTATTCATTTTGAGTCAGTGGAAGAAATGGAAGCTCTAAACTCCAACGGGAAGAAAATAAATTTCCAACCTTCTTTATCGATGCCTCTAATGGGATTTGCAGGGAATTGGAACCACGAACCAATCCTTGATAAATGGGCCTGGGAAGAAGGGTCAAAATCAAAAGCGATGGAAGGTTATGATGATGATGGTAAACCAAAAATTCCAGGTACCTTAAATAAAGGGATTGGTGGAGAACATGGTATAGATAAATTTAATCCAGCAGGAGTTATACAAAATAGAAAAGATAAAAATATAACATCCCTAGATCAAAATCCAGAATTATTTGCTTTCAATAACGAAGGAATCAACGCACCGTCATCAAGTGGTTCTAATATTGCTAAAATTTATCCTTTAGATTCAAATGGAAATCCTCAAGATGCTCAACTTGAGAGAGGATTAACGCCTTCTCCACTTGTATTAAGAAGTGCAGAAGAAGGAGTGATTTCAATAGTAAATACAAATAAAGAAGGAGAAAATCAAAGAGACTTAAAAGTCATTTCGAGAGAACACTTTATTAAAGGAATTTTAAACTCTAAAAGAAATGATGCAAAGGGCATTAAATCATCTAAACTAAAAGTTTGGGGTGACTTGAAATGGGATGGACTCATTTATAACCCTAGAGGTAGAGAAGAAAATGCCCCAGAAAGTAATGACAAAAAAGATCCTGCTACTAAGATACGAGGACAATTTGAACCGATTGCGGAAGGCCAATATTTCTATAAATTTAAATATAGATTAACCAAGGATTACCCATGGCAGGTTTCTTATATTCCTGTAAAAATTGATAACACACCTCCAAAGATTGTTTCAATTGATTTTTCAAACCCTGAAAAAATTAAGTTAATTACAAAGGATACTTATCACAAGGTCAAAGAGCAATACAAGAATGAAACGCTATTTGCGAGAGATCAAAAAGAACATCCTGAAAAATTTGACGAGATTTCCAACGAAGTTTGGTATGCTGGCGCCGCTCTTGTTAATGAAGATGGAGAGGTTGAGAAAAATCTTGAAGTAACTTATGCAGGTGAGGGTCAAGGAAGAAATAGAAAACTTGACAAAGACGGAAATACCATTTATGAAATTAAAGGTGCAGGAGATTTAAGAGGAAAAATTATCGAGGTCATTGCATTAGACGGTTCTAGCAATTTCACAAAGATTCATAGAATTAAATTTGCTGATCATGCTGATGAAAATGGGATGATTTCCTATTATCTAGTAGATCCTGATCAGGATTCATCTAAATACCAAAAGCTTGGCGAGATTTCCGAATCTAAATTTAAAAATTTAGAAAATAGAAAAGAGGATAGTCTTAAAAAAGATACAACTGAAGTAGAACATCATCAAGAAAATGAAGAGGCTACCGAAGAAAAATCTAGCTTGACTATTCATAAAACTATTTCAACAATTAGAGATTTTGAAAGCAGAGACTTAAAGAAACTCATTAAAAAGAAATTTAGAGAAGTTGATGACTTTACAAGTGAAACTGGTAAGAGAATAGAGGAATACGATTATAAATACGATGATAAGGGAAATATCATTGCTTATGACGATGGTAGTGCCTTACAATATGAAACTGAAAAACTTGATGAAATCAAATCAAAAATTTATGGTGTTTTAAGCCCGTCTAAAGATGGACACTTTGAAATTCTTGGAAAGATCAGTAATGTTTCTAAAAATGCCAAGGTATACTATGGCAATAACTATAAATCTATAGAAATCAAAACGACCAAGTATGATTCCCACTCAAAAACGATGACATTTGATTTATACGCTAATACTAATGATATTGTGGATGGATTAGCTTTTGCAGGAGATATGAGATTCTTTGTTAAAGATGATGATCAGATAAAAGCTGAAACTAAAATTAGAATGCCTGAAAAAAATAAGGAAACTAAAACAGAATATCCGTATGCATCAAGTTATGGGAATGTAATAGAATTAGGAGAAGGAGATCTTTCAAAAAACAAGCCAAACAATTTAACTGAAATGGAATCTGGTAAAATCTATGCTGATTCAGAAAAACAACAATATCTGTTAAAGGATAACATCATTCTAAGAAAAGGCTATGCACTAAAAGTGACTACCTATAATCCTGGAAAAACGGATATGTTAGAAGGGAATGGAGTCTATAACAAGGAAGATATAGCAAAAATCCAAAAGGCCAATCCTAATCTAAGAGTCTTATCAGAAACAACAATTTATGCTGATAGTAGAAATGTTGAAGATGGAAGAAGTACTCAATCAGTATTAATGTCGGCTTTGGACGGCTTTAACATTGTAAGATATCAAGTGTTTACATTTAAAATGAATGATAAAGGGGAAGCAATCGATAAAGATGGAAATCTTGTGACAGATTCTTCTAAACTGGTATTATTTGGTAAGGATGGTAAAGAGTACACAGGAGAGGATAAGTCCAATGTAGAAGCTATAAAAGAAGATGGCTCTACGTTATTTATTGATGCAAAACCAGTAAATCTTTCAATGGACAAGAACTACTTTAATCCATCTAAATCTAATAAAATTTATGTACGAAATCCAGAATTCTATTTAAGAGGTAAGATTTCTGATAAGGGTGGTTTTAACTGGGAGTTGAGAGTTAATGAATCGGTTGTAGATAATTATTTAATCTATGGAGATTTACACATTGATAACACTAGAGATTTTAACATTAAGCTTAATGTTAAAGACGGTGACATCATGGACTGGGGAATGAAAGACTATAAAGCAAACGGATTTCCAGATAAGGTAACAGATATGGATGGAAATGTTTATCTTCAAACTGGCTATAGCGATTTGAATGCGAAAGCGGTTGGAGTACACTATCAATTTTTATATGATAATGTAAAACCTGAAGTAAGCATTGATCCTAAGGGAAATACTAGTATCGAATATGCTAATGGAAAATCTGTAGTCTTTAACATCAATGATAAAAGAAATAATGGATTCGATGGTGAGATTCAAGAACAACATATTTATGTAAATGGAAAAGAATATAGATCATTTGATGATATTAAACAAATAACAGATAAGACACTAAACATTAAGATTGTTGTAAAAGATTTTGCAAGAAATACAACAGTAAAAGAATTTATTTTAAACAAAGATACGGGAGAGGTAAGTGAATTAAAACCTCATAGGGTAACTGTGACCATTCAAAATGGAAAAGAAATGAGTTCAACGATAGTGTCGGAAGAAGATTTTATTTTACCTGTCTATAAGGGTGAATTAGAAAAAGGATACCAATTTGATGGTTGGGAAATTTCTGGTTTCGAAGGGAAAAAAGACGCCGGCTATGTTATTAATCTATCAAAAGATACCTTTATAAAACCTGTATTCAAGAAAATAGAGGAGAAAAAGGAGGAGGAAAATAAACCTACTTTTGATGTATCGAAAAAGAAAGAAAAAACACAATCTAATTCAACTAATGATGTCAACAGTATTGTTTCTGATGAAAATGATAAAAACTTTGAAATTAACAAGAACGTTTATCTAAATGAACAAGGGAACTTAACTAATAAAAATACCAATATCAATAGTAAATTAACTATTAAAAATCCTAATGAGTTGCCAAAAACCGGAACAGCAAGCGGAGCCCAGACACTATTAACTGCTGGAATAATGTTTATAGTGGGAGCTTTTCTTGGATTGAAGAGGAAAAATAAAGATTAAGACAAAAGCTATAGAAAAAATGGTTTATGTACTGAGATTAGATAGTGAGGTGATGACATAGTTTTGTGAAAGTATTGATTTATAAATATATTATTTAGATTTCTATGAAAATGGGAGATTTTAAAGAGATATATGTAAAAGCCTCGTCTCAGGACAGGCTTTTCTAATGGTGATGAAAATTTCTTGACATCTATTTTCAGAGTGCTATACTAAAAGGGTAGCCGCCGATTTAGCTCAGTTGGTAGAGCAACGCACTCGTAACGCGTAGGTCACAGGTTCGATCCCTGCAATCGGCAGAATCAAGAAGTCCAAACGGGCTTCTTTTTTTGTAAATATAGGAAAGGTGGAACGTTTGAGGTAGGTCCTATTTAACATCTGAGACTCCTGCTTATAAATAAAAACTAAAATTTATATTTTGTGGTATAATATATTTTAATAAGCACTTGTTTTCGTTCCGTTTCAGAGGACTAGAGGCTGGTAATTATTCTAGAATTTTTTGCATAGGTTTTCTAAAAATTATAAAAATCCGTGGATAATAACGAATGAAGTCTAGCAAGCTTGGCTGAATATAAATCAAAAAGGAGAAAATTATGAATAAGAAAGAATGGGTAAAACAATTTGAGGAGGCGAATGGTCGCAAGCCAACTGCATCAGAATTAGCAGAGGCGCAGTCAACTAAAAAGTTTGCGAGAGGAACTAGAAATATGAAAATCTATATTGGGATGGTCCTCGGTATTTTGGTTGCTATAATCCTAGTAAGTGTTTTCTCGCATTCTTTGATTGGAAAGAAAGAGTCAAATCAAGCATCGTCTGCCGTTTCAACTACAGAGTCAACAAGTCAATCGTCTACAAGCGAAGGAAAAACAGATGAGACTGATAAGGATAAACAAGAGGAAATTCAAAAACTCAAGGATCAACTGATTGCTTTAGATACCAAAATTACGGAATCAGAAGCACTTGTTAGCAAGTTGAGGAAAGAAACTACCGTTCCAAAACTAGATATTGAAGCAATCAAGAACAATGATTTGTCTAGTTTAGAAGGTACTTGGCGTAGTCAATCTGGTAATGAATACATTATTAATGATTCTGGAGAAGTACGTGCGACTTGGTTTACAAATGATCAAAAGTACGAATCTGTAGTTGGATTAAAGGTATCAAAAGGACAAGATAGTCGTAACCCTGAGACAGCGTCTATCAGTGCATGGGTAAAAGATTCTGTTGCTGGAGGATTTGTAGTAGTAGCTGTGCCAAGTGGAGTTGTTATGAAACCTGCTGATGATGGAAAGATTACGGATAAAAGCAATCATGCTGAGGAAAGACTACTTTCTGGACAAGAGTATGGAGCGATGTTAATGAAACCAGAAGATGTTTATTATCGTGTGAAACCAGATACTAGTAAAGTTGAGGAAGAAGAAAAGAACTTAGCTCAACTACAAGCAGATCGTGAAGCAATCAAATCTTCTCTAGAGTCAAAGGAAAAGAAAAACTAGATTGTATTTGTTCAAAAATACTGTTACAATCGGCAGAATCAAGAAGCCCATTAGGGCTTCTTTTTCTTTTATCACGACTATTCAACCACTTAGACAGAGATATTGACCAGATAGGCAAAAGGGCTTGTTCTTGAAAAATTCCTCTGCTATAATGATTCATGTAAGGGCGTGAGGGGTCAATATCAGACAACTCAAGAACCAAAAAAAGAAAATGGAGACAAAAAAATGAAAAAATTATTGGGACTTGTATTTTTAGTAGCAGCAGCGCTAGTATTGTATTTCGGATCTGTTGGCTGGCCAAGTTTGGATGTAAACCTCTGGTCACTCATTCCGGTAGGATTGTTCCTCTATTTCACGCTAGAAAACTTTTTGAAAAAAGACTACAAGGCTAGCTTGATGTGCTTGATTATCGCCTTTATCATTGCGAATGCTATTTTTGATCTATTGCCAATTTCAAGTGGTTTGGTGATTGGTGCCGGTGTGCTAGCTTGTGTAGGACTTGGTTACCTCTTTCCTGATAAAGATAAAAAAGAAGGCAAATAAAAAGTCTCGAGATTTCTCGAGACTTTTTTACTGACCAGCGTAATATTTTTGGATCCCTTTCACAATACCTGCGACCAGTTTATCTTGGTAGTGGCTATCTCTGATTTGTTGGTTTTCGGAGAAATTATCCATATAACCAAGCTCTAGGAGAACGGCTGGTTTGGCTGTTTCGCGTAGTACAGCATAGCTGCTCTCCAACAGACCAGCATCCTTAGCTCCTGTTTCTGCAAGGAGAGAGGAGTGGATGGCAGCGGCGAGGCGTTTGCTTTCACTCATACGATCAGGGTGATTGTGCCAGTATTGATTAATCTTACTTGGATAATCAGGTTCATCTCTATAGGAGTAGGTTTGAATACCGCTCGCTTTTGAGTATGCGCTACCAGTTGCATTGAAGTGAATACTGATAAAGATGTCAGAGTTGGTCTTATTAACCATACGAGAACGTTCGGTAACAAAGTCAACGTCAATATCGCTATCACGAGAGGTGAGGACCTTGTAGCCCAGTTCTTCTAACTTAGCACGAAGTTTATGGTAAATCTGCATGTTGAGATCTTTCTCAGCGACATTGTAGTAAAAGGCACCAGAATCTTGACCACCATGTCCAGGATCTAGGAAGATGGTATTGTTGTATTGACCTTTTGTAAATCCACCTTCAGTTGAAACTTCAGAAATCCATTGGCCGTATTTTTGGAACAAGTGTTCCTTGCCGTCTATCTTGTAAGTTCCTGATACATAATGTCCACTATCGTCCAGATAGTAACGAGCCTTGTAATAGTCGTCGTAAATCCACTCATTCTTGGCCATATAACCGCCAGACTTGAGGTAGTATGCCCCAATCCACTCCTGATTTGCATAACGGCCATCCGCTTTTAGATAGAACCAGCTATTGTAGGATTTATCGAAGATCCACTCTTTCTCCGCCATGGCCCCGCTGGTTTTGAGGTAGTAGCTTTCTTTCCATTTATTGGAAAGCATGACTCCATTTTGTTCAAAAGCATACCAAGAACCATTTATTTTCTCCCATTTGTCTTGGCTATATTTCCCATATGCATTAGCGTAATACCAATTTTCATTGATTCTCACCCAAGAGTTTTCTGCCATGGCTCCGCTATCGCCTAGCAGGTAGGCACCAATGGTTGTCTGGCTGAGCATCACGCCGTTTTTATCAAAATAATACCAAGAACCGTTGATTTTCTCCCACTTGTCTTGCGAGATTCTGCTAGATGGTGTGACATAATACCAATTTTGGTCTAATTTAATCCAACCCTTTTCTGCCATAGCCCCACTATTTGTGAGCAGATAGCCGTCAACGGAGGTGTTGCTGAGCATGCTTCCAGTTTGGTCAAAATAGTACCAGGAGCCGTTAATTTTTTTCCAGGTATTCTGAGCTAATCGTCCAGAGGAATCAGCATAATACCATTGGTTGTCCAAATTGGTCCAGCTATTTTCTACCATAACCCCATCTTGGTCAAAGGCATAGCCTTTGTAGATAGTAGAATGAAGACGATTACCATCTTGATCGAAGTAGTACCATTTGCCTTGGATTTGTTTCCAGTTCAAAGCAGGTTTATCATCTTGGTAAAAACGCCAGTGGTGATTTTCTTGGTACCACCCTTCTTTTGGGGGCTTGTCTTCTTGCACATCTACTTTCGGAAGCACCTCTGATTTAGAGTTTTCCTCAACACTCGACTCTTTCTTTTCTTCTTTGGCAATTGATTCCTTGACAGCAGATGTGGATTGAGTTGTGTTTTCTTCTCCTGAGACGGATGCGGGTGCCAATCCTGCGATTGAAAGGATTAAAGCACTAGTCAGTAGTATCTTTTTCACTTTCTATTTCCTAACTTTTTCTTTTTCCTATTAATTATCGAATTGAACTTCTTCTACTAAGTATTCGATAAAGCGTTCGCCCATCTTAGACAGGCTGGTTTTTTCATGCTGGATGTAGACTAGCTCGATAGGATCGTCTATGTCCAGTGGAATGGAAACGATATTGTCTCCGTTGAGGTTGCTGTTCAAAATCCCTGTTGCAATCGTGTATCCGTCCAAACCAATTAAGAGATTAAAGAGGGTGGCACGGTCGCTGACCACGATAGATTTTTTGTGGTATTCCTGCGAGAGAATCTCTTCAGAGAAGTAGAAGGAGTTGTGAGTCCCTTGGTCATAGCTGAGGTAAGGGAAGTTCTCCAAGTCTTCTAGTTTAACCTTATCTTTCTTTGCTAGAGGGTTGGTTTTGCTGACGAAGATATGGGGCTGGGCTGTAAAGAGATGGTGGGCCAAGAGGTGGTTGTCATCCAGCATTTTTGTTAAAACATCACGGTTGTAGCTGTTTAAGAAGAGGACACCGACTTCACTACGGAAGTTCTTGACATCGTCGATAATCTCCCAAGTCCGAGTTTCACGAAGAAAAAGCTCGTATTTTTCCATATCACTTTTCTTGAGCAGGGATACAAAGGCATTGACTACAAAGGCATAGTGCTGAGAGGAAACACTAAAGAGTTCGCGGTGGGCGACAGGATTTTTATAGCGTTCCTCCAGAAGCTGAGTTTGCTCGACAACTTGACGAGCGTAGGAGAGAAACTCCATCCCATCACGGGTTAAGGTAATGCCCTTGGGATTGCGGATAAAGATTTCAATGCCCATTTCATTTTCCAAGTCTCGAACGGCATTTGAAAGACTGGGTTGGGTGATAAAGAGTTGCTTGGCTGCTTCATTCATAGAGCCAGTTTCGACGATTTTGATAATATAGTGTAGTTGTTGAATTCTCATGTTTTTATTGTACCACACTTGCGGAAGAATGGACAATGAAGACGAAGAAAATAGGGGGAAAGAGCCGGTCCAGTATTGAAAAAAAGTCTAAAATCTGTTAGAATGGAAGCTATGAAAACATTCTATGATGTGCAACAATTTCTCAAACAGTTTGGCATTATTGTTTACATGGGGAAGCGCTTGTATGATATTGAACTGATGAAGCTCGAACTCTCTCGGATCTATGATGCAGGTCTGATGGACAAGCTAGATTACCTAGAAGCGGAAGCTGTTCTCCGCAGGGAGCACAAGATAGAATTAGACTATATTGAGAAAAATGGAGATAAGAACTTATGACAATTTGGGTTTTGTGGGGAATCGTACTAGCGATGGCGGCATGGATGGGGTATAACTACCTTCGTATTCGTCGTGCGGCTAAGATTGTGGATAATACAGAATTTGAAGCCTTGATTCGAAAAGGGCAGTTGATTGATGTCCGTGAACCAGCAGAATTTCACAGAAAACATATCCTTGGTGCGCGCAATATTCCTTCAAATCAGTTGAAGTCAAGCCTTGCAGCCCTTCGCAAGGATAAACCTGTCCTTCTCTACGAAAATCAACGCGGACAAGGAGTGACCAATGCAGCACTTTATCTGAAAAAACAAGGTTTTTCTGAGATTTATATCCTTTCTTATGGATTGGATTCTTGGAAAGGGAAAGTGAAGACTAGCTAAGATTCTTTAAAAAACTGTCGAATGATAGATAAAGCTAGTATCTTAAGGTACCATCATTTATAATAAATTTAAGGAGATTTTATAATATGAATTCACAACAAAAGAAAAAACCTTCACTTATTTTAGGTATCTTATCTATCGTCCTTGGTTTGCTATTTCCAATAGTAGGTCTGATTTTGGGGATCATAGGATTGGTCTTGGCTTTTTCATACCAAAAAGAATCTGGACTAGACTATAAAACAGAAAAAATTCTCAACATCGTAGGACTTGTGGTTTCTGTACTTAACTGGATTGCAACCGTCGCAGTATTTTTTAGATAAGCAATAAACAAAAAGCTTTATATAAAGCTTTTTTTCTTTTATCCACTTTTCTCTAAATAGTTTTTTATGATTTCCAATTCCTCTGGATTTAAGGGACGGTATTGCCCTTCTGCAAGTTCTGAATCTAATGTAAAATCATCGAACTGAACTCGTTTGAGAGAGACCACCTTGACACCGACTGAGAGGAACATTTTTTTAACCTGATGAAACTTGCCTTCGGAGATGGTGATGGTGGCTTGACTGGAGGAAGAACTTGCGGACAGAATTTCTAGTTTTGCAGGTTTACAAGTGGTCCCATCTAAAAAGACAATTCCCTCTTTGAATGACTGGATATGGTCTGGTGTGAGCAGTCCATTTACCACCACTTGATAGGATTTATCGACATGGTACTGGGGATGAAGGAGTTGGAATCCTAAAGGTCCATTGTCTGTCAAAAGGAGTAGCCCCGTCGTATCACGGTCTAATCTGCCGACAGCATAGAGCTGGTCAGACTGGATGTCAGGTGGAAGGAGGTCCATGACGGTTGGAAGTTTCTTATCTTTGCTAGCTGTAACGACTCCGTTTGGCTTATGAAGCATGAGGTAGGTGTGCTCGTATCCTTGAATCCGCCGTCCTTGAAAGACTAATTTCTGTAATCCAGTGTCGACATTTTGAGCGAGGGAGCTGGCTGGGCAATCGTTCACTAGGATTTCTTTTTTCAAAAGTGCCTGTTTCATAGCCTTGCGACTGATTTTTTCTTGGGCTAATAATCTATCTAAACGCATACCAGCTTATCTTATCATAAGTCTCTGACTTTGAAAAGAGTTGCCTTGACTAGAAAAGCAGAGTGAAAACATTTACACTTAGCTGAACTGTGATTTTTGAATGAGACTGTGGTATAATTGTTCAGTTAGAAATAAAAATTTAAATATTATAGAGGAAATCATGACAAAATTAAGAGAAGATATCCGTAACGTAGCCATTATTGCCCACGTTGACCACGGGAAAACAACCCTCGTTGATGAATTATTGAAACAATCAGAAACGCTTGATGCACGTACTGAATTGGCAGAGCGTGCTATGGACTCAAACGATATCGAAAAAGAGCGTGGAATTACCATCCTTGCTAAAAATACAGCCGTTGCCTACAACGGAACTCGTATCAATATCATGGACACACCAGGACACGCGGACTTCGGTGGAGAAGTTGAGCGTATCATGAAAATGGTTGACGGTGTTGTCTTGGTCGTAGATGCCTACGAAGGAACCATGCCACAGACTCGTTTCGTATTGAAAAAAGCCTTGGAACAAGACCTTGTCCCAATCGTGGTTGTCAACAAAATAGATAAACCATCAGCTCGCCCAGCAGAAGTAGTGGACGAAGTCTTGGAACTCTTCATCGAGCTTGGCGCAGATGATGACCAGCTTGATTTCCCAGTTGTTTATGCTTCAGCTATCAACGGAACATCTTCCTTGTCAGATGATCCAGCTGATCAAGAAAAAACAATGGCGCCAATCTTTGACACCATTATCGACCATATCCCAGCTCCAGTAGACAACTCAGATGAGCCTTTGCAGTTCCAAGTGTCACTTTTGGACTACAATGATTTCGTAGGTCGTATCGGTATCGGTCGTGTCTTCCGTGGTAGTGTGAAAGTTGGAGACCAAGTTACCCTTTCTAAACTAGATGGTACAACGAAGAACTTCCGTGTAACAAAACTCTTCGGTTTCTTTGGTTTGGAACGTCGTGAAATCCAAGAAGCCAAAGCAGGTGACTTGATTGCCGTATCCGGTATGGAAGATATCTTTGTTGGTGAAACTATTACTCCGACGGATGCCATTGAACCTCTTCCAATCCTACATATCGATGAACCAACCCTCCAAATGACCTTCTTGGTAAATAATTCACCATTTGCAGGTCGTGAAGGGAAATGGGTGACTTCTCGTAAGGTAGAAGAACGCTTGCAAGCAGAATTGCAAACAGACGTTTCCCTTCGTGTTGACCCAACGGACTCACCAGATAAATGGACTGTTTCAGGACGTGGAGAATTGCACTTGTCAATCCTGATTGAAACCATGCGCCGTGAGGGTTATGAACTTCAAGTATCTCGTCCAGAAGTTATCGTAAAAGAAATTGACGGTGTTAAATGTGAACCATTCGAACGTGTTCAAATCGATACTCCAGAAGAATACCAAGGATCTGTTATCCAAAGCCTTTCTGAACGTAAGGGTGAAATGTTGGATATGATTTCAACTGGTAATGGTCAAACTCGTTTGGTCTTCCTTGTTCCAGCGCGTGGTTTGATCGGATACTCAACTGAGTTCTTGTCAATGACTCGTGGTTACGGTATCATGAACCATACCTTTGACCAATACTTGCCATTGATTCCGGGTGAAATTGGTGGACGTCACCGTGGTGCCCTCGTTTCCATCGATGCTGGTAAGGCAACGACTTACTCAATCATGTCTATCGAAGAACGTGGAACCATCTTTGTCAACCCAGGTACTGAGGTTTACGAAGGAATGATCATTGGTGAAAACTCTCGTGAAAACGACTTGACAGTTAACATCACTAAGGCCAAACAAATGACCAACGTCCGTTCAGCTACTAAGGACCAAACAGCGGTTATCAAGACACCTCGTATCTTGACCCTTGAAGAGTCTCTTGAATTCTTGAATGACGATGAGTACATGGAAGTAACGCCTGAGTCAATCCGTTTGCGTAAGCAAATCCTTAACAAGGCAGAGCGTGAGAAAGCCAACAAAAAGAAAAAATCAGCTGAGTAACAGCTAGAAAGAGATAAAGATGGTCTATTTAATCATAGGGATACTCTTATTACTACTCTATGTATTTGCGACACCACAAAGTATCAAAGGAACAGTCAACATCGTTATCTTAGTCTTTGTAGTTGTTGCACTCTTGATTTTGCTGATGTTGTCCATCTTGCAAATCTTCCAATTACCGACAGAATTCTTTGTCACAATAGCTATGCTGGCCCTAGCCTACTTTAGCTTGAGGGACATTACGCTTATGCCTGTAAAAAAGAGCAAAAGAAGATAAATAGAAAGAGAGCTATGGCTCTCTTTTTCAATGTCAGAATGAGGACTAGAGCATTTTCGCTTAGTATTATTTCCATAAAAATGGTAAAATAGTAGGAGTAGAAATGGAGTTTGAGACATGAAAGTAATCGATCAATTTAAAAATAAGAAAGTACTTGTTTTAGGTTTGGCTAAGTCTGGTGAGTCTGCAGCCCGTTTATTGGACAAGCTAGGTGCCATTGTGACAGTAAATGACAGCAAACCTTTTGAGGAAAATCCTGCTGCTCAAAGCTTGCTAGAAGAGGGAATCAAGGTTGTCACTGGTGGGCATCCTTTGGAATTGTTGGATGAAGATTTCGCTCTGATGGTGAAAAATCCAGGTATTCCGTATAGCAATCCCATGATTGAAAAGGCATTGGCAAAGGGAATTCCAGTCTTGACTGAGGTGGAGTTGGCTTACTTGATCTCGGAAGCGTCAATTATCGGTATCACAGGTTCAAATGGGAAAACAACCACAACGACTATGATTGGGGAAGTTTTGACTGCTGCCGGTCAACATGGTCTCTTGTCAGGGAACATCGGCTATCCTGCCAGTCAAGTGGCTCAAACTGCAACAGCCAAGGATACCCTTGTCATGGAACTGTCTTCCTTCCAACTGATGGGTGTTCAAGAATTTCATCCTGAGATTGCGGTTATTACCAACCTCATGCCCACTCATATCGACTACCATGGTTCTTTTGAGGCCTATGTGGTAGCTAAGTGGAATATCCAAAATAATATGACAGCAGCTGATTTCCTTGTCTTGAACTTTAACCAAGACTTGGCAAAAGAATTGGCTACCAAAACACAGGCTACTGTTGTACCATTTTCAACAAAGGAAAAGGTTGATGGGGCCTATTTGGAAAATGGTCAACTCTACTTCCGTGGGGAAGTGGTCATGACAGCTAGTGAAATCGGTGTTCCAGGTAGCCACAATGTGGAAAATGCCCTTGCGACCATTGCAGTAGCCAAGCTACGTGGTGTAGATAACCAAATCATCAAGGAAACTCTTTCAGCCTTTGGTGGTGTCAAGCACCGTCTCCAGTTTGTGGATGAAATCAAGGGGGTCAAATTCTATAACGATAGCAAGTCAACCAATATCTTGGCTACTCAAAAAGCCTTGTCAGGATTTGACAATAGTAAGGTCATCTTAATTGCAGGTGGTTTGGACCGTGGGAATGAGTTTGACGAATTGGTTCCAGATATTACTGGGCTCAAGAAGATGATCATCCTCGGTCAGTCTTCAGAACGTGTCAAACGGGCAGCAGAGAAGGCTGGTGTGACTTATGTAGATGCGACAGATATTGCAGATGCGACCCGCAAGGCCTATGAGCTTGCGACTCAAGGAGATGTAGTCCTTCTCAGTCCTGCAAATGCTAGCTGGGATATGTATGCTAACTTTGAAGTACGTGGCGACCTCTTTATCGACACAGTAGCGGAGTTAAAGGAATAATATGAAAAAAATTGTCTTTACAGGTGGGGGGACGGTTGGACATGTCACCCTCAATCTTTTGTTAATGCCTAAGTTCATCGAAGACGGCTGGGAAGTTCACTATATTGGTGATAAACACGGAATCGAACACCAAGAAATCCTCAAGTCAGGTTTGGATGTTACTTTCCATTCTATTGCGACTGGGAAGTTGCGTCGCTATTTCTCTTGGCAAAATATGCTGGACGTGTTTAAAGTTGGTTGGGGAATTGTCCAATCCCTCTTTATCATGTTACGACTGCGTCCACAGGCTCTTTTTTCTAAGGGAGGATTTGTCTCAGTACCGCCGGTTATCGCAGCGCGTGTGTCAGGAGTGCCTGTCTTTATTCACGAATCGGACCTGTCTATGGGCTTGGCCAATAAAATTGCCTATAAATTTGCGACTAAGATGTATTCAACCTTTGAGCAGGCTGCTGGTCTCGCAAAAGTCGAGCATGTGGGAGCAGTAACAAAGGTTTCAGATCAAAAAACTTCAGAACCAGATGAATTGGTGGATATCCAAACCCACTTTGATCCTAAATTGCCAACTGTATTGTTTGTGGGTGGTTCTGCAGGAGCTCGTGTATTTAACCAATTAGTGACAGACCATAAAAAAGAGTTGACAGAGCGCTACAACATTATTAATCTCACTGGAGATTCAAGCCTCAATGAATTGAGTCAAAATCTCTTTCGTGTTGATTATGTGACAGATCTCTATCAACCCTTGATGGAGATGGCAGATGTGGTGGTAACGCGTGGCGGTGCCAATACGATTTTTGAGCTCTTAGCCATGGCGAAACTCCATCTCATCGTACCATTGGGTCGTGAAGCAAGTCGAGGAGACCAGATTGAAAATGCAGCCTACTTTGTTAAGAAAGGCTATGCAGAAGAACTTCAAGAAAGTGACTTGACCTTGGAAAGCTTGGAGGAAAAACTCAGTCACTTGCTTAGTCACAAGGATCAGTACCAAGCTAGCATGAAAGCTTCGACTGAATTGAAATCTCTTGCAGATTTTTACGATCTACTAAGAAAAGACCTAGCATAAGGAATATCAATGTCAAAGGATAAGAACAAAGAATCAAACCAGAAGCAAGAATTGTCTGAATGGCAGAAACGAAACCAGGAATACCTGAAAAAAAAGGCTGAGGAAGAAGCTGCCCTAGCTGAGGAGAAGGAAAAGGAAAAACAAGCTCGAATGGGGAAAAACTCTAAGTCGTTAGAGGAAAGTAAGAAGTCATCAAGTGATTCCGATCAGAACGAAACTGTTCCAGACGAAGAATCATCCGAAAAAGAAGAAAAATCTAAAAAGGATGACCTGAAAGTCAAAGAAGAAAAAGAAAAGAAGAAAAAAGAAAAACCAGAGAAACCAGCCAAACCTAAAATTGCGCCTGTTCATATTTGGCGAGCTGTGAGTATCTTGGTACCCAGTGTCCTGGTCCTCCTTCTTTCAGTCTATCTGTTGACTCCACTTTCGACCATCAAAAATATCGAGGTTAAGGGAAATAGGAACACCCAGGCGGATGACATCAAACAGGCTTCTGGAATTCAAGATAGCGACTATACCTTAGCTCTATTGTTGGATAAGGAAACATACGCTGAGCGAATCAAGTCCAACCATTGGATAGAATCAGCGAAGATTAACTATCAATTTCCGACTAACTTTACGATTGAGGTTAAGGAGTTTGATATTGTCGGTTATTATGTGTCTGGTGAAGAGTATTATCCAATTCTTTCTAGTGGTGCGGTTGAGTCAACTCCTGTAAATCGCTTAAACTTGCCTGAGACTTATCTGACAGTTACCTTTAATGATGAGCAGCAGGTGAAAGAGCTGATCACAGGATTATCTACTATCAGTGAGGATATCAAGAGTCAAATCCAGAAAATCGAATTAGCTCCGAGCAAGGCAACAGCAGATCTTTTAAAAATTACTATGCTGGACACAGATGAGATTTTGGTTCCCTTGTCAGAATTGAGTAAGAAATTGCCTTATTACAGCAAAATCAAGCCACAATTGACAGAACCGAGTGTAGTCGATATGGAGGCTGGAGCGTACAGCTATACCATAGCGGATAAATTGATAGAAGAGGCTGAGGAAAAAGCCAAACAAGAGGCCAAGGAAGCTGAGAAGAAAAAACAGGAAGAAGAAAAGAAAAAACAAGAAGAACAGGGAAGTCAAACGAGCCAGCAATCACAGAGTCGTTAGACTAACTTTTCCTCTTGATTTTGAATGGTATAGAAGTCCAGTTTTGAGTTTTTGCTTGACAAGTCCTACTATAAATAATAGAATAGAAAAAAACCTTTAAAGCAGTCCAGAGAGGCAGCTAAGGTTAGACGGTGAAAGGGTGGAGACTACCCATTTTTCGTGGAACCTTGCTGTTGGCAGGTTCCTTTTTTCGTGGTTTGTTTTTAACCATACTCTCTTGCTCGTAAAGGTAAAAGGAGAAAGGTATGCGTGAACATCGTCCAGTTATTGCTCTTGATTTTCCTAGTTTTGAGGCGGTCAAGGAATTTTTATCTCTTTTCCCAGCAGAAGAAAGTCTTTATCTAAAAGTGGGAATGGAGCTTTATTATGCGGAGGGTCCGGAAGTTGTCCGTTATTTGAAGTCACTGGGACATAGTGTCTTTTTGGACCTCAAGCTACATGACATTCCAAATACAGTCAAATCTGCTATGAGGGTCTTGTCTCAGCTTGGTGTGGACATGACAAATGTTCATGCTGCTGGTGGTGTAGAGATGATGAAGGCTGCGCGTGAAGGTCTTGGGACACAAGCTAAATTGATCGCTGTGACCCAGCTTACATCAACGTCGGAAAGCCAGATGCAGGATTTTCAAAATATCCAAACCAGCCTGCAAGAGTCTGTGATTCACTATGCCAAGAAGACAGCTGAAGCAGGCTTGGATGGTGTCGTTTGCTCGGCCCAGGAAGTGCAACTCATCAAAGAAGCCACCAATCCAGATTTTATCTGTCTGACACCGGGAATTCGTCCAGCGGGAGCTGCGGTAGGAGACCAAAAACGCGTCATGACGCCAGCGGATGCTTATCAAATCGGTAGTGACTATATCGTAGTAGGACGTCCCATTACCCAAGCTGAGGATCCTGTTGCAGCTTATCATGCTATCAAGGATGAATGGAACCAAGACAGAAATTAAAGAAATAGATTACAAAAGCAAAAGGAGAATACTATGACACTTGCTAAAGATATCGCTAGCCACCTCTTGAAAATCCAAGCCGTTTACCTCAAACCAGAGGAGCCTTTCACTTGGGCATCTGGTATCAAATCGCCGATTTATACTGACAACCGTGTGACGCTTGCCTATCCAGAAACTCGTACCCTAATTGAAAATGGTTTTGTGGAAGCTATTAAAGCAGAATTTCCGGAGGTTGAAGTGATTGCAGGAACTGCAACAGCAGGGATTCCTCACGGAGCTATCATCGCTGACAAGATGAACTTGCCTTTTGCCTACATCCGCAGCAAACCAAAAGACCACGGAGCTGGTAATCAAATCGAAGGTCGCGTATCTCAGGGGCAAAAGATGGTTGTTGTTGAAGACCTCATTTCAACTGGTGGTTCTGTTCTCGAGGCTGTAGCAGCTGCCAAACGCGAAGGAGCAGACGTTCTTGGTGTTGTAGCTATTTTTAGTTATCAACTACCAAAAGCAGATAAAAACTTTGCAGACGCAGGTGTCAAACTTGTGACGCTTTCTAACTACAGTGAACTGATCCACCTAGCCCAAGAAGAGGGATATATCACACCAGAAGGACTCGCTCTCCTAAAACGCTTTAAAGAAGATCAAGAAAATTGGCAAAATGCCTAAAATATAGAAAATCAGGTAGTCACTAGGATTATCTGATTTTTTATATGTGGGCAATAAAACAAAGCTCCCTAAAGGTAAAGAAGAGTATAGAATAATGGTAGAATGAGAGTCCTCTCTTTTTTGGGGGCATATTCAGATAATCAGTTTGAAATTGCCAGACAAAATTTTTGAAAGGAACCTGAAAAAGAGGTAAGATAGTTTATGTAAGAAAAAGTAAACGCTTACTTGATAAGGAGGACACTTTATGTCATATAAAACAAGCAATGCAGAAGGACCTGTAGATTTTATTAACACTTATGATTTGGAGCCAATGGCGCAACAAGTCATTCCTAAAGCAGCCTTCGGTTATATCGCTAGTGGAGCAGAGGATACTTTCACTTTACGCGAGAATATCCGTGCCTTTAACCACAAACTCATCGTTCCACATACGCTTTGTGATGTTGAAAATCCAAGTACAGAGATTGAATTTGCAGGTGAAAAACTATCTTCACCCATCATTATGGCGCCTGTTGCGGCTCATAAATTAGCAAATGAGCAGGGGGAAGTAGCCACTGCGCGTGGTGTGCATGAGTTTGGTTCCCTCTATACAACCAGCTCTTACTCTACTGTAGACCTTCCAGAAATTTCGGAAGCCCTTCAAGGGACACCTCATTGGTTCCAATTTTACTTTAGTAAGGATGACGGAATCAACCGCCATATCATGGACCGTGTGAAGGCTGAAGGCTACAAAGCGATTGTCTTGACGGCAGATGCTACCGTAGGGGGCAATCGTGAGGTCGATAAGCGCAATGGTTTTGTCTTCCCAGTTGGCATGCCGATTGTTGAGGAATACCTGCCAGAAGGTGCTGGAAAATCAATGGACTTTGTTTATAAGTCAGCCAAACAACGCTTGTCTCCACGCGATGTCGAATTTATCGCTGAATACTCAGGACTTCCTGTCTATGTCAAGGGGCCACAGTGCCGTGAGGACGTTGAACGTTCGCTTGCCGCAGGTGCTTCTGGTATCTGGGTAACCAACCACGGTGGTCGCCAAATCGACGGTGGGCCAGCTGCCTTTGATTCACTTCAAGAAGTAGCAGAAGCAGTTGATAAACGTGTGCCAATTGTCTTTGACTCTGGTGTTCGTCGTGGTCAACACGTCTTTAAAGCCTTGGCTTCAGGGGCAGACTTGGTAGCTATTGGCCGCCCTGTTATCTATGGTTTGGCCCTTGGTGGTAGTGTTGGTGTGCGTCAAGTCTTTGAGCACTTGAATGCAGAATTGAAGACAGTCATGCAGTTATCTGGAACTCAGACTATTGAGGATGTCAAACACTTCAAACTCCGTCATAACCCATACAACCCAACCTTCCCAGTCGATCCTCGTGATTTGAAATTGTATTGATAAAGTAGAAGGCCTCCACCTGATGTGGAGGTTTTTCTTCGTGTATAGAAAGATTAAATCGTTATCATAAACTATATAAATATATTTTCCGGTCAAATATCTTGCTAGGGCTTTCAAATTCTGTTATACTGGTCCAGTAATTAAATAATAAAGACATTTGGGGTGCTTTAGGCTGAGATGATACCCATTGAACCTGATACAGTTAAGACTGGCGAAGGGAAATGTGAAAAGGTTTTTTTCGTATGTTGAAGGAAACTGTCTAATCTTGTAAGGTAAACTCTAATTCTTAATTGTAATTGGGGTTTTTTTGTCTATATAAACTGGATAGGCTTGTTTAGGTAGCTCTCTGTAAATGCCCTCAATTTTCTTTAAAAGGATCAAGTGAAACTAGGATTTTGCTTGGTATCTCTTGGTGTTTTATTAATTACTAAGGAGTAAAGATAGGAGAAGTAAATATGGAAACACAAGACTATGCATTTCAGCCAGGTTTGATTGTTGGAGAATTATTAAAAAGCAGTCAGAAGGATTGGCAGGCTGCAATCAATCATCGTTTTGTCAAGGAACTTTTTGCAGGAACAATTGAGAATAATGTCTTAAAAGAATACCTAATTCAAGATTATCACTTCTTTGATGCCTTCTTATCCATGCTGGGTGCCTGCGTAGCCCACGCAGACCAGCTTGAATCCAAGCTTCGTTTTGCCAAGCAACTAGGTTTTCTTGAAGCAGATGAAGACGGCTATTTCCAAAAGGCTTTCAAAGAGTTAAAAGTAGCAGAGAATGAATATATAGAAGTGACTTTGCACCCTATAACAAAAGCCTTTCAGGAGCTAATGTATTCTGCTGTGGCTTCATCAGACTATGCTCATCTTTTGGTCATGCTGGTCATTGCAGAAGGTCTCTATTTAGACTGGGGTTCTAAAGATTTGGCTCTACCTGAAGCCTATATTCATTTGGAATGGATCAATCTCCACAGAGGTCTTTTCTTTACAGAGTGGGTTCAATTTCTGGTTGACGAACTCAATCGTGTCGGGAAAAATCGAGAAGATTTGACAGAACTTCAGCAACGCTGGAATCAAGCAGTTGCTTTAGAATTAGCCTTTTTTGATATCGGTTATGAATTATAGGACAGATTCAATACTTTTATGTAGATTAAAAGAATTAACAAACAAACTATATAAATATATTTTCCGGCCAAATATCTTGCTAGGGCTTTCATTTTTTGCTATACTGGTCCAGTAATTAAATAATAAAGACATTTGGGGTGCTTTAGGCTGAGATGATACCCATTGAACCTGATACAGTTAATACTGGCGAAGGGAAATGTGAAAAGGTTTTTTTCGTATGTCGAAAAGAACGGTCTAATCTTGTAAGGTAAACTCTAATTCTCGTTTGTAATTGGAGTTTTTTTGTTTATCAAAAGAGGATAGGCTTGACGGCAAGCCTTTTGGTAGCTCTCCTTGAATGCCCCACTTTTCTTTAAAAAAGGAGTTTTTTATGTTGAAAAAATGGCAGTTAAAAGATGTTATCTTACTTGCTTTCTTGTCTATCTTTTTTGGTGGCGTTTTTGTGGGTTCAGGCTATCTGTTTGATATCCTCACCCTGATCTTGGCCCCTCTTGGTTTGCAGGCCTTTGCCAATGAGATCCTTTTTGGTCTCTGGTGTATGGCTGCGCCCATTGCGGCCATCTTTGTTCCAAGAGTCGGAAGTGCAACGATTGGAGAAGTGCTCGCTGCACTTGCGGAAGTCCTATATGGTAGCCAATTCGGTCTAGGCGCTCTTTTGTCTGGCTTGGTTCAAGGTCTGGGAAGTGAATTTGGCTTTCTTGTGACCAAGAATCGCTATGAAAGTTGGCTCTCTCTAACTGCTAATAGTATTGGGATTACGCTTTTTAGCTTTGTCTATGAATACATTAAATTAGGTTACTATGCCTTCTCCCTTCCTTTTGTCCTTTCCTTGCTGGTGGTACGTTTTATTTCCGTCTTTTTCTTCTGTACCATCTTGGTTCGTGCCATTGTCAAACTCTATCATCAGTTTGCAGCTGGAGGAAAGGCATAGATGGGCCTGGAACTACGAGCGATTCAGTCCCCAATCTTCTCTGAGCCGCTTGATTTTACTTTTCATGAGCAAGCCTTTACCTTGTTAGTTGGGAGCAGTGGTTCAGGAAAATCCAGTCTCTTTCAAGTCATTGCCCAAGTCAGTTCTCTTCCCTATAGCGGTCAAGTCCTGATAAATGGGAGTGAGGTCAGTCAGCTTTCTATCATCAAACGTGTCCAGACGGTTGGTATTCTCTTTCAAAATCCTAATCATCAATTTACCATGGAGAACTTGTTTGAGGAGCTGATTTTCACCCTGGAGAATATCGGCCATCCCGTTCAGGAAATTGATTCTAAAATAGCAGAGGTGGTTGGGCAATGTCGTTGTAAGGCGATTTTGCACCGTCCAATTCATCACTTATCAGGTGGGGAAAAGCAAAAGGCTTCTTTGGCTGTTCTCTTTGCTATGAATCCTAGGGTCTATCTCTTGGATGAGCCCTTCGCTTCCATTGACCGCAAGAGCAGAATCGAGATATTGGAGATTCTAAAAGAGTTAGCCTCTAATGGGAAGGCAGTCATCCTGTGCGACCATGATTTATCTGATTATGAAGCCTATATCGACCATATGGTGGAGCTAAGAGATGGACAACTAAGGGAAGTGTTTCAAATCCCTACCTCTGAGATGACACAGGTTTCTTCAAAGAATGTTGCTTCTAGCCCGGAATTGTTCCATATGGATAGAACGACTTGTGAGCTGGATAAGCGTCCCCTCTTTTCGATTGCGGATTTTACTTTCTACCAAGGAATTTCCTGTATCTTGGGTGACAATGGTGTCGGGAAATCAACCCTCTTTCGGTCTATTCTTCAATTTCAGAAGTATAAAGGGCGCATTACCTGGAAGGGGACAGTCCTGAAAAAGAAAAAGAGTTTGTACCGTGACCTGACGGGAGTTGTTCAGGAAGCTGAGAAGCAAATTATCCGAGTCAGTCTGAGAGAGGAACTGCAATTAGATAGTCCAGACTCTGAAAGAAATCAGCGGATTCTCCAAGCTTTACGATATTTTAATTTGGAGCAGGCGCTTGATAAGAGTCCCTATCAATTAAGTGGTGGCCAACAAAAGATTCTTCAGCTATTGACCATCTTAACTAGTAAGGCCTCTGTGATCTTGCTAGATGAACCTTTTGCAGGTTTGGATGATAGAGCTTGCCATTATTTTTGTCAGTGGATTGTGGAGGAGAGAAATCAAGGAAGAAGTTTTCTGATCATTAGCCATCGTTTAGATCCCTTGATCTCTGTGGTTGATTATTGGATTGAGATGACTAGTGAGGGGCTCAGTCATCTCCAAGACGTGACCA